>JAKLLO010000099.1 GCA_023150095.1 Zoogloea sp. | reverse complement strand
TAGCCGGCGCGGATCTGCTTGGTGACGATGGACTTGGTCTCTTCCTTCAGGCCCGGGTAGTCGCGCTCCATCACCGCCATGCAGATCGCCATGTGGCGGCCTTCGTCACGGCCGATGTTCTTGAAGCCTTCCTTGAAGACTGGCTCGCGGGAGTTGTCGAACATCTGCTTGAAGATGGTCGCGGCGGCGATCTCGCCCATCAGGAAGGAGCTGAACAGCACGGCCAGGTCGTACTTGGGCACGGCCTGCTTGTAGCCGTTCCAGTAGCGCGAGCCATTGAAGTACAGCCACTGCACGTTCTTCTGCAGGCGCTTGCCCAGTTCGGTCTTGGGTTGATAGGTGATCGGGTCCGGGTGGCCGAGCATCTTGGTGATGGCCAGGCCGCACATGATTTCGTGGTTCTGCTCGTCGCGGGTGACCGAGAAGAAGCACTTGCGCACCGGATCTTCCTCGTGGACCTCGTAGGTCTTGATCAGCGCTTCGGCGAACACCGGGGGCGCCGAGGCGTCGAACACGGACAGCAGGCTCCACCAGTAGGCGATGGATTCGCGCTCTTCCCAGCTGTAGCTGTCCACATCCAGGGTGTCCCACGGGAGCTTCTCGGGATCCCAGTTTTCGCGCAGCGCGGCCTGCCAGACTTCCTGCAGCTTCTTGGTCTTGCTGTTCCACGACAGGGGATAGATGTTGGGCTGCTGGATTTCCGGCGGAAATTCCATCTTGTCTGCAAAGCGTTCCTTGTTGCTGGCCATGGTGCCTCCTCGTAGGTGTGTGATGAACCGTTTGTCACCGCGCCCATGTCCCTTGGGCTGGTGTGGTTAATCATGATACAAAAACAAAACAAACGTCAACAAAAATGTATCAAAACAATCGAGGGGCGAAAAACCGCCTTGCCCGTTACAAATCTGTTTTTCGGCCTTTGTGCAGAAAAAATGTAAATCAAACTATTGAAGAAAAACAGATTCTTTTTTGTGGAAGTGGTTTTGAAGTGAGGAATGGTGGCGCTTCCTGCCACAAAAATGCGATACCAAACATTGACTTTGATCAGATTGGTTTGTACTGTTTAACTCAGCAACCCAAAAACCAGACAGGAGACAGCCGAATGACTCACCCCCTCTTCGAAAAGCACCAGGCCACGCTGGAAGGCGCCGTTGCCGCAATCGCCTCCCGCGCCTACTGGTCTGCCTACCCCGAGATGCCGAGCCCCAAGGCTTATGGCGAAAACGCGGCGGAAGAGGGCAAGAAGGCCTTCGAGGCCCATCTGGGCAAGGCCTTCGAGCTGGGCCAGCCGGGCCAGAGCGGCTGGCTGGCCGGCGAAAAGTCGCCCTACGGCATCGCGCTCGACGTGCAGTACCCGGTGTGCGAGCCCGAAGCCCTGATCGCTGCCGGCCAGGCTGCCATGAAGGGCTGGCAGGTGCTGGGCGCCGATGGCCGCACCGGCATCTGCCTGGAGATTCTCGACCGCCTCAACAAGCAGAGCTTCGAGCTCGCCCACGCGGTGATGATGACCACCGGCCAGGGCTGGATGATGGCCTTCCAGGCCGGCGCGCCCCACGCCCAGGACCGCGGCCTCGAGGCTGTCGCCTACGCCTGGCGCGAGCAGCGCTTCGTGCCCGCCGACGCCGTGTGGGAAAAGCCCCAGGGCAAGAACCCGCCGCTGGTCATGAAGAAGCACTTCGAGATCGTCGGCCGCGGCGTCGGGCTGGTGATCGGCTGCGGCACCTTCCCCACCTGGAACACCTACCCCGGCCTGTTTGCGGCGCTCGCCACCGGCAACCCGGTGATCGTGAAGCCCCACAGCAACGCCATCCTGCCGGCGGCCATCACCGTGCGCACCATCCGCGCCGTGCTGGCTGAAAACGGCATCGACCCCAACCTGGTCAGTCTGTGCGTCACCGACAAGCGCGCCACCACCAAGGGCCTCGCCACGCACGCGGCGGTCAAGTCCATCGACTTCACCGGCGGCAACGTGTTCGGCCAGTGGCTCATCGACAACTGCCGCCAGGCCCAGGTGTATGCCGAGCTGGCCGGCGTGAACAACATCGTCATCGACTCCACCAACGCCTACAAGGCGATGCTGGGCAACCTGGCCTTCACCCTGTCGCTGTACTCCGGCCAGATGTGCACCACCTCCCAGGCCATCTTCGTGCCGGCCGGCGGCATCGAAACCGAAGACGGCCCCAAGAGCTACGACGAGGTGTGCGCCGATCTGGCCAAGGCCGTCGAGCGCTTCCTGTCCAAGCCCGAAGTGGCCCACGCGGTGCTGGGCGCGATCCAGTCCGCCGACACCCTGGAGCGCATCAATCTCGCCAACAGCGGCGAGCTGGGCAAGGTCGTGCTGGCTTCCAGCAAGCTGGATAACCCGGACTTCCCGGCCGCCGAAGTGCGCACCCCGGTGCTCATCGCCTGCGACGCCGCCGACGAGCGGCTGTACATGGAAGAGCGCTTCGGCCCGATCAGCTTCATCGTCAAGGTGGCCGACACCGCTGCCGCCATCGCCCTCTCCGAGCGCGTGGTGAGCACCCACGGCGCGCTGACCACCGGCATCTACTCCACGAAGCAGGACGTCATCGACGCGATGACCGAAGCCACCTGGCGCAGCAAGGTCGCCCTGTCGATCAACCTCACCGGCGGCGTGTTCGTGAATCAGTCGGCGGCGTATTCCGACTACCACGGCACCGGCGGCAACCCGGCGGCCAACGCGTCGTATGCGGATTCGGCCTTCGTCGCCAACCGCTTCCGCGTGGTCCAGCGCCGTTATCACGTCTGAGGAGGTCGCGATGGAATTCAAGAACATCCTCTTCACGGTTGAAGCCGGCGTCGCCCGCCTCACCCTCAACCGCCCGGACAAGCTCAACAGCTTCACCGGCGAGATGCACGCCGAGTTGCGCGTGGCGCTGGACTCGATCCAGGCCGATAAAACCGTGCGCGTGCTGGTGCTCACCGGCGCGGGCCGGGCCTTCTGCGCCGGCCAGGATCTGGCCGACCCGGACATGCAGAAGGTGGGCGGCAAGATGCCGGACATCGGCAACGTGGTCGAAGCCAACTACAAGCCGCTGGTGCTGCGCCTGCAGAACCTGCGCGTGCCGACCATCGCCGCGGTGAATGGCATCGCTGCCGGCGCCGGCGCCAGCGTCGCGCTGGCCTGCGATCTGGTGGTCGCCAGCAAGTCGGCGTCCTTCCTCCAGGCCTTCAGCAAGATCGGGCTGGTGCCGGATACCGGCGGCACGTGGTTCCTGCCCCAGCGCGTGGGCATGGCCCGGGCGATGGGCCTGGCGCTGCTGGCCGACAAACTGCCCGCCGAGAAGGCCGCCGAGTGGGGCCTGATCTGGGAAGCCGTGGCCGACGACGCCTTCGCCGCCCGCATCGATGCGCTGGCCACCCAGCTCGCCGCCATGCCCACCAAGGCGCTGGTGCGCACCCGCCAGGCCATGCACGCCGCGCCGGGCCACACCCTGGAGCAGCAGCTGTCGTTTGAAGGCAGCTTCATGCGCGAACTGGGCTGGAGCCCGGACTACGCCGAAGGCGTCGCCGCCTTCATGGAAAAGCGCGCACCGAAGTTCACGGGGGAATGAGCGTGGCCGAACTTTCCAACCACGCCCTCGACACGTCCGCCATCGTCGCGGTGGTCGGTACCGGCGCGATGGGCGCCGGCATCGCCCAGGTTGCGGCAGCGGCGGGCCACGTGGTCAAGCTGCTCGACACCCGGCCCGAGGCGGCGGCCAAGGCGGCTGCCGGCATCCGCGCCCAGTTTGGCAAGCTGGTGGAGAAGGGCCGCATGGCCGCCGACGCCGCCGAGGCGGCCGGTGCGCGCCTGCACCCGGTCGAGCGCCTGGACGATCTGGCCGACGCCGCGCTGGTGGTCGAGGCCATCGTCGAGAGCCTCGAAGCCAAGCAGACCCTCTACCGCGATCTCGAATCCATCGTCGGCGCCGACTGCATCTTCGGCACCAACACCTCGTCGATCTCCGTCACCGCCATCGGCGCGGCCCTCAGCCGGCCCGAGCGGCTGGCCGGACTGCACTTCTTCAACCCCGCGCCGCTGATGGCGCTGGTGGAGATCGTCTCCGGTCTTGCCACCGACAAGACCGTGGCCGACACCCTGTTCGCCACCGCCGCGGCCTGGGGCAAGACGCCGGTGCACACCCGCTCGACGCCGGGCTTCATCGTCAATCGCGTGGCCCGGCCGTACTACGGCGAAGCCATGCGGATCGCCACCGAAGGCGGCGCCGACGTGGCGACCATCGACGCGGTGATGCGCGAGGCGGGCGGCTTCAAGATGGGCCCGTTCGAGCTCACCGACATGATCGGCCACGACGTGAACTTCGCGGTGAGCCGCTCGGTGTGGAACGCCTATTACAACGACCCGCGCTTCCAGCCCTCGCTGATGCAGCAGGAGCTGGTGGATGCCGGCTTCTACGGCCGCAAGTCGGGCCGCGGCTTCTACGACTACCGCGAAGGCGCCGAGCGCCCCGCGCCCAAGACCTGCGTCGCCCAGCCGGCACCGACGGACATCGTGCTCCACGGACGCTCCGCCGCCGTCGAGGCGATCGCCGACCGGCTCTTTGAGCACGGCGTGGCCTACACCTGGGGCGAGGCCGACGATGGCCGCATCGCCGAGGTGGGCGACGCGGTGCTCTTCGTCACCGACGGCCGCACCGCCACCCAGCGGGCCGCCGAGACCGGCATCGCCAACACCGTGCTGATCGATCTGGCGCTGGACTACACCAAGGCCACCCGGCTGGCGGTGAGCGTGTCCCACAGTTGCTGGGCGCCGGCGGCGGCCGCGGCCACCGCGCTGCTGCAGGCGGCCGGTTTTGCGGTGTCGCGCTTCGGCGACGTGCCGGGCCTGGCGGTGATGCGCACCGTGGCGATGCTCGCCAACGAGGCCGCCGACGCGGTGAACCAGGGCGTGTGCGATGCGAAGGGTGCCGACTCGGCGATGCGCCTGGGCGTCAATTACCCCAAGGGGCCGCTGGCCTGGGCCGACGCCGTGGGCGTGGCCACCATCTGCCAGGTGCTCCGGTATCTCGGCGACTTCTACGGCGACCCGCGCTACCGCGTCTCGCCGCTGATCCAGCAATCGGTCTTTGCCGGAAAGGGCATCCATGACTAAGCAAACCAACCCCGCCGACGCCCAGGCGCTGGCCGAAGCCGTGGCCGAAGCCATGTGGTCGCGGGACCGCGCAGCCAATGCGCTGGGGATCAAGATCGAAAGCGTCGGGCCGGGCGTGTCGCACCTGTCGATGCCGGTGCGCGGCGACATGGTCAATGGCCACCACATCTGCCACGGCGGGCTGATTTTCTCGCTGGCCGACACGGCCTTTGCCTACGCCTGCAACAGCTATAACAGGAACACCGTGGCCTCGGCCTGCCACATCGACTTTCTGGCGCCGGGAATGGAGAACGACACCCTCGACGCCGAGGCGGTCGAGCGTTCCCAGTCCGGTCGAACCGGCGTCTACGACGTGACCGTGAAGAGTCGCCAGAGCGGCAAGACGATCGCGCTGTTCCGCGGCAAGAGCTACCGGATCAACGGCGAAGTCATCGCCGGGCTGGCGGGCGAGTCGGTGGCCTGAGGGCCGCCCGAACCCGTCAAGAACATATAAAGAGAGGAGACAACCATGCCTACAAAGCGCCCCGAGGCCGCCGATCTGGACCCGATCGAGAAGGCCAGCCGCGACGAGATCTCGGCCCTGCAGCTCGAACGCCTCAAGTGGTCGGTTCGCCACAGCTACGACAACGTCGAGCCCTACCGCAAGCGCTGCCAGGAAAAGGGCGTCCATCCGGACGACCTGAAGCAGCTGGCCGACCTGGCCAAGTTCCCGTTCATGACCAAGACCGACCTGCGGGACAACTACCCCTTCGGCCTCTTTGCCGTGCCGCGCAACAAGGTGGCCCGTCTGCACGCCTCGTCGGGCACCACCGGCAAGTCGGTGGTGGTCGGCTACACCAGGAACGACCTGGACAACTGGGCCAACGTGGTGGCGCGCTCGATCCGCGCCGCCGGCGGCCTGCCGGGCGACATGGTGCACGTGGCCTACGGCTACGGGATGTTCACCGGCGGCCTCGGCGCCCACGCAGGTGCCGAGCGCCTGGGCTGTACCGTGGTGCCCATGTCCGGCGGCCAGACCGAGAAGCAGGTCCAGCAGATCATGGATTTCCGTCCGGACGTGATCATGGTCACCCCGTCGTATTCGCTGGTGATCGCCGAGGAGTTCGAGCGCCTGGGCATCAAGCCCGACGAGATCTCCCTGAAAGTCGGCATCTTCGGCGCCGAGCCGTGGGGGCAGGGCATGCGCGCCGAGATCGAGCGCAAGCTCGGCATCGACGCCATCGACATCTACGGCCTGACCGAAGTGATGGGCCCCGGCGTTGCCTGCGAGTGCATCGAGAGCAAGGACGGCCCGGTGATCTGGGAAGACCACTTCTACCCCGAGATCATCAACCCCGACACCGGCGAAGTGGTGGCCGACGGAGAGGAGGGCGAGCTGGTGTTCACCTCGCTCACCAAGGAAGCCTTCCCGGTCATCCGCTACCGCACCCGCGACCTCACCCGCCTGCTGCCGCCTACCTCGCGCTCCTTCCGCCGGATGGACCGCATCACCGGCCGCTCGGACGACATGCTCATCATCCGCGGTGTGAATGTCTTCCCGACCCAGATCGAGGAGCAGATCCTGCGCGACCAGCGCCTGTCGGGCAACTACCAGATCGTGCTGACCCGCGACGGCCACATGGACGACGTGGAGGTGCGCTGCGAAGTCCAGCGCGAGCTCTCCGGCAAGCTGTCCCGCGCCGCGGTCGAGGAGATCAGCCGCGGTCTGCAGCACCACATCAAGACCATCATCGGCATCTCCACCAAGGTTCGCGTGATGGACTTCGACACCATCCCGCGCACCCAGACCGGCAAGGCCCGTCGCGTGATCGACGAACGCCCGAAGCAACTTTAAGGAGACCGGTCGATGAACAACGCTTTCATCTGCGACGCCATCCGCACGCCCATCGGGCGCTACGGCGGCACCCTCGCCAGCGTGCGCGCCGACAACCTGGGCGCCATTCCGCTCAAGGCCCTGATGGCCCGGAGTCCCCAGGTCGACTGGTCTGCCGTCGAGGACATCATCTACGGCTGCGCCAACCAGGCCGGCGAGGACAACCGCAACGTCGCCCGCATGTCGGGCCTGCTCGCCGGGCTGCCGGTGGATGTGCCGGGCACCACCGTCAACCGCCTGTGCGGTTCGGGCATGGACGCCATCGGCATCGCCGCCCGGGCCATCAAGTCGGGCGAAACCAGCCTGATGATCGCCGGCGGCGTCGAGAGCATGTCCCGCGCGCCCTTCGTGATGGGCAAGGCCGAATCGGCCTTCTCGCGCAATGCCGCGATCTACGACACCACCATCGGCTGGCGCTTCATCAACCCGGCGATGAAGAAGCTCTACGAAACCCACTCGATGCCGCAGACCGCGGACAACGTGGCCGAGGAGTTCTCCGTCAATCGCGCCGACCAGGACGCCTTCGCCCTGCGCTCCCAGCAGCGCTGGGCCGCCGCCCACGCCGCCGGCCGCTTTGCCGACGAGCTGGTGCCGGTGGAGATCCCCCGCAAGAAGGGCGACCCGATCGTCTTCGATACCGACGAGCACCCGCGCCCCGAGACCACGCTGGAGATGCTCGCCAAGCTGAAGGGCGTCAATGGCCCGGAGATGACGGTGACCGCCGGCAACGCCTCCGGCGTGAATGACGGCGCCTGCGCGCTGCTGCTGGCCTCCGAGGCGGCAGCCGGCAAGTACGGCCTGACCCCGAAGGCCCGTGTCGTGGGCATGGCCACCGCCGGCCTGCTGCCGCGGATCATGGGCTTCGGCCCGGCGCCGGCGGTGAAGAAGGTGCTGGCCCAGACCGGCCTCACGCTGGATCAGATGGACGTGATCGAGCTCAACGAAGCTTTCGCCGCCCAGGCCCTGGCCGTGGTGCGCGACCTGGGCCTTGCCGACGACGAGGCGCGGGTCAATCCCAACGGCGGCGCCATCGCCATGGGCCACCCGCTGGGCGCCAGCGGTGCCCGGCTCGTGACCACCGCCATGTACGAACTCCACCGCCGCGGCGGCCGCTACGCGCTGTGCACCATGTGCATCGGCGTGGGGCAGGGCATCGCCATGATCATCGAACGTGTCTGAGCCATAACACCAAAGAGGAGACAAAACCATGAACAAAAGAACCACCCTGAAGACCCTGTTCGTCGGCACCGTGCTTGCGCTGGGCAGCTTCTCCGCCCTCGCCAGCGAGCCGATCAAGATCGGTTCGATCCTGTCCGTCACCGGCCCGGCCGCCTTCCTGGGCGACCCGGAGCTGAAGACGCTCCAGCTCTATGTGGAAGAGATCAACAAGAAGGGCGGCGTGCTCGGCCGCCAGATCCAGCTCGTCCATTACGACGACGGCAGCGACGCCAACAAGGCCAACGGCTTTGCCAAGCGCCTGATCGACGACGACAAGGTCGATCTGATCGTCGGCGGCACCACCACCGGCTCCACCATGTCCACCGTGCCGCTGGTCGAGAAGGCCGGCGTGCCCTTCATCTCGCTGGCGGGCGCCGTGGTGATCGTCGAGCCGGTCAAGAAGTTCGTCTTCAAGACCCCGCACACCGACCGCATGGCCGCCGAGAAGGTCTTCGAGGACATGAAGAAGCGCGGCATCAGCAAGGTGGCGCTGCTCTCCGAGACCAGCGGTTTCGGCCAGTCCGGCAAGAAGGAGACCGAGGCCGTCGCCGCCAAGTACGGCGTGACCCTGGTGGCCAGCGAGACCTACGGGCCGAAAGACACCGACATGAGCCCGCAGCTCACCAAGATCAAGAACACCGCCGGCGTGCAGGCCGTGTTCGTGTTCGGCCTTGGCCAGGGCCCGGCCATCGTCACCAAGAACTACAAGCAGCTGGGCATCAGCCTGCCGCTGTACCAGTCCCACGGCGTGGCCTCGGACGAGTTCCTGAAGCTCGCCGGCCCGGCTGCCGAAGGCGTGCGCCTGCCGTCCCCGGCCCAGCTGATCCCCGAGAAGCTGCCCGCCGGCGACCCGCAGAAGCCCGTCGTGACCGCCTACGACAAGGCCTACAAGGAGCGCTACAAGCAGGACGTGTCCACCTTCGGCGGCTACGCCTACGACGGCCTGATGATCGCCGTCGATGCCATCAAGCGCGCCGGTTCCACCGACAAGGCCAAGGTCCGCGACGCCATCGAAGCCACCAAGGGCTTCGTGGGCACCAGCGGCACCTTCAACATGTCGCCCACCGACCACATGGGTCTCGACCTGTCGGCCTTCCGCATGCTCGAAGTCAAGGGCGGCGACTGGACCATTTCCAAATAAGGTGATGCCCCGGGCTGGCAGTCGGCTGGCTGCCGTCCGGGGCGACGAGACGAGCATGGCCAAGACCTACTCAACCCTGGAAATCGAACGCGCCGGCCGCGTGGCGACGATCTGGATGAACCGTCCGGAGGTGTTCAACGCCTTTGACGAACAGCTGATCGCCGACCTGCGCGAGGCCTGCCTCGAACTCGATGCCGACGCCAGCGTGCGCGTGGTGGTGCTGGGCGGCCGCGGGCGGCATTTCTCTGCCGGCGCCGACCTCAACTGGATGCGCCGCGCGTCCGGCTACAGCGAAGCCGAGAACCTCGACGACGCCCGCCGCTTCAGCGCCATGCTGCGCGGCCTGTCGGAGATGTCCAAGCCGACCATCGCCCGGGTGCAGGGCGCGGCCCTGGGCGGCGGCACCGGGCTTGCGGCGGCCTGCGACATGGCGATTGCCGCGTCCGACGCCAGCTTTTCCACCTCGGAAGTGAAGTTCGGAATCATCCCCGCGGTCATCAGCCCCTACGTGCTGCGCGCGGTCGGGCCGCGTCACGCGCTACGCCTGTTCCAGAGCGCCGAGAAGATCGACGCTCAGCGGGCGCTCGCCATCGGGCTGGTGGGCGAGGTGGTGGCGCCGGATCAACTGGATGCCGCGGTGGCCAAGCTGGCCGAAACCCTGGTCGGCTGCGCCCCGCAAGCCCAGAAGGCCGCCAAGGATCTGATCGCCGCGATCAACGCCCGCCCCATCGACGATGCGGTGAGCGAGGAAACCGCCCAGCGCATCGCCCGCCGGCGCGCCACCGACGAGGCGAAGGACGGCATCGCCGCCTTCCTCGAGAAGCGCACCCCGGCCTGGCTGCGCTGACCGCGAACGCCCCCGAATAACCCAGCAGGAGAACACTCATGTACACCCAAAGCTTCAGCGTGCCGGACAACGCCGGCCAGAAGACGGCGGCCAGGACCCCGTCCACCGAAGATCCGGAACTGATGGCCCGCTTCGATGCCCGCATCGACGCCGACGGCCGCATCGAACCCCAGGACTGGATGCCCGAGGCCTACCGCCGCACCCTGGTCCGCCAGATCAGTCAGCACGCCCACAGCGAGATCGTCGGCATGTTGCCCGAAGGCAACTGGATCTCCCGCGCGCCCAGCCTCAAGCGCAAGGCCATCCTGATCGCCAAGGTGCAGGACGAGGGCGGCCACGGCCTGTACCTCTATTCCGCCGCCGAAACGCTGGGCACCAGCCGCGACCAGATGCTCGAAGGCCTGCACTCCGGCCGCGCCAAGTACAGCTCGATCTTCAACTACCCGACCCTCAACTGGGCCGACGTGGGCGTGATCGGCTGGCTGGTGGATGGCGCCGCGATCATGAACCAGATCCCCCTGTGCCGCTGCTCCTACGGCCCCTACGCCCGCGCGATGGTGCGCGTGTGCAAGGAGGAATCCTTCCACCAGCGCCAAGGCTACGAAGCCCTGCTGGTGATGATGAAGGGCTCCGACGAACAGAAGGCGATGGTGCAGGACGCGGTGAATCGCTGGTGGTGGAAGTGCCTCGCCATGTTCGGGCCGCCGGACGCCGACAGCCCCAACAGCGCGCAAGGCATGCGCTGGGGCATCAAGCGCATCAGCAACGACGACCTGCGCCAGAAGTTCATCGACGCCACCGTGCCCCAGGCCCAGGTGCTCGGCGTCACGCTGCCCGACCCGGACCTCAAGTGGAACGAGGAACGCCAGCACCACGACTACGGCCAGATCGACTGGCAGGAGTTCTGGGACACCGTCGAAGGCAACGGCCCGTGCAACAAGGAACGCCTGTCCACCCGGGTCAAGGCTCACAACGACGGTCAGTGGGTTCGCGACGCGGCCCTGGCCTACGCCCGCAAACAACAAGAACGCGCAACGAAGGAGGCAGCATGAACACCCCCGCACTCAAGGAATGGCCCCTCTGGGAAGTTTTCGTCCGCAGCAAGCAGGGCCTCGAGCACAAGCACTGCGGCAGCCTGCACGCCGCCGACGCGTCCCAGGCGCTGCACATGGCGCGCGATGTTTACACCCGCCGCCAGGAAGGCGTGAGCATCTGGGTCGTGCCGTCCGCCGCGATCACCGCCAGCAACCCCGACGACAAGGGCGAGCTGTTCGACCCCGCGGCCGACAAGATCTACCGCCACCCGACCTTCTACGAGATCCCGGAAGAAGTGGGGCACATGTGATGAGCACGACTGCTGATTACCTGCTGCACCTGGCCGACAACGCCGTGGTGCTGGGCCAGCGCAACGCCGAATGGTGCGGCCACGGCCCGATCCTCGAGGAAGACCTGGCCCTCGCCAACGTCAGCCTCGACCTGATCGGCCAGGCCCGGCTGCTCTACCAGCGTGCCGCCACGCTGCTGGGCGGCGACGCCACCGAGGACAGCCTGGCCTACTTCCGCGACGCAGCCGAGTTCCGCAACTACACGCTGCTGGAGCTGCCGCACCACGGCCCGCTGGTGGGCTACGCCGCGTCCAATCGCGACTATGCCACCACCATCGTGCGCAACTTCCTGTACTCGGCGCTGATGGTGCAGCTGTGGGACGGGCTCACGAAGTCGTCCGACAGCGAGCTGGCCGCCATCGCCGCCAAGTCGCTCAAGGAAGCCAGCTACCACCTGCACCACGCCCGCGACTGGCTGGTGCGGCTGGGTGACGGCACCGACGAATCCCACGCCCGGGTGCAGGCCGCGGTCGATCACCTGATGCCCTACACCGAGGAGTTCTGGACGGTCAGCCCGGCCGAGAGCGCCGCGGTGGCGGCCGGCGTGGGCGTGGATGTGCGCCTGCTTCGCGCCGGCTGGGATGCGTTGGTGAATGACGCCTTCGCCGAAGCCACGGTGACTCGCCCGGCTTTCCGCGGCTACATCACCGAAGGCAAGGTGGGCGTGCATTCCGAGCACCTGGGTTTCCTGCTCACCGAGATGCAGAGCCTCGCCCGGGCGCACCCCGGCGCGACGTGGTGACGCCATGAGCGCAACGCCGATGCCAGCGCCGGCCCCGGACGAGCTCATCGACCGGGTGCTGACCGCCCTCGACAGCCTCACCGACCCGGAAATCCCGGTCGTCACCCTGCGCGAGCTGGGCATCCTGCGCGACGTGCGGATGACCGCCGACGGGCTGGAGGTGGTCATCACGCCTACCTACAGCGGCTGCCCGGCGATGGGGCAGATCGAGGACGACGTGCGTGCCACCCTCGCCGGCATCGGCATCGACGCCCGGGTGGTCACCCGCCTGTCGCCGGCCTGGACCACCGACTGGATGAGCGAGGCCGCCAAGGAGAAGCTGCGCGCCTACGGCATCGCGCCGCCCCACCGCCTGCCAGCGCCGGAGGTGGGTGTGGTGCGCTTCATGCGGAAGCCCGCGGCGGAAACCGTAGCCTGCCCCCAGTGCGGCTCCACCAACACCACGCTCACGTCCCAGTTCGGCTCCACCGCCTGCAAGGCGCTGTACCGCTGCCTCGACTGCCGCGAGCCGTTCGACTATTTCAAACCGTATTGAGGCGGTGGTGGGTAATGGGTAGTGGGAAATAGGTAGAGGGCACGGTCCCCCACTCCCCACTTCCTGTCCCCCACCACCCACTCCCCCAGGAGCCCCCCATGTCAACCCCTCGTTTCCACGATCTCACCGTCAAGCGCGTCAGCCCCGAAGCGGCTGGCGCGGTGGCGATCACCTTTGCCATCCCCGACGACGCCCGCGAGCGTTTCGCCTTCGAGCCGGGCCAGTTCCTGACCCTGCGCGCCAACATCAACGGCCAGGACGTGCGCCGCAGCTACTCCATCAGCTGCCCGCGCAGCCGCCTCGCCAAGGCTGGCGAGCTGGAAGTGGGCATCCGCCCCGTCGACGGCGGCGTGTTCTCCAACTGGGCGGCCCAGTCGGTCAAGGCTGGCGACACCATCCAGGTGATGCCGCCGGACGGCCGCTTCACGGTGAAGAAGCAGCGCGCAATCCACCGCGTGGGCTTTGCCGCCGGTTCGGGCATCACCCCGATCCTGTCCATTGCCGCCACCACGCTCGAAGAGCAGCCCGAATCCAAGTTCACCCTGGTGTACGGCAACCGCCGCATGTCGTCGGTGATGTTCAACGAGGCGTTGCAGGATCTGAAGGATCGCTACCGCGACCGCCTCACGCTGATCCACATCTTGTCCCGCCAGGCGCAGGAAGTGGACCTGCTCCAGGGCCGCATCGACGCGGACAAGGTCAAGTCGGTGGTCGCCTCGCTGCTGCCCGCGGCGAGCATGGACGAAGTCTTCATCTGCGGCCCCGAGGCGATGATCGACGCCACCCAGCAGGCGCTGGTGGAAGTGGGCGTGCGCCCGGATCGCATCTACACCGAGCGCTTCACCGCCAACACCCCGCTGCCCGCCGGCAAGGTGCCCACCGGCCCGCGCGACGCTGCCGGCGAGGCGGCCAAGTCGGTGGCGCTCACCGTCATCCTCGACGGCAAGGAGCACGAGATGGCGATGGCGCCCCACGAGCACGTGCTCGACGTGGCCCTCAACGCCGGGCTCGATCTGCCCTTCTCGTGCAAGGCCGGCGTGTGCTGCACCTGCCGCGCCAAGGTGATGGAAGGCAGCGTGGAGATGGACAAGAACTTCACGCTGGAAGCCGCCGAGATGGATCAGGGCTTCGTGCTGAGCTGCCAGGCCCGCCCGACCAGCGGACGCCTGCTGGTGAGTTTCGACGAGCGCTGAGACGCGCTGCAGATCAAGAAACGGCCCGGGTTTCTCCGGGCCGTTTCAGCTTCGTCGCCACGTTCCGCCACGCGCAGCACGCCTTCCTGTCGGTCATGGGCGTGTGGCGGGTCAGGTCGTGGTCCTTCGTGTATCTGCTGGCGCGTTGGGCATCCACCTCGCGGGATTCAAGGCGCTGGCGCTTTTCCCGGTGGCGATGCTCGCCGGCGCCGCATCCATGCTGCCGGGCGGGCTCGGCTCGACCGAAGCCACGCTGGTGGCACTGCTCACCCTGGGCCGGTGTTGCGCGGCTGGAAGAACTGGTGATCGGCCTAAGCTGACCTTGATCCTCTGGCTGGAGTTAGGCGGCAATTCAGCCACCTAATGGGTGCATCCATCATCGGTGCAAGGCAGCGGCCCCCTGGCCTACAGTGGGCATCTACTGCAGGAGTAAGCAGGCGTTGAAGAAGGTGGTGTTGAGACAGGGATCTCTAAACTCCCACTTGCTTTCCAAGAGCCTTTTCCAGGGCGATGCCCTGGTCATGGCGTTTGCTCCTATTGAGCCATAGGCGATTTCGCAATCATTTCTTCGATGACGTATTCCATGGTGCGCAACAGAGCCTTATTGACTGCGGCAATATCTAGCTTTGGATTGCGGATCAGGCGAACGCTGATTCCTTCGAACATTGCACTGATCACCTCCAAGGGGGCATCCAGGTCTTTTTCGTTGTAGTAGAGGCAACGTTGTTCAAGTCCATCGATGATCAGTGCCTTGAAATAAGACATGGCGAGAAGGTCGGATTTCTGAACAATTGACGCAACAGAAGGGTTGCGTGCCGCCTCGGCAATGATTTCAAGTATCAGCGGAACGTTCTTGTCGTTCGCGATATCTTGGATGGAACAGTGTGTTTCATCGACTGTTGCACGTAGCAAATCACCTCCCGCACTATCCTCTCTGATACTTCGGATAATTGTTTGCAGTTGTTGTAGTTCCCTATCAACGATTGCGGAAATGATCGCTTCCTTGTTCTCGAAGTAGTGATAGATGTGTCCAACACTCATCTTGGCTGCCTTGGATATCTGCGCCATGCTGGTGTTGTGAAAGCCGTTCAACCGGAAGCATTCGGTCGCCGCATCCAGCACTTGGATTTTGCGTAGTTCCGCACGCGGCGGCTCGTTCACGGTATCGTGATCATTCGACTTCATTAGCGTTTCCTGTCCTGAAAAGAGTTCGTTTATTCATCAAGACCTGTTGGTCACGAGCGGCATAGCTAGCAGGCCGATGCAAAACCCCGAGAACCCGCGCCAGCGCTACCTCTCGCTGCCTGATTTCTCATGACTTCATTCCCGGAATTGGATTCCCAATCCCGTTTTGATGCCCATCGAATGGGCTGGGGAATGGGTTTTCACCCGATTTCGGGTGCCGCCTCATGCCGCGCTCCCAGCGGTCTGC
>JAKLLO010000098.1 GCA_023150095.1 Zoogloea sp. | reverse complement strand
CAATGCAGGTGCGCCGGTGGAGTGATTCCTGCTTGATTCGGGGTGTTCCAACTCTGCGGACGATCGATTCCGATGACGCTCTATCTGGTCGCCACGCTGCTTGCCACCAGCCTCTCGGCACTGGTGCTCAGCCAGTCCGGCCTTGGCCTGCCGCTGTTGTGGGGGCTGCCGCTGCTGCCCGCCGCCGCCTGGCTGGCCCTGCGCCTTGCCCCGGGAGCGTGGCGGCCGCGCCACGTGCGGGAGGCCAGCGGCGCCAGCCGGCCGCTGGCCCACTTCGCCCAGTACAGCAGCCTGCCGGCGCTGCTGGTGGAGGACGGGCGCATCGCCCACGCCAACCGCGCGCTGCTCAAGGGCCTGGGCCTTGCCGAGCGGGGCGACGAGGTGATCGGGATGCCGCTGGAGAACATCGTCCACCCGCGCCACCACGGGCAGGTGGCGGCGCTGCTGGCGGCCGAGGGCGCGTCGGGCGATGGCGGCAGCGTCACCCTGCTGCGGGCCGACGGGCTGCCGTGGGCGGCGCGGCTGTCGCTGTTCCGGGCCGATCGCTCTTCGGTGGCGCTGTTGCAGTTTGCCGCGCCGGACGGCCTGCCCGAGGCCGGGCCCGACGGCCAGTGGGGCAACCGCCTCGCCCACGTTGCGGGGGAGATCCTGTTTGCGCTGGACGCACAGCTGGCCGTCACCTGGCTCAACCCCCAGTGGGCGCGCAGCACCGGGCGCGGCCTGGCGGACTGCCAGTTCGCGCCGTTTTTGCCGCACTTTCATCTGGAGGATCGCACCGCGCTCACCAAGGGCCTGCGCCGCCTGCAGGCCGGCGGCCGCGACAGCCTGTGCCTGGAAGTGCGCCTCGTCACCACCCGCGGCGGCATGCCGCGCTGGGTGGAGCTGCGCGCCTGGGCCGACGGCGACGGCGGCATCGTCGGGCTGCTGCTGGACATCGACCAGCGGCGGCGCGGCGAGGAAGCCCTGCGCGCCCAGCGGCGCAGCCTGCACACCATGCTCGACAACCTGCCGGGCATGATCTACCGCGGCCAGAACGACAAGCACTGGACGATGGAATTCGTGAGCGAGGGCTGCTTCGAGCTGACCGGCTACACGCCGCTGGAGCTGGTGGATAACCAGTCGGCGAGCTTCGCCGAGCTGATCCACCCGGAAGACCGGGATTTCGTGTGGAACTACGTGCAGATGCGCCTCGCCCGGCGGGAGCGCTACGAGCTGAGCTACCGCATCATCGACCGCGACGGCCAGACCCGCTGGGTGTGGGAGCAGGGGCGCGGCATCCATTCGAGCCGCGGCGAGTTCCTCGGTCTGGAGGGCTTCATCACCGACGTGAGCAGCAGGCACGAGGCCCAGGAGGAATCCCGCCGCCGGCTGTTCTTCGACAACGCGACGGGCCTGCTCAGCTTCAGCCTGTTCCTCGACCGCCTGCAGCACGTGGTGGCCCACTCGGCCATCGCCGGCTACCCGTTTGCGCTGATCCACCTGGAGATCGGGGCGCTGGAATCGCTGGTCGCCCAGCACGGCCCGGCGATGGCCGAGCGGGTGATGGTGGAGACCGGGAAGCGCCTGCGCGTGGTGCATGGCGACTGCAACGGGGCGACGCGCCACGGCAACGGCTTTGCGGTGCTCATCACCGACTTCCGGCCGGCGACGCTGGCCTGGGCCGACCTGGCCGCCGAGGTCACATCAGAGGCGGGTCTGCAGCACCTGGCCGGGGCCCTTGCCGGCCTCATCGAGCGCCCCCTGCGCATCGACGGGCACACCATCAAGCTGCAGGCCCGCATCGGCATTGCGCCTGCACCCTCCGCCGGCGCCGACGCGTCTGCCCTGCTGGCCGAAGCGCTCATGGCCGCGTAAGCGTCGCCTCGCTGTCGTACCCTTACCAAGGGCCGCACTGGCCGGGGTGGCGGCGTCAGAAAAAATATTTTCAGATGCCTGCATCCAGATGGCACCGCCGTGGGTAGTGAATACAGCAGCGCCTTGCGCGCTGCGCACAACAGGCTCACCGCAGCCCCCAACCCACGGAGAAATCATCATGAAAACCGCCCTCGTCACCCTTGCTTCCGCCCTTGCCCTCGGCGCCTGCACCACCACCCCCATGAGCAGCCCGTACAGTCAGGACGGCCTCCCCGACAGCATCCGGGTGCCCGCCGGCCACGCCGTTGCGTGGGAGACCGTCGGCAGCGGCGACATCACCTACGAATGCCGCGACAAGGCCGGTGCCAGCGGGCAGACAGAATGGGTCTTCGTTGGCCCCAAGGCGGTGCTCAAGGACCGCGCCGGCAAGGTGGTGGGCAGCTACTACGGCCCCCCGGCCACCTGGGAAGCCAGCGACGGCTCGCGGCTGACCGGCACCCAGCTGGCCGTGGCGCCCGCGGGGGCCGGCAACCTGCCCTATCAGCTCGTCAAGGCCAACCCTGCGATGGGCCAGGGCGCCCTCACCGGTGTCACCCACATCCAGCGCGTTGCCTTGAAGGGCGGCGTGGCACCGGCAGCCGAGTGCAGCCCCGGAACCCGCGGCAAGCGCGAAACGGTGACCTACCAGGCCGACTACATCTTCTGGAAAGCGCGCTGATCGCCTTCTGCCCCGGGCACGGCCGTCACGCGGTGTCGGGTAAGATAGGCCCACGCCCTTACCCGACGCCCGTGAATCCGTGCCCACCACCGCTGGCGAATTCGACTACGAAGCGACCCTGGCGGCCTGCGCCAGGGGAGAGCGCAACGCCCTGCATGCCTTGTACACCCAGGAGGGCGCACGTCTGCTCGGGGTGGTGCGGCGCATCGTGCGCGATCGCGCCCTTGCCGAGGACATCGTCCACGACGCCTGCGTGAACATCTGGACCCACGCCGCCGCGTTCGACCCCACCCGGGGCTCGGCCCGAGGCTGGATCTATAGCGTGGCCCGCCATCTGGCCCTCAATGCGGTACGCGACGGACAGCGTGAGCTCGTGGTCGATGATGACACGGCCGCCGCCCTCGACGCCCGCGCCTCCGTGGATGCGTGGCACGACATGGCCGACGCCTTTGCCTGGCAGGCGAGCGCCGGACGTATCGCCCACTGCCTCGAACAACTGGAACCCGTACGTCGCAACTGCGTGCTCCACGCCTACGTTGACGGCTTTTCCCATGGTGAGATCGCGCGGCGCCTCGATGCCCCTCTGGGCACGGTGAAAGCCTGGATCAAGCGAAGTCTCGCAGCCCTGCGGGAGTGCATGGCATGAGCACGCAGCACAGCACCGGCGTCTCCGCCGACGATCACGAGCTGGCCGGCGAGTACGTGCTGGGCACCCTGGACGCCGCCCAGCGCCGCGCCCTGCAGGCACGCCTCGCCGACGAGCCCGCCCTTCAGGCGGCCGTGCAGGCCTGGGAGGAGCGCCTGCTGCCCCTGGTCGATCTGGTCGAACCTGTGACGCCCTCTGCCCAGCTGTGGTGGCGCATCGAGCGCAGTCTGGATGCCCTGACGCCCCCCGTGCCGCGCCAGGCGCCGGCGCCGTGGTGGCGCAACTGGCACAGCCTGTCCCTGTGGCGCGGCCTGGCCGCGGGCGGTTTCGTCACCGCCGCCGTGCTCGCCAGTGTGTTGGTGACGCGCGAGATGGCCCCGCCGCCCACCACCCGTTTCATGGTGGTGCTGGTGGCCCCCGACGACAAGGCCCCGGGTTGGGTGGTGCAGGCCGGCAGCTCGAGCCGCATCGAGCTGATCCCCCTGGGCAGTGTCGAAGTGCCTGCCGACAAGGCCCTGCAGTTCTGGACCAAGGCCGACGGCTGGAGCGGGCCGGTGTCCCTCGGCCTGGTCACGCCCGGTCACCGCCTGGAGGTGCCCGCCGACAAGCTGCCCGCCGTGCAGCCCAATCAGCTTTTCGAGCTGACCCTCGAGCCGCGTACCGGCTCACCCACCGGCAAGCCCACCGGGCCAATCCGCTTCATCGGCCGGGCGGTGCAGGTGTTGTAGTCGAAGCCCCTCGGCCACTGCGCTTGTTCCGAATTGGCCGAAGTGTCGAAACTCCGCGAGGCGTTCAATCAAGATTGCGTGGCGTCGCTGGCTGTCGTGCTGCGCAGTCTGCGCCAGGTGGTGAAGGCGGCGACGCCCGGCGCGAGCCACAGGGACAGCCACAGCCCGGCGAGCACGGCCAGCGCCAGCGCGTTGGCGCCGGATCGCGTGATTCCGAAGATCACCGCCAGCGCGATCGCGGTGACGGCCACGCCGGAGAGGATGTAGACGGTTGCCAGCTCGCGCAGGAAGACCAGCACGAAGCGCAGCATCGGCACGCCATCAAGCTGCAGGCGGCCGTTACGGAAGGCGACGAAGCTGGCCGCCGCGCACAGGGCGACGGAACTGGCCGCCAGCTGCAGCCAGAAGGCGTCGCTCCATTCGGCCCGGCCCCGCACGAACAGCGTCAGGATGACCGAGCACGCGAGCGCGCTGAGGCTGAAGACGACGCGGAGGAGGTGGCGGGGGGCGTTCATGGCGGGGCTCCGGTGGGGCAGGCTGCGTCCTTATACCTGCCCCGCCGGCGCGGCGCCTTGATGGCGGTGAAGCCGCCGGGCGCCCTTGGCCTGTGGTCAGGCCCGCACGCGCGACTTGGTCGGGTCGTAGTGGGGGAAGGCGACCACCGTCGCGTCCAGCCGCTTGCGGTGGCCGTCGAGCTGGCCGACCTGCAGCGCGGTGTCGATGGCCGAATACGCCACATCCACCCGCGCCAGCGCGATCTGGGCGTCGAGCACGGGGGAGCGCACGGTGCTGGTGATCTCGCCGACCTTGGCGCGGCCCACGTACAGGCCGTCGCCGTGGGCGGCCGGTTCGTTGCTGGCGATGGCGAGGCCCACCAGCTTGCGGCGCGGGTGGGCCTTGCGGTCCTCCAGCGCGACCTTGCCGATGAAGTCGTCGGGCCTGGAGAGCGCCACGGTGAAGCCGATGCCGGCCTCGAAGGGGTCGGTCTGGTCGCAGAACTCGTGGCCGGCAAAGGCGAGGCCGGCCTCGATGCGCAGCATGTCCAGCGCGTCGAAGCCCAGCGGCACGATGCCCAGCGGCGCGCCGGCTTCCATCACCGCCTGCCACACGGCCGGGCCGTCCTTGGGGGCGCACCACAGCTCGAAGCCCAGCTCGCCGGTGTAGCCGGTGCGCGAGACGACCAGCGGGATGCCGGTGGGGCCGCCGAGGCGCGCAGCGGTGAAGCGGAACCAGCCCAGCTCGCCGATGGCCGGCTGCACGGGGGCGGTCCACAGGATCTTCTCCAGCAGTTCGCGGCTCTTCGGGCCCTGCACGGCGAGGTTGTGCAGGGCGTCGGTGGCGTCGCGGATGCGCACGTCGAAGCCGCCGGCGGCGGCCTGCTCGCGAAGCCACAGGCCGGTGGTGTCCTCGCCGCACACAAAGCGGAACACGTCGCGGCCGAGGCGGAACACGGTGCCGTCGTCCATCATGCCGCCGTGGGCGTGGCACACCGCGGTGTAGATCACCTGCCCGATGGCGAGCTTGCGCATGTCGCGGGTCTGCACCTTTTGCAGCAGCGCCTCGGCGTCGGGGCCGGTGACGTCGAACTTGCGCAGCGCGGAGAGATCCATCACCGCCACCTTCTCGCGGCAGGCCCAGTACTCGGCGAGGGTGCCGTGGCCCACGAAGCTGCGCGGCAGCCAGAAGCCCTTGTAGTCGATGAAGTCGCGGGTGAGGGTTTCGGTGACCGGCGCGAAGGCGCTCGGGCGGGTCAGGCGGGCGGGGGCGTCGGGCGTCATGCGATGGGCCATGGCTCGGGGGAAGGGATGGGCGGCGTCATAGATGCGCGCCTCGATGTCGGTGGGCTGCCAGGCGTTGGCGGGGTCGATGTCGTCGGCGCAGGACGACACGGCCACCACCAGATCCTTCAGGGCGCGCAGCAGCACGTAGTCGCCGGGCTTCGACCACGGCTCGGCAAAACCCAGGCTGCCGCAGGGCTGGATGAAGGTGTTGTAGAAGAAGTTGATCGCCGGCCAGCCGGCGCGGGGCTTGATGCCGAAGGGCGCCAGCGCCGCCGAGAAGTTGTCGCTGCAGTTGGGGTGGCCGGGAAAGCCGGCGTCCTCGTAATACTTGGCGGTGCAGGCCAGCGCAAAGGCGTCGTGACGGCCGACGGTGTCCTGCACGGTTTCGAGGAGCGGCTGCATCCGCGCGTCGAAGTACTTGGCGTGCAGGCCCGGCTGGGGATAGGCCGCGCCGGCGAGGGTGCGCGTCACCGTCGGGTCGAGGCCCCATTCCTCGCCGGCGGCGAGGGCCGCGGCGTCAAAGGCGAGGAGGTCGGAGCATTGCTTGCCATCCACGTCGATGACCTGGATGCACTGGCCGGCCTTGACCGTGAAGGCGCGGGCGCTGGCGGCGGCCACGCGGATCACCGCCAGCGGCTCGGGGAAGGCCTGCGGGGCGGGCGGCGGGGCGTCGGCGTCGAGCAGATACGGATCAGTCCCGGCCTCGGGGTCGAGGGCGGCGAGGGGAGTGGGGTCGTTCACGCGAAGGCCTCCTGGGCGGCGAGCGCGCGGTAGCGGCCGCCGCTGAAGACCAGCGGTTCGCCGTCGCGGAAGCGCAGGCCGCGCACCTCGCACACGAAGATGGTGTGGTCGCCGCCGGGGTAGCGGGCGTAGGGCACGCACTCGAAGGTGGCGAGGGCGCCTTCCAGCAGCGGGCTGCCCAGCTCGCCGGTGCCGTAGACCAGATCGGCCCACTTCTCGGCGCCGCCCCGGGCGAAGCGGTTGGAGAGGGCTTCCTGCTCGTGACCGAGGACGTGGATCGCCAGCGGCCCGCCGCCCGAAAACACCTCGCAGGCGGCGCTGTCGCAGGCCAGGCTGAACAGCACCAGCGGCGGCGTGAGAGACACCGAGTTGAAGGAGCTGACGGTGGCGCCCACCGGGCGGCCTTCGGCATCCCAGGTGGTGACGATGGTGACGCCGGTCGGGAAGAGTCCCAGCACCCGGCGGAACAGGCGGGCGTCGAAGGGCGCGCTGAGCAGGCTCTCGGTGGGCGCGTCGGGGCAGAAGGCGGTGGTCATGGTGGCTCCGGTTTGGCTGGGCGGAGGGGCGGGCCGCCCGGCGGACGGCCCGGGCGGTATCAGGCCTGGGCTTCGGCCAGCAGCTTGCTGGCGAAGGCGGCCTTCTCTTCCTTGCTCATCTTCTTGAGCTCGTTGTTGAGGACGCGCTGGTTGACCGACTGGTTCCAGTAGTCGAGCACCTCGAAGCCGAGCAGCGCGGCCTTGCCGACGAACTGGCGCAGCACCTCGTTGGTGGGGCCCATCACCCAGCCGGCCTTGCCGTCGCGCAGCAGGCGCTCGATGCCGAGGGCGGGCTTGTAACCAGTGCCGCCGCAGGCGTGGAGCATCTTGTCCACCACGAAGGTGACGTTCTTGGAGGCGAAGAACTTGACCTGCCACAGCCAGTTGAGGATCTGGGTGCGCGGCAGGTGGTCGATCTTCGCGTGGGCCGACCAGTCGCAGCCGTCGGTCAGGTCGTCCAGCGCCTTGGCGGCGAGATAGACGTAGCTGCGGCTGGCGTTGGTGTCGATCAGGCACTCGCCCACGTAGTCCTGGATGGTCGGGTAGTCGGCCACGCGCATGCCCACGTCGTTGTGGACCTTGCGGGTGGTGTGGTTCTTGGTGATGTCCATGGCGGCGAGGCAGATGCCGTTCCAGCAGGCCGACGAGCACACCAGGAAGAACGGATCGACCACCTCGTCGTTGGACTTGGCGCCGTCGCCGATGGGGCCGACCAGCGCGTCCGGGGCGATCTCGACACCATCCACCGAGATCGGGCCGGACTGGTTGCCGCGCATCCCGAGGCCGTCCCAGTTGGCGGGGTCGGCGTGGATCTGATCCTTGGTGACGAGGAAGCAGGAGAGATTGGAGTAGTCTCCGCCGAAATCCGGCGAGGTGGTCTGGATGATGTACCAGTCGGCAAAGCCGCCGGAGGTGGTCCAGGAGGCCTTCTTGAAGACCTTCCAGCCCTTGTCGGTGCGCTCGGCGCGGGACGACATGGGATACCAGAAGTGGGAGCCGGTCTCCGGGTCGGAATACGACAGGGTGCCGATCAGCACGTCCTGATCCACGCGGCGCAGGATGTCCTTCAGGCGCGCGTTGTCGTGGTGGCGCAGGAGCGCGGCGGCGCAGGCGCCCAGGTGCATGGTGTAGCACATGGCGGTGGAGGGGCAGCCGTAGCGGGCGATGGTCTCGACCACCATCGCGGCGCACACATGGCTCTCACCGCGGCCGCCGAGCTCCTTGGGGATGGTGAGGCTCAGGAGGCCCATCGAGGCCAGCGCCTCGAAGTTCTTGCGCGGGTAGATGTACTTCTTGTCGCTTTCGATGGCGTTGGGGCGCAGGGTGGTCTCGCACAGGGCGATCAGGTCGGCCTGCAGGGCGCGCTGCTCGGGGGTGAGCAGCCACTGGGGGCTCCATTCCGCGCCGATGCCGGTGGGGGTGATCTGGGTGGGGGCGTTCATGGTGGTTTCCTTTGCGTGAGTGTTTGAGAGGGAATCCGGGTGGTGCGTTGTCGTGGTCTGTCCGGGCTGCGGGGCCCGTAGGGCCTGTAGGGGCGACTTCAGTCGCCCTTCGTGGGTTGATTCATCGACATGCCGTTGGGTGAAGTCCGCGGGCGACTGAAGTCGCCCCTACAGTCCCTACAGCTCCTGCACGTCAGCGCGGAGTCAGGGTGCTGATGCCCGGCTCAATGCCGATGGGCAGCTCGCGGCCGTCGTCGTGGGCGGCGAGCCAGTCCAGCGCGGTGGGCAGGAAGCGGGTGAGGCCCTTGTAGTCGACGAGCTCCGGCGGCAGCGTGGAGAGCACCCGGTGCAGGCGGGCGCCCCACTTGGGCACGCGGGCCAGCTCGTCGAGGGAGGCGAGGTAGCAGCGGATCGGGAAGAGGATCGCGTTGCTGCGGGGCAGGCGCCACAGGGTCTGCAGCTCGACGCGCAGGTGCAGCTTGCGGCCGATGTTGTCCGGGGTGAGGCTGGCGCGGTCGGGGCCCCATTCGGGGTAGCTCTCGGGCGAGGTGTCGAGGCGCGGGTTGACGCTCATCGTCCAGTTGAGCCGGCGCATCGGCTGGCCCAGGCGCAGCATCAGCAGAAACTTGAGGGCGCGCTCGAAGACGCCGGCCTGGTGGGCCAGGGGCACGGGGCCGTGCCACTCCATGAAGCTCATGCCCACGTCGAACGCCAGCGACCAGTCGGCCTGGGAGGTGACCATCCCGGCGTCCATGAAGAGGTTGTTGTCGCGCTGGTCGCAGATGGCGAAGTCGCCCTGGGCCTGGCGGGTGATGTACTCGAAGGGCTCGCAGGGCAGGGTGTCGGGGTTGCCGAAGATGAAACTCTGCTCGATGCCCAGCGGGCGGTTGATCCACGTCCACCGGCTGCCGAAGTCGTCGCCTTCCTTGATGAGGGCGAAGTGGGCCGGGTAGTCGGCGGCGAGGCTCTCCATCAGCAGCTCGAGGGTGTCCCACTGGGCCAGCATCATGTGGGGCAGGGCCTGGCAGCGGCTGGGGTCGCGCTCCAGCGTGATGGCCTTGTCGCGGCATTCGGCGATGTAGTGCTCATCCACGTCGAAGGGGCGGCGGAACACGTCGGTCGGGCCGCTGCGGGTGTGCGGCTCGATGTTGACGCTGTACATGTAGCGGTCTTCCGGGAAGGGGAAGGGGAAACGCAGGATCGCGGCGTCGCTGTTGCGGTAGGTGTAGTCGCCGCGGAAGGTTTCGTCGGGCTTGAAGGCGAGGGTCATGATGGGTCTCCTGTAGGGGCGAATTCATTCGCCCGCGGTGGTGGGTGGGCGACTGCAATCGCCCCTACAGCGGTTTCACAAATCCAGCACGAGCCGGCCCGAGCGCGCCCGCGACACGCAGGGCATGATCAGGCGGCCGCTTTCGCGTTCGGCGGGGGACAGGAAGTGGTCGCGGTGCTCGGCGTCGCCTTCGAGCAGTGGCGTCGCGCACACGCCGCAGGCGCCGCCGCGGCACAGGCAGGGGGCGGCCACGCCGGCGCGCTCGATGGCTTCGAGCAGGCTCTCGTCCTCGCCCACGCTCACCTCGATGCCGGAGCGGGCGAGGAAGGCGCGGAAGGCGGCGCCACCGGAGAGCGCGGTGCCGAAGTGCTCGCAATGCACGTGGCTGTCGGGCCAGCCGGCGTCGCGGGCGGCGGCGATCACCGCGTCGTTCATGGCGGCCGGGCCGCACACGTAGAGGTGGGTGCCGGCGGGCTGGGCGGCGAGGAGGGCGGGGATGTCGAGGCGGTGGCCGTCGGCGTTCCAGTGGAAGTTCACCTTGGCGCCCTCCGGCAGCCACGGGGCGAACACCTCGCGTTCGTCCGGGCGGCAGCACACATGCAGCGCGTGGGACGCGCCGCTCAGGCCAAACTCGGCCAGATACGAGAGGAAGGGCGTGATGCCGATGCCGCCGGCGATCATCAGCTGGTGGCGGGCGGTGCGCACCGGGGGGAAGAGGTTGCCCGGCCATGCGGCCTCGACGGTGTCGCCCACCGCGAGCTGATCGTGGATGAAGGCCGAGCCGCCGCGGGATGGCTCGACCCGCCGCACGATGATCTCGTAGGCGTCGCGGGCGCCGGGCCGGCTGACCAGCGAGTAGGCGTTGCGGTGGGTGCGCGCCGCGGCCTTGAGGCTGAGTTGCACGTGGGCGCCGGCCGCGGCCGGGGGCAGCTTGCCGCCGTCCGCCGCCACCAGGCGCAGGTGGCGCAGGGTGGGGGCGATGGCGGTGGCCGCATCCACCCGCAGCAGGAGGGTGTCGCCGATCATGCGAAGACCTCCTCGCGGGCGGGCACCTGGCCGGGCGCCTCGGCATCCACCATCACGCCCATGAAGGCGCCCAGGCGGCGCGAGAAGTGGTCGCGCACCAGCAGGTGGCGGCCGCAGCCGGCGCAGTCGGCGATGTGGGTGGTCACGTTGTCGGTGATGCTGTGGCAGTGGGTGCACCACACCCGGCGGCGCAGGCTGCCGGCGTGATGGAGCTGGATCTGCCCGCTGGCGAAGCCCACGTGGCGGGCGGCCTCGGCCACGCGCCACAGGAAGGGCTCGGTGCCGCTCACGTAGAGGCGGTCGCCGATGCCGAAGCCGCGGCTGGCGCAGGAGAGGCTGTCCTCCACGTCGGCCAGGCTGCCAAGCCGCCACAGCCGGCCCGGCTGGGCGCCCACGTCCTGCGGGCCGCCGACGAGCCAGGTGTGGAGCCGGGGCGCCACCGGCCCGAAGGCGTCGGCGAGGGCGGCGAGCAGGGCCGGGGTGAGGGTCTCGCCCTCGACCACCAGCAGGTGGCCGCTGGCGGCGGGCTCGGGGGCCAGGTCGCGATACACCGGGCGGCTCTTGATGTCGGAGATCATCATGGCGGCGCTCCTCACACCACGGCCACGGCGTGGGCGATGGCGATCACCGCCGCGCCGCCCACCAGGGTGAGCCAGGGCAGGATGCCGGCGCGGGTGCCGACGCCCGACTCGCTGCCCAGGTGCATGTCTTCCAGCATCGCCGCCGGAAACTGGCCCTTATCGACGATGTAGTGGCGGTAGAAGAACACCGGCAGGATCAGCGCCGCCGCCAGCAGGCCGGTGGCCAGGGTGCCGGCGCCCCAGATGTCGGCGCCCATGCCCATCAGCGCCAGATTGACGAAGGCCAGCATGGTGCCCACGGCGATCAGCCAGGTCGGGGCGCGGTAGGGGCGCGGCCAGCGCGGGCGGTCGATGCGGTGGATCCAGGCGGCGTTGAGGTTGAGGAAGTTGAAGAGGATGTAGCAGACGTTGGAGATGGCCAGCACGAAGACGTAGTCGGACATCAGCAGCAGGATCAGGTTGAAGCCCAGGTCGGTCCACATGGCCGGGGTCGGCGCGCCGTTGGCATTCACGTGCGACAGGTACTTGGGTAGCCAGCCATCCACCGAGGCCTGGTACAGGGTGCGCGAGGAGCCCGCCATCGAGGTCATGATCGACAGCACCAGGGCCAGCACCAGCATCGCCATCAGCACATGCTCGACCAGCGCGCCGGCGCCCAGCATGTGGGCCATGGCGTGGGCCACGCCCATGCCGCTGTAGATGTCGGGCGACAGGATGCCGTCGTACACCGCCGGGGTGACCACGTTACCCGCCGCATCCACCACCGCCGGCGTAACCAGCTGGCCGAGGCCGATGGAGCCCTGAAAGGCCAGCGGCACCACGGTGAACACGAAGATGCACAGCAGGCCCGAGTACAGGATGGCCTTGAAGGTGTCGGTGCGCGGGTTGCGGAACTCGCGGGTGTAGCACACCGCCGTCTCGAAGCCGTAGGTGGACCACGCCGCCATGAACAGCCCGCCGGAGATCAGGGTCAGCCCGGCCATGTCCCAGGCGCCGTCGATCACCGCACCGCCGGCATCCTTGGCCAGGGGGTAGAGGGGCGTCAGGTTGGCGGAGGGCACGTCACCGGAGAGCAGCGGCCACAGGCCGATCAGCATCAGCGGCGCGAGGGCCGCAACGCCCAGCACCATCTGCATGCGCGCCGCCTGCAGGATGCCCCGATGCTGGATGGCGAAGGCCGCCAGCAGCACCGCCGCGCCCAGCACGAAGGTGGCGTTGATGCGCAGGGACAGGCCAGCCTTGATGCCGGAGAGATCCAGCAGGGTGATCTGCCAGGTGTTGATGGCCGCATCCGGCGCAAACAGGATGGACAGGATGTAGCCCGCCGCCAGCCCCGAGCCGATGGCCAGCACTGGCGACCAGGCCAGCCAGTTGCACCACACCGAGAGCGGCGCCAGCATCTTGCTGTAGCGCACCCAGGCCACCGCCCCATACACCGACGCGCCGCCCGACTTGTGCGGGAAGAGGCCGGCGATCTCGGCATACGAGAAGGACTGCAGGAAGCCGAAGGCGATGGAGATGATCCACACCGCCCACGACGGTTTGCCCACCGTGGCGGCGATGGAACCGATGGAAAAAAGCACCAGGGCCGGCACCCCGCTGGCCACCCAGAAGGCGCCCGCCCAGCCGATCTTGCGATGGAGCGTCGCGCTGGCGCCGCCGCTCCCGATGCCGCCGGTCACGGCATCCACTGTCGTCGTGTTCATCTGCGTTCTCCTCAAGGTCGAATAAAAACCACACCGCCAATAGCGATATGGCTGCACTGTCCGCCGCCGGGCCGTGGCGAACAATTCGACTTTGGGAGTAGGTCGCAGGGGGAATTGAGGAAGGTCGCGGGCGGGCGTGAAATGGCCTCACCCCAACCCCCGGAGGCACCTCCAATGAAAATTTCTCTTCGGACAATGAGCGCAGGCCTGCTCATCAGCCTGCCCGCCCTCGTCGCCCCCGCCTTTGCAGAAGACGCCCCGGCCGCCGCGCCGGAGCTGACCACCAACATCGGCCTGGTCTCGGAATACGTGTTTCGCGGCATCCGCCAGACCTGGGGCAACCCGGCCATCCAGGGCGGTGTGGACTACGCCCATGCCTCGGGCTTCTACGCTGGCGCCTGGATGTCCAACACCAGCGCCAACCTCTACGCCAACGCCAACGTGGAGATCGACCTGTACGGCGGCTACCGCGGCGCAGTGGGGGATTTCAGCTACGACGTGGGCCTGCTGCAGTTCATCTTCCCGAAAGCCAACTACGACAAGATCACCCCCGCCGGCAGCTATGCCAGCAAGACCTACGACACCACCGAGCTCTACCTGTCGGGCACCTGGCAGTGGCTCAACGTCAAGTACTCCCGCGCCCTCACCGACGTGGGCTACTTCGGCTTCAGCAGCAACAACGCCGGCTTCGGCGCCTTCCCCAACAAGCCCAACGCCGGCGTCACCGGCAAGGACACCACCGGCTCCTGGTACATCGAAGCCAACATCACCTACGAATTCATCCCCACCTGGACCGCCACCCTCCACGCCGGCCGCCAGACCATCGCCAACTCAAAAGGCCTGGACTACAGCGACTACAAGGTGGGCGTGACCAAGAGCATGCCCGGCGCCTGGACCCTCGGCCTGGCCTACACCACCACCGTCGGCGCCGACTACTGGAAGAACTACCCCAGCCTGGCCGGCAACGGCACCACCAAGGACATGAACGCCGGGACGTGGATCGCCTCGGTGAACCGGGTGTTCTGATTCAAGCGTTCTCCCAGCAAGGTTGGCACCTGCGGCGGCCCCCTGAAACGGGGGCCGTTTTTTTGGGACGCGGCCGCCTCGCCGCAGGAGCTTCAGGTAGGGGCGACTTCAGTCGCCCGCGGACTTCGATCAAGGGCATGGCGGTGATCGACGTGCGGATGGGCGACTGAAGTCGCCCCTACAAGTCGCCCCACAATATATCCGCTGCGACTGTCCCGGGACGGCAGCAGCGGGCCGGAACGGGCTTTTACATCTTCAGATTGAGGGAAAGATAGGCCGACCTCCCAGGCCCCGGCGAATACATGGGCTGCTCGCTGCCTGCCGGCCAGAAGAAGTTGTCGTACCAGACGTATTCATACTTGCGGTCGGTCAGGTTCTTCAACTGCAGATCCAGGCTGGCGGCCTTCGTCAGGGCATAGCGCACGGAGGTATCGAAGAGCACGAAGCCACCGTGCTTGCCCTTGGCGTTCAGGTCGTCGATGTAATAGCTCCCCTGGGCGCGCCCCTGGAGGCTGAGCCGCCACTTTTCGGTGGCCTGGTATTCGACGCCGACGTTGGAGATGTAGCGCGGCGTCGAGAAGACCTCCTTCCCGGCGAGGGAGACACCGCCGGCCGTGAAGGCACGCTGCACCGTGGCCTCCTGCAGGGAGTGGGACAGCCACAGCTTGAGCGAGTCGGTCACCCGGCCGGTGACCTGGAAGTCCACGCCCTTGCGGCGCGTCTGCCCGAGGCCGACGGTGGTGCCGGTGCTCGGCATGTTGGCCACTTCGTCGGTAGCGTCCTGCTGCCACACCGCCACCCGGACTTCCGTGTCGGCGAGGGGCTTGAGCTTGATGCCGATCTCCTTGCCGGTGTTGATGGACGGCCTGAACTCGGCCTGGCCGGGGGTGAGGTAGGCCGGTGCCCGGGAGCCGGTGAGGATCTGGAAGCTGCGGCCCCAGTTGGCATAGACGCTGGCGGCGGGCGTCACGCCATACACCACGCTGAACTTGGGCTGGCTGATCCAGCCGTAGTCCTGCAGGGATGCCATCGCCCCGGTGGTGTGGAGCTGGGTGCTGCCCGAGAACTTGTCGGCGCGGAAGCCGGGAATGATCTTCAGGGAATCGATGGGCTTGATGACGGCCTGCACGTAGGCCCCCAGATTGCGCAGGGTGTAGCTGTCATCGTTCGAGGTGGTGGCCGGTGTGGAGAAGTCGGTGGGGCTGGCGTAGGCGTAGCGATAGCGCCGGTAGCGGTTGTCCTGGTGCTCGGCATTGACGCCGCCGTCGATCACCAGCGCATCGCTGGCGCGCCAGGTCAGGGTGGTCATGAAGCCGGTCTGGTCCTCGTCCCACATGCGGCGCTGGCGGGGTGCGGAGCCTGCCGGACTGCTGGTGAAGGTCACCTTGCGGTCATCGGCGTAGGTGTTGAAGTAGAGCTTGCTGCTGAGGGCGGTGCGGGGGT
>JAKLLO010000097.1 GCA_023150095.1 Zoogloea sp. | reverse complement strand
CGCCGCGCTCGCGATCGCGAGTGGAACCGGTGAGGTTGATGCTGGGGAGACTGAGCTGCGATTCTTGCTGCGCTACTCGCCGGCAGGGCACGGCGGCGAAGCAAGATGGACGGTTCGTCCGGACGGCGAAGCTGATGCCGGTTCTCGAACCATGGCGTCGCGACTGTCTTCTTGCGAGGAGGTGTCCTCCGGTGCATCGCTCTATCATGACTGAGCAGCTGGGCTTTCGCTAGCTAATGCGCGGCGCGGCCGGTGGGGAGGTTTTCAAGGAGAGCCTCCTCACGCCGCACATGCAATGGCTGCCCAGCGGCGTGCTCACGTCACAGCACTTTGCCAATTTTTATCTGGATGGCGCCGACCGGCGTCTGCTCACCAACCCCGCCGTGCGGGCATGCGTGCGCTACATGGACGACATGGTCTTGTGGTGCGATAGCCGCGCCGAGGTGCGTGCAGTGCGCAACGATCTTGCCGCGTGGTTGGCCACAGAGCGTGGGCTGGCCCTCAAGCCGGATGCTCGTGTCCAGCGCAGCGGGGTGGGCATCACTTTCTGCGGCTACCGCATCCTGCCGGGCACCTTGCGCCTCTCCCGGGGCAAGCAGTGCCGCTACCGCGTCCTGAGGGCGGAGTGGGAGAGCTCCTGGGTACGCGAGCAGATCAAAGCTCTGTGGCTCCAGCAGGGCTACGCGGCGGGGCGTGGAGCAACAACGGCCAGCACTGCCGCGCTGGCGCAAGCGGAGCGCGCCGGTCAGGCTGCGGGCAGCGACGCCGGCGGATGAAAACAGGGCAGTCTTGAAGCTGATTTCAGGGCCGCAGGGCCATTCACGGCTTCAGGCGGGAAGCCTTGCTCGGGCCTGCGGCGTTGTGGAAATCGGTGTCTTTATTTTGTACCGTTCTGTTCCCAGAACAGTACAAAATAAAGACACGGGGCTGGCTGCTTGCAGGACCCGGTTGTGCCTTTACCTGCGTGCTGGTCGAGATGCTCGGGAGGGTGTTCAGTCACGAGGGGCCATGGCCGCCGGGTAGGCGACTGGCAGCGTTGAATATTTCAGAACCGACTTGCTAGAGACCACGGTAGCCTCACGACTCGTGCTCGGCCGGAGGTGGAGGCCGTGCTAAGGGGGCAGTGACGTAGCCTCTTCATGTACTTCGCTATGCAAGAGAAGCCATATGCGGGATTTCTAGGCTCTGACTTGTTTCATAAAATACTTCCATAGCAGTATTTTATTTGTTTTAGAGCATCCTTGTGTCTATAGTTCTGCCATAGCGGTAAATTAGGAGTCGCGATGCGACGAGTAAAAGCGTTAGATTTTCCTGACGATCCACTGCTGCAAGAGGTCCGGAACCTCGCAAGTTTCATTCGTGCCGCGAGAACACAAAGCGGCCTGACGCTCGAGGAAGCGGCCCTCGCCACCGGGGTTGCAAAAAGCACGATGCAGTCGATCGAGACTAACCCTTCAAAAGTCGCCTTCGAAACCCTCCTCTACGTGGCTCGTCAGCTGGGTGTTTCGATCTTCGCTTACCCGTCTGAGCAGCAGGAAATGGTTCGCAAACTGACCCAAAATCTCGGGAGCAATCCGCTGGGCCGCCGTCTGCACAAGCCTTAGACGGCAGTCTCGATGCGACTGACCGTTCATATGAATGAGCACCGGGTGGGCTGGCTGATCTATGACTGCTTCGCAGACCAGTTCGAGTTCGCTTATGACGGCGCCTGGGTCGCGTCACCCGTCGGGTTTCCACTCGCACCAAGCCTTCCGCTGGCCCCAAGCCGTCAGAGTAACGAGGCGCACAGCAGGTCCGTCAGAATTTTCTTTGAGAACCTGCTACCCGAGGGGAGGGCGCTCGACAGTGCCGCTCTGATGTACAGCGTTTCAAAGAACAACGTGGCTGCCTTGCTCGCGGTGCTCGGCCAAGAGACCGCAGGCGCAATACGCATCGTGCCCGAACGCGCAAGCGAGCTGCCTGAGTGTGAGGCCACACCTGTACTGCGACATGTGCGTCAAGCTGAGCTCTCTCAACGCGCTCGGGAGCGTGCAACCTTACCCTTCGCAATATGGGATCAAAAAATCTGGCTGTCGATTTCAGGCTGCCAGGACAAACTGGCGGTTTACCAGGATGTCGCTGGAGAGTGGTTCTTGGTGGATGGGGGCCTCCTCGTTTCAACCCATATCCTGAAGCCGGAACCGACCAACCCGCTGATGGCGGGCCTGACGTCAAATGAGTTCCTCTGCATGCGGCTGGCCAGGGCGGTCGGGCTCGACGTGGCACAGGTGCAGTTACATCACATCCCGGAGCCTGTGCTGCTCATCACCCGCTTCGATCGCGTAGAGCACGCGGACAAAGTGCAGCGCCTACCCACGATTGACGGCTGCCAGGCGCTCGGGCTCCCCGTCTGCGGTAAATACGAAAGACCCTTCGCCCATCACCACGATCCAAGGGATGTCCGCGCCGGTGCCTCGCTGCCCAGCTTGTTTCATTTGCTAGACACTGCTGCACGACCCGCAGCGGAAAAAATCTCGCTGCTGCGCTGGGCTGTCTTCCAAGTGCTGATCGGCAACATCGACGCACACGCAAAGAACCTGACCTTCTTTTCTAGCTCGTGTGGGTTGTCGTTGGCCCCTGCATATGACCTTGTCTGTGGCCGGATGTACGTCAATGAGCAAGTCCAAGAAACCCTTGCAATGGCTATCGGCGATGCATTCCGCCTGGAAGATCTCTCTGCGGAGGAGTGGATGAGCTTCAGCCGCGCGGCGAATTTGAGCCTACGTTTGGTAAAGCGCGAGCTGACTACGCTGTCTAGTACGACTGCGAGCGTTTTAGAGAGGTTTTGGCCGAAGGGGCGGACGCCATTGTCGTGGCTCAAATCGAGGCGCAGGTTCAAGTGGCGTGCGGAAAGTTGCTTGAGATGGCATGGGCCATTCCCTCCAGAACGTAGATCAACTTGGCGGTGGAAACTAGCGATTGGCCAATCTCTCAGGGCTAAGGACCACACTCAACCTGCGTTCTTGACGCAGAGACTCGCAAGGTGACCGTCGTCTCGTCGACCATAGCCGACGTTCTCGGTCAGCGGAAGGAGTGGCACCTATGAGACAGTCAGCTGTCACCCGAGCTACTTCAAGGCTAAATGGCAGCTTTCCAGGCTGCCGGCCGGCAGGATCCAACCAATGCCGTCATTGAGCTTTGCGGAGATCTGTCGCTCAACGTTCAAGGTAACCGGCCTGCGCGGCTTTATCGCGCAGCGCTCTTGTGGACCTGCCGGGTTGGTCATCTTGGCACTCAAAGCGTAAGCCCCCGGCCAACCCATCTTCCCCCGACCTCTTAGCTCGCTAAACATAGTGCCCACTACGCATAGAAGTGGACACTTTCATGAACGTCACCAAGCCCCGCCGTACCCGTCGCACTCACTCCGAGGCGTTCAAGCGATCCCTGATCGAAGCGTGCGACGAGCCGGGCGCTTCGGTGGCTGACGTGGCCTTGGCCAATCGGATCAACGCCAACCAACTGCGGCGCTGGATGCGCGAGCGGGGCATCGAGCCGCCCGAGTTGTCCTGTTTGCCGTTGCACCCGGTGACTTCCGACGCTGTCGGCGGATTCGTCCCCGTGCAGCTTACCCAGAGCGCCGCAGCCCCCATCCGACTGGAGCTGCGCAAAGGTGCCGCAGTGATTACGGTTGAGTGGCCCGCGTCCTCGGCCGGCACCTGTGGCGCCTGGCTGCGCGAGTGGCTCGGGTGATCCGGGTCGAAGCCCTGTGGCTGTCGGTGGCGCCGCTCGACATGCGGGCCGGCACGGACACGATCCTTTCCCAGGTGGTGCGGGTCTTCGGCGAAGCACGGCCGCATCACGCCTACCTCTTCGCCAACCGGCGCGGCACCCGGATGAAGGTGCTGATCCACGACGGCCAGGGGATCTGGCTTGCCTGCCGGCGACTTCACCAGGGGCGCTTCCGCTGGGCCGATGGAACGGGTGCGCTGACGCTCTCCCAGGCCCAGTTCGACGCATTGGTGCTGGGGCTACCCTGGCAACAGCTGGGGGATGACGGTGTGATTCGAATGATCTGACAGTGCACCATCGGGGGATGCCCGGATGGCCGCAAGGATGCGCTGGAGGCATGATCTGGTCATGACTCTTCCCGCCAATCTCCACGAACTGGACGCCGACGCCCTGCGCCACCTGCTCCTCGCGCAGGACCGGGAGCTCACCTGGCGCCAGAGCAAGATCGACCAGCTCACCCACGAACTCTCGCTGCACAAACGCTGGCGCTTTGGGGTCAAGAGGGAGCGCCTGCCGGCGGAGCAGGCCCAGCTGTTCGAGGAAACGGTCGAGGCGGACCTGGCTGCGATGACCGAGGAGCTCAAACAACTCTCCGGCAAACCGTCTGCGGTCAAGGGCCAGGCCAAGCGCAAACCCCTGCCGCCTGAGCTCCATCGCACCGAGATCCATCACGAGCCGGACTCCACCCTCTGCCCCTGCGGCTGCCAGATGAAGCGCATCGGCGAGGATGTGGCGGAGAAACTTGACTACACCCCCGGCACCTTCAGCGTCGAGCGCCACATCCGCGGCAAGTGGATTTGTGGTCAGTGTGAAACGCTGGTCCAGGCACCGGTACCGGCCCATGTCATCGACAAGGGCATCCCCACCGCGGGACTCCTCGCCCAGGTGCTGGTGGCCAAGTACCAGGATCATCTGCCCCTCTACCGGCAAGAAGGTATCTTCGGTCGGGCAGGCCTCGCCATTCCCCAATCGACGCTGGCCCAGTGGGTCGGCCAGATGGGTGTGCAGATTCAGCCCCTGGTCGATGCGCTGAAGGCCGAACTCCTCGCCTTCCCGGTGCTGCATGCGGATGAAACGCCAGTGGCGATGCTCGACCCGGGCGCCGGCAAGACCCACCGCGCCTACCTGTGGTCCTACAGCATCGGCGCCCACGATCCGGTGCGGGTGGTGATCTACGACTTTGCCGAGAGCCGCGCCGGCAAGCACGCCCAGGCCTTCCTGGACGACTGGCGTGGCACCCTCGTCTGCGACGATTACGCGGGCTACAAGGCCTTGATCGCCCAAGGCGTGACCGAAGCCGGCTGCATGGCCCACGCCCGACGCAAGTTCTTCGAGCTTCAGGAACACGGGCAGAGCCAGATCGCCGGCGAGGCGCTGGAGCGCATCGCTGCGCTCTACGCCATCGAGCAGGAAGTGCGGGAACTGGCGCCCGACGCCCGTCAGACGCTGCGAGAAATGCGGGCGAGACCGCTGCTGGAAGACTTGAAGGCCTGGTTGCTGGAATGCCGAGGCAAGATCCCCAACGGCTCATCCAGCGCCAAAGCCATCGACTACACCCTCAAACGATGGGTGGCGCTGAGCCATTACCTGACAGATGGGCGCGTCCCCATCGACAACAACTGGATCGAGAACCAGATCCGGCCGATTGCCATCGGCCGCAAGAACTGGCTCTTTGCCGGTTCGCTGCGCGCCGGCAAGCGGGCCGCGGCGATCATGAGCCTGATCCAGTCGGCACGCCTGAATGGGCACGAGCCCTTCGCCTATCTGAAGGATGTCCTCACCCGCCTGCTGACTCAGCCACAGAGTCGGATCGGAGAGTTGTTGCCCCATCGGTGGAGGCCGGATTCAGCCTGAGGCTTGGTCAAGAGGGGCTTACGCTGGGCCGGGCTGGGAGCGCATCTCGGTGATGCTCCATATGGCGCTCTTCTGGCCGGTGCCGGCGGCAAACCCGCGTGCGCCGGATGTCTTTTAGAATAAAGGCACTTTGAAATTAGCTTCGGCCGATTCTTAAAAGGGTATGGGCTGTTGTCGCACTGTTTGAACTTGCACGTGCTGGCGGTGCTGGGCAGGCGCCAGAGCATTCCGCATGCTTGTCGGGGCTACCCCGCCTGGTGTTCGCTGGCCCTGTCTTCGGTGCGGGTTGCCTCGCGGTTATTCGAGTCGAACGGTCCTTGATGTTCTCTCCCTTGGTCAAAAGACACCGTTGCGGACCGCTAAAATGCGGCAAAGCTATGAACCCAGAACGTAAAAAAGCCGCTGAACCTTTCGATTCAGCGGCTTAGTGTTCTGTTGGTGGTGATGGGCGGAGTCGAACCGCCGACCTACGGGTTATGAATCCGTCGCTCTAACCATCTGAGCTACATCACCAACCTGAGCCCGCTATAATAGAGTTTTAGAGCACCTCGGTCAACACAAAATGAAAAAGCTTTATATCCGTACCTTCGGTTGCCAGATGAACGAGTACGACTCGGACAAGATGGCGGATGTGCTCGGAGCTGCTGATGGGCTGGAGAAGACCGATAACCCCGAAGAGGCCGACGTGATCCTCTTTAACACCTGTTCGGTGCGCGAGAAGGCACAGGAGAAAGTGTTTCATGATCTCGGTCGGGTCAAGCACCTGAAGCAGAAGAATCCCAACCTGATCATCGGGGTTGGCGGCTGTGTGGCGAGCCAGGAGGGCGAGGCGATTGTCGCTCGGGCGCCGTATGTGGATCTGGTGTTCGGGCCGCAAACCCTGCATCGCCTGCCCAAGCTGATCGCCGAGCGCAAGTCGTCCGGCCGTTCGCAGGTGGATATCTCCTTCCCCGAGATCGAGAAGTTCGACAACCTACCGCCGGCGCGGGTGGAAGGGGCGAGCGCTTTCGTGTCGATCATGGAGGGCTGCTCCAAGTATTGCACCTTCTGCATCGTGCCTTACACCCGTGGCGATGAGGTCTATCGTCCGCTGGCTGATGTGCTGGCCGAAGTGGCCGGTCTGGCTGCTCAGGGGGTGAAGGAAGTGACGCTGCTGGGGCAGAACGTGAATGCCTGGCGTGCGCCGATTGACGGCGAGAGCGGCGAGATGGCGGACTTTGCCTTCCTGCTCGAATGCGTGCATGACATCCCGGGCATCGAGCGCCTGCGTTATACCACCTCGCATCCGCGCGAGATGACCCAGCGGGTCGTCGATGCCTACGCCAAGCTGCCCAAGTTGGTGTCGCACCTGCATCTGCCGGTTCAGGCCGGGTCCGATCGCGTGCTGGCGGCGATGAAGCGCGGCTATACGGTGCTGGAATACAAATCGCTGGTGCGGCGGCTGCGAGCCGCGCGGCCCGACATCTCCCTGTCGTCCGATTTCATCATCGGCTTCCCGGGCGAGACCGAGGCCGACTTCGAGGCGACGATGAAGCTCATCGACGATCTCAAGTTCGATACGTCCTTCAGTTTTGTGTATAGCTCGCGGCCCGGCACGCCAGCTTCGGATCTGCCCGACGACACCCCGGCCGACGTCAAGCTCGCCCGCCTTGCGCGCCTGCAGAAGCGTATCGAGGAGCACGCGGCCGAGATCAGCGCCAGCATGGTTGGCAGCGTCCAGCGGATTCTGGTCGAGGGGCCGTCGAAGAAGGATCCGAACGAGCTTGCCGGCCGCACCGACAACAACCGTGTCGTAAACTTTGCCGGCAACCCGCGTATGGTGGGCCATTTTGTCGATGTGACCATCACCTCGGCGCTGCCGCACTCGCTGCGCGGCGAGATCGTCGTGAAGGAATGAGCGGCCGGACGACCATCCGATCGTGACAGCTACTTTCCCGCCGGGCCCGGGTCTGGCAGCATGTACCTGATGAAGCCAACCGAAATCACGCTGCATCCCCTCGACAACCTGCGCCTCGCCAACCTGTGCGGGGCGCTCGACGAGAACATCCGCCAGATCGAAACCGCCTACGACGTGACGATCGCCCGCCGGGGCGAGCGTTTCACGCTGCATGGCGAGTCGCCGCATACCCACACGGCGGCCCGCGCGTTGCGGCATTTTTACGATAGATCCGACGCGCCGCTGTCGGTGGACGACATCCAGCTCGGCCTCATCGAGCTGGCCAACCTGTCCCAGGCCAACCCGCCGGCGCCGACCCTGCTCACCCGCAAGAGCGAGCTGCATGGCCGGACGCCGCGTCAGGTGGATTACATCCGGCAGATCCAGGAGCACGACATCACCTTCGGCGTCGGCCCGGCCGGCACCGGCAAGACTTATCTTGCGGTGGCGAGTGCCGTGGATGCCTTCGAGCGGGAACACGTGGAGCGCATCGTCCTCACCCGTCCGGCGGTTGAGGCGGGGGAGCGGCTGGGCTTCCTGCCCGGCGATCTGGCCCAGAAGGTCGATCCTTACCTGCGCCCGCTGTATGACGCGCTCTACGACCTGATGGGCTTCGATCGCGTCACCAAGCTCTTCGAGCGCGGCTGCATCGAGATCGCACCGCTGGCCTTCATGCGCGGACGCACGCTGTCGCGGGCCTTCATCATCCTCGATGAAGCCCAGAACACCTCGCCCGAGCAGATGAAGATGTTCCTCACCCGCATCGGCATCGGTTCGCGGGCGGTCATCACCGGCGACCTCACTCAGGTGGATCTCCCTCGCGGCCAGAAAAGCGGCCTCGGCGAAGCCGTCCAGGTGCTGGCCGACGTGCGCGGCGTGGCCTTCACTCACTTCCTGAAGGAAGACGTGGTGCGCCATCCTCTAGTCGCCCGCATCGTCGACGCCTACGAAAAACACACCCAGCGCAACCAGCAACAGCAGACCCAGCAATGACCCAAGCCAAGCTGCCCCGCCGACTCGACCTGTCGGTGCAATACGCCTGTAACCGCGAGGGCGTACCCTCCCGCATCGATTTTCGCCGCTGGCTGCGTGCGGCCGAGCCCGGCGCGGCGCGGATCACCGTGCGCATCGTCGATGAAGACGAAGGTCGCGAGCTCAACCGCGATTACCGCGGCAAGGATTACGCCACCAACGTGCTCACCTTTGCCTATGATGAAGGCGAGGACATGCCGCTGCCCGAAGGTCTGCCGCTGATGGGCGATCTGGTGCTGTGCCGGCAGGTGGTCGAGCGCGAGGCGGCGGAGCAGGGCAAGGCGCTGGAAGCGCATTACGCCCATTTATCCGTGCATGGTATGCTGCATTTGCAGGGCTTCGACCACATCGAGGATGCCGAGGCCGAGGAAATGGAAGCGCGGGAGCGCGAGATCCTCGCCGGGCTGGGATATCCCGACCCGTACGCGGGAGAGTGATGATCCGGTGGGATGAGCAATGCGCCATGGGCGATGGGTCGGAACCCCGATTCATCGCCCATCGCCCATTTCTCATCAACCCTTTTTATGGAACCCTCCAGTAGTAAACCGTCCTTGCTAGAACGGCTTTCCGCCCTCCTGACCCGGGAGCCGGAAGACCGCGAAGAACTTCTGCACCTTCTGCATGCCGCCCACGACCGCAATCTGTTTGATGCGGACGCCCTGGCGATCATCGAGGGTGCGCTCCAGGTGTCCGAGATGCAGGTGCGCGACGTGATGATTCCCCGCGCGCAGATGGATGTCGTCAATCTTGCCGACTCCGTCGAGGACATCACCCGCTTTGCCATCGGCGCCGCCCATTCCCGCTTCCCCGTCATCGGCGAAGGCAAGGACGACGTGCTCGGCGTGCTGCTGGCCAAGGATCTGCTGCGGGTCTTTGCCGGCGAATCCTTCAACCTCCGCGAGATGCTGCGCCCCGCGGTGTTCGTCCCCGAATCCAAGCGACTCAACGTGCTGCTGCGGGACTTCCGCGTCAGCCGCAACCACATGGCGATCGTGGTCGATGAGTACGGCGGCGTCGCCGGGCTCGTCACCATCGAGGATGTGCTCGAGCAGATCGTCGGCGACATCGAGGACGAATACGACTTCGACGAGACCGCCGACAACATCCGCATCGATCAGGCCGGCCGCTACCGGGTCAAGGCGGGCACCGAGATCGAGGATTTCAACGAAGCCTTCGGCTGCGAGTTCAGTGACAGCGAATACGACACCGTCGGCGGCCTGCTGATCCGCAAGCTCGGCCGCCTGCCCAAGCGCAACGAGGTGATCGAGCTCGAAGGCCTGCGCTTTCAGGTGCTGCGCGCCGACAGCCGGCGCATCCATTCCCTGCTGGTCGAGCGCTTGCCCGACACCGATACGGTCGGCGGCTGATGGGCTGGCTGCGTCTCGTCGGGGCCCTCCTGGCCGGAGGGGCTTCGGTGCTCGCCTATGCGCCGGTCGGGTTGTTTCCCCTTGTCTTTGTCGCGCTTGGCGTGCTGTTCTGGCTGCTCGGGCCGGGGGCGCCTGCTGCGCTGCGCGAGGCGTCGCCGGGCCGTCGCGCCCGGGCCGGATTCGTCACCGGTCTTGCCTGGGGCCTCGGGGCGATGCTCGGCGGTGTCTCGTGGCTTTATGTGGCGCTCCACCGTTTTGGCGGCATGCCGATGCCGCTGGCCGCGCTGGCGATCCTGCTTTTCTGTGCGCTGGTGGGCGTCTTTGCCGGGCTGGCCGGGGCAGCCTTCGGTGGACTGCGGCGGGGCAGGGCGGTGCCGGATGCCGCGCTCTTCGCCGCCTGCTGGCTGATTTTCGAATGGAGTCGCTGCTGGGTCTTCACCGGATTTCCGTGGCTGGCCGTCGGCTACAGCCAGACACCGCCCAGCCCGCTGGCCGGGTTCGCGCCGGTGGTCGGCGTGTTTGGCGTGGGCGGGCTGGTGGCGCTGGTGTCGGCCTTGGCCGTCGCTGCGCTGGCCGAGCGCCGCTGGCAGGCGCTCGTCGGTGCGGTGCTGATCCTTGGCGCTGGCGCCGGGCTGCGCCAGATCGCCTGGACGGCGCCGGTGGGCGAGCCCGTCAAGGTGGCGCTGCTGCAGACCAACATCGAGCAGAGCCTCAAGTGGCGGCCCGAGATGCTCCAGCAGTGGCTCGACCGCAACCTGACGATGGTGCGCGACAACCCGGCGCAGATCGTCGTGCTGCCCGAAACGACCATTCCGCTCCTCATCGACTACCTGCCGCCGGGCTATCTGGAGGCGGTCGGCCGCAGCGCGGCCCGCCACGGCGGCGACGTGATCCTCGGCACCTTCACCCGTGACGCGGAAGGCCATGTCTTCAACGCCGCGATCAGCCTCGGCGTGTCGCCCTCGGGCCACTACGCCAAGCAGCATCTGGTGCCCTTTGGCGAATACTCGCCGCCGATGTTCCGCTGGTTCTACGATCTGGTGAACATTCCGATGGCCGACCAGACCCGCGGCCCCGAGCGCCAGCCGCCGCTGGCCCTGGCCGGTCAGCAGGTGGCGATCAACATCTGCTACGAAGACGTGTTCGGCGAGGAGCTGATCCGCAGCCTGCCCGAGGCCACGCTGATGCTCAACCTCTCCAATCTGGCCTGGTATGGCGACTCCTTCGCCCAGCCGCAGCATCTGCAGATCGCCCGCCTGCGCGCGCTGGAAACCGGCCGGCCGATGCTGCGCAGCACCAACACCGGGATGACCGCGCTGGTGATGCCCGACGGCCACGTCGAGGCGGTGCTGCCGCCCTTCGAGGCCGGTGCGCTGCACGTGTCGGTGCGCGGTTATCAGGGGATGACGCCCTACGCCCGCTGGGGCAACGGTCCGGCGGTTGGTGTCGCGTTGCTGTTGCTGGGGGGGATGGTGCTTGCCGGGCGCGGTCGGCGGGCCTGAACTTCCGGTGGCGCGAGCGCTGGCGCGTATGAGCGTATGATCGCGGTTCGCCCTTTATCGAACAGGATCATCGAACCATGCGCGCTTATCCGACCGACAGCCCCGAGGCGCTCGCACGCCTGATTGCCATGGCGATTCTCGCCGATGGCCGGCTGGACAACCGGGAAATCGACTGGCTCAAGCACCACGACACCGTCGCCCTGGTGGGCATTGAGCAAGACGTACTCGTTCAGGCGCTGCTCGACTGCTGTCGAGACGTCATCACCGAGGCCGAACAGGAACGCGTGTTTCTCCTCGAAGAGCGCCGGCTGGCCCGATTGGCCGACGACATCGTCGATCCGACCCTGCAGAAGGTCGCCCTGTCGGCGATCCTCATCATCGCCAAGGCCGACGGTGCCGTCAGCGAAGGCGAGCAAACCCTGTTGCGCTACCTGATGAAGCACTGGGGCATTGCCCTGGAAGATCTGGCCACCTGAGCGTCGGCCGCCCCCTTTCAAACACGACAAAACCAAGACCGATCAGGAGAAAAATCCATGAGCGACCAGATCAAGTATCTGCTCGACGAATCCCGCATGCCCAAGGCCTGGTACAACATCGCCGCCGATCTCCCGGTGCCGCTGCCGCCGCCGCTCCACCCGGGGACGCTGCAGCCGCTGGGGCCGGACGATCTGGCGCCGATCTTCCCGAACGCGATCATCGCCCAGGAGATGTCCACCGAGCGCTACGTGGATATCCCCGAGCCCGTGCGTGAGGTGCTGTGCCAGTGGCGCCCCAGCCCGCTGTTCCGCGCCCGCCGCCTCGAAAAGCTGCTCGGCACGCCGGCCAAGATCTACTTCAAGTACGAAGGCGTGTCGCCCGCCGGCAGCCACAAGCCCAACTCCGCCGTGCCCCAGGCCTGGTACAACGCCCAGGAAGGCGTGAAGCGCCTCGCCACCGAGACCGGCGCCGGCCAGTGGGGCTCGTCGCTGGCCTACGCCGGTGGCCTGTTCGGGCTGGATGTGACCGTCTTCCAGGTGCGTGTGTCGTACGACCAGAAGCCCTATCGCCGCGCCCTGATGGAAACCTGGGGCGCCCGCTGCATCCCGTCGCCGTCCCCCGAGACCGACTACGGCCGCGCGGTGCTCGCCGAGCATCCGGACCACATCGGCTCCCTGGGCATCGCGATCTCCGAGGCCGTTGAGGTGGCCGCCAAGAACGACGACACCAAATACGCGCTGGGCTCGGTGCTCAACCACGTGCTGCTGCACCAGACCATCGTCGGCGAAGAAGCCATCCTGCAGATGGAAATGGCCGGCGACGACCCGGACGTGGTGATCAGCTGCGTGGGCGGCGGCTCCAACTTCGCCGGCATCGCCTTCCCCTTCCTGGGCCAGCAGCTGCGCGGCGAAACCACCAAGAAGCGCCGCATCGTGGCGGTCGAGCCCTCGGCCTGTCCTTCGCTGTCCCGCGGCAAGTACGCCTACGACTTTGGCGACACGGCTCACCTCACGCCGCTGGTCAAGATGCACACCCTCGGCAGCGACTTCACCCCGCCGGGCCTGCACGCCGGTGGCCTGCGCTACCACGGCATGGCGCCGCTGGTGAGCCACGTGATGGAGCTGGGCCTGATCGAAGCCCAGGCCTACGGCCAGACCTCGTGCTTTGAAGCCGGCGTGATGTTCGCCCGCGCCGAAGGCATCGTGCCGGCGCCGGAATCCACCCACTCGATCCGCGGTGCGATCCAGGAAGCCCTGCGCTGCAAGGCCGAGGGCAAGAGCGAGACCATCCTGTTCTGCCTCTCCGGCCACGGCCACTTCGACATGACCTCCTACACCAACTACCTCTCCGGCAAGCTGGTGGATCAGGCCTACGACGAGAAGGAACTGGCGATGGCCTTGTCGATGCTGCCCAAGGTCGACGCCTGACGGTTCGCGGGGCGGCCCCGGCAGCGGCTGCCCCATTGAACCCGCCTGGTCGGGCCGCGGTCCGACCAGGCAAACCGCTTCAATCTGCCACTGCACCATGACCGCCTCCGCGCCTCCCGACTGGCATGCCCGTCACCACGACGAGGCATTCGCCGCCCTGGCTTCGAGCGCCGACACGGGGCTCGCCGAAAGCGACGCCGCCGAGCGCCTGACCCGCCACGGCCCCAACCGCATCGACGCCAAGGCCGGCCGCGGCCCGCTCCTGCGTCTGGCGCTGCAGTTCCACCAGCCCCTCATCTACATCCTGATCGTCAGCGGGGCGATCGCCGCCTTCCTGGGCGAGTGGGCCGACGCCGGCGTGATCTTCGGCGTCGTCGTGGTCAATGCGCTGATCGGCTTCATCCAGGAAGGCCGCGCCGAGAACGCCCTGGCCGCCCTGGCCCGCAGCGTGGCCAGCGACGTGACGGTGCTGCGCGACGCCAGCCGCCGTCGGGTGGATGCCGTCGAACTGGTGCCCGGTGACGTGGTGTGGCTGGCCGCCGGCGACAAGGTGCCGGCCGATCTGCGGCTGTTCGACGCCCGCGCGCTGCAGGTCACCGAGGCGTCGCTCACCGGCGAATCCACCGCCGTCGCCAAGCACGCCGACCCGATCGCTGCCGACAGCGTGCTGGCCGACCGGGCCAACATGGCCTACGCCGGCACCCTCGTCGTGGCCGGGCAGGCCGGCGGGCTGGTGGTGGCCACCGGCCGCGCCACCGAAACCGGCCGCATCGCCGATCTGCTCGACGCCACCGAAACTCTCGTCACGCCGCTCACCCGGGCGATGGCGCGCTTCTCCAACTTTCTGCTGGTGGTCATCCTGGGCCTTGCCGCCCTGGGCTTTGCGGTGGGCAGCCTGCGCGGCGAGCCGCTCCTCGACATGCTGATGGCCGCGGTTGCGCTGGCCGTGGGGGCGATCCCCGAAGGTCTGCCGGCGGCGATCACCGTCACCCTGGCCATCGGCGTGGCGCGGATGGCGCGGCGCCGGGCCATCATCCGCCGGCTGCCGGCGGTCGAGACCCTCGGCAGCACCACGGTGATCTGCTCCGACAAGACCGGCACCCTCACCGAAAACCAGATGACCGTCCGCGCCCTCGTCGCCGGCGGCCAGCAGTTCGCGGTGGCTGGCGACGGCTACGCCCCAGAGGGCGCGGTGACGCTGGACGGCCAGCCCGCCGCCGTCGCCGGCCCGCTCCACGACCTGCTGGTGATCGGCGTGCTGTGCAACGACGCCGGCCTGGCCGAGACGGACGGTGCCTGGACGATCACCGGCGACCCTACCGAGGCTGCGCTGCTGGTGGCCGCCCGCAAGGCCGGGCTGGACGAGCGGCAGCTGCGCGCCGATTCGCCGCGCGTAGACGAGATCGCCTTCGACTCCGCCCGCCAGTACATGGCCAGCCTCCATCGCCTGGACGGCCAGTCGGTGGCGCTGGTGAAGGGCGCGCTGGAGGCGATCCTGCCCCGCTGTGCGAGCCAGCTGGGGCCGGACGGCGAGCCCGTCGCCATCGACATGGACGCCGTCGACGCCCAGGCCCGAGCGCTGGCGTCCGACGGCCTGCGGGTGCTGGCCTTCGCCCGCGCCGAGGTGGTCGGCGAGCGGCTGGACGAGTCCGCCTTCGCCGGCGGCCTGTGCCTCGTCGGCCTGCAGGCCATGCTCGATCCACCGCGTCAGGCGGCGCTGCGGGCGATCCAGGCCTGCGCTGGCGCCGGGGTGGCGGTCAAGATGATCACCGGCGACCACGCCGAGACTGCCCTCGCCATCGCCCGCAAGCTCGGCCTCGCCGGCCCCACGGCGCGCGCCGTCACCGGGCGCGAGCTCGCCGCCATGGACGACGCTGCGCTGCAGGCGACGGTGGGCGAAGTGAGCGTTTTCGCCCGGGTCGAGCCCGAGCAGAAGCTGCGCCTCGTCCAGGCCCTGCAGGCGCGGGGCGAGGTGGTGGCGATGACCGGCGACGGGGTGAATGACGCGCCGGCCCTCAAGGCTGCCGACATCGGCGTGGCGATGGGCGCCGGCGGCACCGAGGTGGCCAAGGACGCCGCCGCGATGGTGCTCACCGACGACAACTTCGCCACCATCGAGGCCGCCATCGAGGAAGGGCGGGGCGTCTACGACAACCTCGTCAAGTTCATCATCTGGACGCTGCCCACCAACTTTGGCGAGGGGCTGGTGATCCTCTTCGCGGTGCTGGCCGGCGTCACGCTGCCGATCACGCCGCTGCAGATCCTGTGGGTCAACATGACCACCGCGGTGCTGCTGGGCCTGGCGCTGGCCTTCGAGCCGATCCAGCATGACGTGATGGGCCGTCCGCCGCGGGCGCCCGGTGCGCCCATCCTCGACGCGGTGCTGATCCGCCGCATCGTGCTGGTGGGCGTGCTGCTGCTGGTGGCCGCCTTCGGGCTGTTCCTGCGCTGGCGTGGCCTCGGCGCATCCCTGGAGGAGGCGCGCACGGTGGCGGTCAATGTCTTCGTGGCGGGCGAGATCGCCTACCTCTTCAACTGCCGCAACCTGCGCGGGCCGTTCTGGTGCTGCGGCTGGTGGTCGAACCCGTGGTTCTGGGGCGGCATCGGCGCGATGGTGGCCTTGCAGGCGCTGTTTACCTATCTGCCGGCGATGAACCGGGTGTTCGCGTCGGCGCCCATCGGTCTGGCCGCATGGCTGGAGATCGGGGCTGCGGCCGTCGCGACGGCGCTGGTGGTGGGGATGGAAAAACGCCTCGGCCGGGGCCGAGGCGTCTAGCGTCGCGCAGGGGAAGAAGCGTCAGACCCGGAAGCGGGCGATCTGATCCTTGAGTCCGCCGGCGATGCGTTCGAGGTTGACCGCCGCCTCGGCCGCGCCGCGGATGTTGGCGGAAGTGTTTTCAACCATGTGGGAGATCTCTTCCACCTGTTGGGCGATCGAGGTGCTCGCGGCGCTTTGCTCCTTGGTGGCGTCTGCAATCTCGTGGGCGCGGGCCAGGGCTTCCTGGGCGCCGGCTTCGATGGCGGTGAGCGCGCCGGAGGCCGCAGTGGCCAGCGAGATACCGTGATCCACTTCGGGCAGGGCGGCGTTCATAGCCCGCACTGCTTCGCCGGTGTCGCCCTGGATGCCGGTGATCATCTGCTCGATCTCGGTGGTGGCGGACGAAGTGCGTTCGGCCAGCTTGCGCACTTCGTCGGCCACGACCGCAAAGCCGCGGCCCTGCTCGCCGGCGCGGGCGGCCTCGATGGCGGCATTGAGTGCCAGCAGGTTGGTCTGCCCGGCGATCTCCTTGATCACGTTGGCGATGGACGACACCTCGCCGATACGCTCCTCCAGCGCGCGGATGCGATCCGACGCGCCGATGACGGTCTCCGACATCTTGCGGATCGCACTGACGGCTTCGCCCACCCGAACGCTGCCTTCGTTGGCGAGGCGCATGGATTCCTGGGCGTTGAGTTCGGTTTCGCGGGCGCTGGACGAAATATGGCTGGAACTGACGGTGAGCTCTTCCATCGCAGCGGCCATGGCTGCCGTGGCGTCGGACTGGCGTTCGGCCGCATCGGCCACCTGGCTGGACACGCTGGAGATGTGATCGGCGTTGCTCACCAGCTGATTGGCGCCGTCGTTGATCTCGCCGACCATCCGGCGGAGCGAGCGCATCATCGACGCCAGGGCGTGGAGCATGCTGCCGTCGCGGGTTTCTCCGATCTCGGTGGTCAGATCGCCTTCAGCGGCCTGCTGCATCACCGCGGTGGCGTTCCGGGGTTCGCCGCCAAGCTGGCGGGTCACGCTCTCGCTGATGCGCCAGCCGAAAAGGCCCATCACGGCCAGGAGCAACAGCGAAATGCTGCCCAGCAGCGTGGCGCTGGCACGGAACTCCTGGTCCACGTCATCCACGTAGATGCCGGTGCCGATGATCCAGCCCCAGGGTGCGAAGCTGGTGGCGTAGGAGACCTTTGGGCTGGATTCCTGAGCGCCGGGCTTGGGGAACCAGTAGTCGACGAAGCCGCCGCCTGCACTGGCCGCCTTCACGATGTCGTGGATGATGAGCTTGCCGTTGGTGTCCTTCAGGCCGCTGGCGTCGCGACCTTCCATCTCGGGCTTGGTGGGAAACAGGACGTAGTGATTGGTCGTGGTGACGATGAACAGATAGTTGTTGCCGTCGTAGCGCACTGCCCGCAGAGTTTCGGTGGCGGCTTTCTTGGCGTCCGCCTCGGACAGCGTGCCGGCCTGAGCCAGTGAGTGGAAGTGTTTGATTATGCTGGCTCCGCTTTCAACCAGATGCTTTGTCTGCACCTTGCGATCGTCCATCATGGATGTACGCAGGCTGCTCAGGCTGACTGCGCACAGGGCGATCAGACCGAACATCATCATCCCGATGAGCAGCCGCATGCGTGCGGATACGGCAAGGTTGGTTAACTTCATGATCTGGCTTCTCCTCGACGCCCACTTTCTCTGGGCCGAAAGCGGGTCTTTTTTCGTTGATATCTGGTGCTGCCAGAGTCTTTACGGTTCGGGGTGTCCATTTCTTGAACATGGTTATCGGTTTGCACCCGGGATGTCGCGCCAGTCGGCCAGGGATGATGTTTCCGGTGTCGCCCGTGCGGCCGGGCGTTCCCTGACTGCCCAAACACAGTAAAATCGATACTTTGCCCAAAACCGCGCGGCCCTCGCCGCGGAGCATCCATGTCCGTCCAAAAACCGACTTTCCAGCAGATCATCCTGCGCCTCTCGAACTTCTGGGCCGAGCACGGCTGCACGCTGCTCCAGCCTTACGACATCGAGGTCGGCGCCGGCACCTTCCACACCGCCACCTTCCTGCGCGCCATCGGCCCGGAGCACTGGAACGCCGCCTACGTTCAGCCGTCCCGCCGCCCGAAGGACGGCCGCTACGGCGAGAACCCCAACCGCCTGCAGCACTACTACCAGTACCAGGTGGTGCTCAAGCCCTCGCCGGTCAATATCCAGGAGCTCTACATCGACAGCCTGCGCGCGCTGGGCATCGATCCGAACGCCCACGACATCCGCTTTGTCGAGGACGACTGGGAATCGCCCACCCTGGGCGCCTGGGGGCTGGGCTGGGAAGTCTGGCTGGATGGGATGGAAGTCACCCAGTTCACCTATTTCCAGGAAGTCGGTTCGCTGTCGTGCCGCCCGGTGCTGGGCGAGATCACCTACGGTCTCGAGCGCCTGGCGATGTACCTGCAGGGCGTCGAGAACGTCTATGACCTGGTCTGGTCGATCGGCCCGGATGGCACGCCCGTCACCTACGGCAACGTCTATCACCAGAACGAAGTCGAGCAATCCACCTACAACTTCGAACAC
>JAKLLO010000316.1 GCA_023150095.1 Zoogloea sp. | reverse complement strand
GCACGCTGGAAGAGCTGCGAAAGATCGCGCCGGAGATGTACGACATCACCGTGTTCGGCGCCGAGCCCCACCCCAACTACAACCGCATCCTGCTCTCCCCGGTGCTGGCCGGCGAGATGACGATCCAGGACATCATCCTCAACGACCTGCAGTGGTACGCCGACAACGGCATCACCCTGCATCTGGGCAGCACCGTCACCGCCATCGACCGCAACAAGCGCACGGTCACCGCCGTCGGCAAGGGTGGCGAGACGATCAGCGCTGACTACGACCGCCTGCTGATCGCCACCGGCTCGACGCCCTTCATCCTGCCGATCCCCGGCAACGACCTGCCCGGGGTGATCTCCTACCGCGACATCCAGGACACCGACGAGATGATCGACGCCGCCGCCAGGTACCGGCACGCGGTGGTCATCGGCGCCGGCCTGCTGGGCCTCGAGGCGGCCAACGGCCTGGCCCTGCGCGGCATGGATGTGACGGTGGTGCATCTCTCCGACTGGATCATGGAACGCCAGCTCGACCGCAGCGCCGGCAAGATGCTGCAGGCCGCGCTCGAAGCAAAGGGCATGAAGTTCAAGCTGGGCGCCCACACTGCCGAGCTGGTGAAGGGCGAATCGGGCCGCGTCTGCGCCGTGAGGTTCAAGGACGGCGAAACCCTGCCCGCCGACCTGGTGTGCATGGCCGCCGGCATCCGCCCCAACGTGGCGCTGGCCGAGAAGGCCGGCATCCACTGCAACCGCGGCATCGTGGTGAACGACACCCTGCAGACCTACGACCCGCGCATCTACGCCGTAGGCGAATGCGCCAACCACCGCGGCACCGCCTACGGCCTGGTGGCGCCGCTGTTCGAGCAGGCCAAGGTGTGCGCCAATCACCTGGCCATGTACGGCATAGGCCGCTACCAGGGCTCGGTGACCAGCACCAAGCTCAAGGTGACGGGCATCGACGTGTTCTCGGCGGGCGATTTCTCGGGCAGCGACGGCACCGAGGACATCGTCCTCCACGACCCCGGCGCCGGCATCTACAAGCGCCTCGTGCTGAAGGACGACAAGCTGGTCGGCGCGGTGCTCTACGGCGACACCAAGGACGGCGCCTGGTATTTCCAGCTCCTCAAGGACGGCCAGGACATCCGCGACATCCGCGACAACCTGGTGTTCGGCAACGCCCACCTGGGCGACGTCGGCCACAAGGGCAACAGCCTGGCCGCGGGCATGCCCGACAGCGCCGAGGTGTGCGGCTGCAACGGCGTGTGCAAGGGCAGCATCGTCAAGGCCATCAAGGCGCACGGCCTCTTCACGCTCGAAGACGTGAGGAAGCACACCAAGGCGTCCAGCTCCTGCGGCTCCTGCACCGGCCTGGTCGAGCAGATCCTCGCCTCGACCATCGGCGGCGCCTACCAGCCGGCCGACTCCACCAGCAAGCCGGTGTGCGGCTGCACCGACCACTCCCACGGCGAGGTGCGCAAGGCGATCCGCGAGCACAAGCTGCTGTCGGTGGCCGAAGCCCAGCAGTTCCTCGGCTGGAAGACGCCCAACGGCTGCGCCAGCTGTCGCCCGGCCCTCAATTACTACTGCCTCTCCAGCTGGCCCCACGAGGCAGTGGACGACCCCCAGAGCCGCTTCATCAACGAGCGCGCCCACGCCAACATCCAGAAGGACGGCAGCTACTCGGTGGTGCCGCGCATGTGGGGCGGCCTCACCACCCCCGCCGAGCTGCGC
>JAKLLO010000096.1 GCA_023150095.1 Zoogloea sp. | reverse complement strand
GTCTGACGGTTGCCGTGGCGACACGGCGGGGCGGAGTTGCATCGTCGATCTGCGGGCTGATCGGAGCGCCGCAACCGGTCGATTGAAACATTGACGCAGCTTGCGACGGCCTGACTGTCGCGCCTGCGAACGACCCAAAACCCCTGTCCGGGATTCCGGACAGGGGTTTTTTTCGTCCATTGGTGCCCCGAGAGTGCTTTCAGCGTGCTGTCGTTTCCCGAAATGGGTGCGTCAGCCGGTCTGCGGCGGCAGAAATATTCGATAAAAAGAAAAAATTTTAATGATAAAAACGACAAAAACAACATTCGAATGCGCGGCGGTGCGTTCGAGATGGAAGCGCGTGTGCATTCGTGAAAGGGCGAATTTTCGGCCTTCTATCCGGAAAACGTTGGTTTTATGAAGATAAACGGGGGACGCGCAGCCATGGGCGATCTGCATTCAAAGCAGCTCGAACAGCCGTACTTCCACATTAAAACGTTAAATACAACAAATTAATGTGCAAAATAAAAAAATTGATAATATCGGTAAAACAGGTAAGGACTTATGGCCACAGACGCTCTCTCCGCTCAGACATGTTCCACCCGCGAAGCGGCCCGGCTGCTCGGGATCAGCGTACGCACGGCGCAGCTGTGGGTCGAGGAGGGCCGGCTGCAGGCGTGGAAGACGCCCGGCGGGCATCGCCGGATCCTGATGGGGTCGGTGGGGCGGCTGCTCGACGAGCAGCAGCGGGCCGGCATCACGCGGCATGTGCCCTTTGGCGTGTTGCTGCTGCGGGAGAACCCCGATGAGCGGCAGGCCTTGCAGCAGCAACTCGAGGACGTGCTGTCCGACTGCGTGGTGATCGGCGTGGGCGATGGCTTCGAGGGCCTCATCCGCATGGGTGAGATGGCGCCGCGGGTGGTGATCACCGACCTGGGCGTCACCGGGCTGGATTTCTTCCGGATGATCGACGCGCTGATCGCCCATGCGAAGGATCGAGCCATGTTGGTGGTGGTGCTGGTGGCCTCGGAGGCCGACCGGATCGGTGTGCGCCAGCGCCTGCCTGACGAGGTGGTGATCGTGGGGACGCCGCTCGATGGCGCGGAGTTGACGGTCATGGTGCGGGCCTTCCTGCGCAACTGGCGCAGGGATGACGAGCGGACAGGGGAGGGGCGGTGATGCGGTCGAACATGCAGGTGCAAGGCAACGCCCGGGAGCGGGCGGTGAGCACGACGGCGCCTGGTCTGCCGTGGGCCTGGATCGGCCTGGGCGGATCGACGGCGGCGCTGTTCGTCGCGGTGGGCGGCGTACGCCCCGAGGTGCTGGCGCTGGCGGCGCTCCAGTGGCTGACGGTAGCGCTGCTGGGTGGGTTCCAGGCGCGCCGCCACGGGCAGGCGCTGGGTGCGGTGGAGGCTCGGCTTGCCGGCATGGTGGAGGTTCAGCGGGCGGTTCAGCCGCCGGTGGAAGGGCTCGACACCCTGTGCGAGGAGGTGCTGCCCGTGTGGAGCGGCCAGGTGGCCCTGGCCCGGCAGCAGACGGAGGAAGCCATCACCGCGCTTTCAAACCGGTTTGCGGGTATCTCGACGCGGGTCGAGGCTGCGGTGGCCACGTCTCGTGGCGCCAGCGGCGACGATCTGGTGTCCCTGCTCAACATCAGCGAGACCGAGCTCGATCACATCGTCGCGGCGTTGCGGGATGCCCTCTCCCAGAAGGAGATCCTGCTCGAAGAGGTGGCGCGCCTGGCCGGCATCACCGGCTCGCTGCAGCAGATGGCGGGCGAGGTGGCCGACGTGGCCAAACAGACCAACCTGCTGGCGCTCAACGCGGCCATCGAGGCGGCGCGGGCGGGCGAGGCGGGCCGCGGTTTTGCGGTGGTGGCCGACGAGGTGCGCAAGCTGTCGTCGTCGTCGGGTGAGACCGGCAAGAAGATCGGCGAGACGGTGAGCTCGGTGACCCGGGCGATCCACGAGGTGCTGTCGGTCTCCGAGCGCAACGCGCGGGACGACCAGCTGCTGGTGAGCCAGTCCGGCCAGCAGATCGGGCAGGTGGTGCAGCGTCTGCGCACGGCGGCCGGGAAGCTGGTCGATTCCTCCCAGTCCCTGACCACCGAGGGCCAGATGGTGGCGGGCGAGATCGGTGAGGTGCTGGTGGCGCTGCAGTTCCAGGATCGGGTCAGCCAGGTGCTCGGGCACGTGGAAACCGACATGGGGCGGCTCACCGGCCACCTGTCCGGCGTGCGTGCCGACCTGCAGTCCGGCATCGCTCCGCAGGCCATCGACGTGGGGGCGTGGCTGGTGGAGATGAGCCGCGCCTACACCACTCCCGAACAACATTCCCTGCACCGGGGCGAGGCTGCGGCCAGCACCCAGGATCAGGCAGGCATCACTTTCTTTTAAGGAAACACACATGGCAAAGACCATCCTCATCGTGGATGACTCGGCGTCCCTGCGTCAGGTTGTCACGATCGCCCTGCGTGGAGCGGGCTACGACGTGCTGGAAGGCTGCGACGGGCGCGATGCCCTGACCAAGCTGGACGGCCGCAAGGTGCACCTCATCATCAGCGACGTGAACATGCCGAACATGGACGGCATCAGCTTCGTGAAGGCGGTCAAGCAGCTGCCGGCCTATCGCTTCACACCGGTGATCATGCTTACCACCGAGGCCGGCGAGGACAAGAAGCGTGAAGGCCAGGCCGCCGGTGCCAAGGCGTGGGTGGTGAAGCCCTTCCAGCCGCAGCAGATGCTCGGCGCGGTTGCCAAGCTGGTCCTGCCCTGATCCGATCTTTCGGAGGAGACAACGCCATGAACGCATCCGAACACAAGAACCTCGGCAGCAGCCACGTCGTGATTTCCGGCGAGATGACCATCTACACCGCCCGCGAGTGGCGCGACGAGCTGCTGGCCGCATTGGCCGCGCCGGGTGATGTGGAGCTCGACCTCTCGGGCGTCAGTGACATCGACGCGGCCGGCATCCAGCTGCTGGTCTCGCTGCGTCTGGAGGCGGCCGACGGCGACCGGGGCTTTCATGTGCGCGCTGCCAGCAAGCGGGTGCTCGAGGCCTTCGAGTTCTGCCGGCTGCTGCGCTTCTTCGAGCTCGAGCCGGCAGTTCAGGCCTGACACGCGGGATTGCCGACCATGACCAACCACTTCGAAGATCCGCTGCAGACCTTCATTGCCGAGTGCCGCGAACTGCTTCAGCAGATGGAAGAGGCGCTGCTCGAGGTCGAGGGCAATGCCGCCGATCCGGAAACCATCAACGCGATCTTCCGTGCGGCGCACACCATCAAGGGCTCGGCGGGCCTGTTCTCGCTGGATCACATCGTGGCCTTCACCCACGTGGCGGAGAGCGTGCTCGATCGCATCCGCGCCGGTCAGTTGTGCTTCGAGCCGGCTTTCGGAGCGCTGTTCCTGGAGGTCTGCGACCAGCTGGGTGCGCTGATCGACGGCCTGGCCGCCGGCGAGGTGCCGGACGACGCGATCACGGCCCGGAGCGCGGCGCTCACCGCCCGGCTGCAGGCGGTCCTCGACCGGGGCGAGCCTGCCACGCCCCAGGCTGAGGCCGTCGGGACGACCGACGCTGGGCTGCCGTCGGCACCGGTGGCCGACACCGTGGCGAGCGGCATGTGGCACGTGTCGATGCGGCCGGGGGCCGACTTGCTGCGCAACGGCATGGACCCGCTGTCGATCCTGCACTACCTGGGCACCCTCGGCGAGATCGTCCGCCTCGAGACGGTGATCGACGGGGTGCCGCCCCTGTCGGCCCTCGATCCCGAGACGTGCTACCTCGGCTTCGACCTCAGTTTTGCCAGCGATGCCGACGCCGCCACGGTGAACGGCGCCTTTGATTTCGTGCGGGAGGACAGCCTCGTCCGGATCATCCCGCCTTACGGCCCGCTGGACGATTACCGGGCGCTGTTCCGTGATCTGCCCGACGACAACCTGCTGCTGGGCGAGATGCTGGTGCGCTGTGGTTCGCTCACCCCGGACGAGCTGGCGCTGGCCCTGCGCACCCAGGAAGCGCGGGCTGAAGCCTGCCAGACCACCGGCGAGCTGCCCCCGCTGATCGGCGAGGTGCTGGTGGAGCAGCAACTGGTCGATGCGCCGCTGGTGGACGCAGCCCTCGATCACCAGCAGGAAGCGCGCAAGACCCGGGCCGGCGAGCCGACCCTGATCCGGGTGGACGCCGCCAAGCTCGATCAGCTCATCAATCTGGTGGGCGAGCTCATCATCGCCGGCGCCGGTGCCCAGCTGGTGGCGCGGCGGGTCAAGGTGCCCGAGCTGGTGGAAGCCACCGGCGTGCTGTCGCGGCTGGTGGAGGACGTGCGTGATTCGGCGCTCAACCTGCGGATGGTGCAGATCGGTGCCACCTTCAACCGCTTCCGCCGGGTTGTCCGTGACGTGGCGGCAGAGTTGGGCAAGGACATCCAGCTCGACATTCGCGGCGGCGACACCGAGCTGGACAAGACCGTCGTCGAGAAGATCGGCGACCCGCTCACCCACATCGTGCGCAACGCGCTGGATCATGGCATCGAGCCGGCCGAGGTGCGCGCGGCCCGCGGCAAGCCGCGCCAGGGCCGGCTCAGCCTGAACGCCTATCACGAGTCGGGCAGCATCGTCATCGAGGTGAGCGACGACGGCGGCGGGCTGCACAAGGCGCGCATCCTGCAGAAGGCCATCGAGCGCGGCCTGGTGAGTGAAGGCCAGGTGCTGTCGGACAAGGAAATCTTCGGGCTCGTCTTCGAGCCGGGCTTCTCCACCGCGGCGCAGGTCAGCAACCTTTCGGGGCGCGGCGTGGGAATGGATGTGGTCAAGCGCAACATCCTGGCGCTGCGCGGCACGGTGGATCTGGACAGCGAGGAAGGGCAGGGCACCACGGTGCGTCTGCGCCTGCCCCTGACGCTGGCCATCATCGACGGCTTTCTCATCGGCGCCGGCAGTGCGTCTTACGTGGTGCCGCTGGAGCAGGTGCTCGAATGCATCGAGCTGCCCGACAAGGACAAGCCCGAGCAGGGTGCGAGCTACCTCAACCTGCGCGGCGAGGTGCTGCCCTTCGTGCGCCTGCGTGACCTGTTCGACATCCCGGGCGAGGCGCCCCGCCGCGAGAACGTGGTGGTGGTGCAGTACGCCGGGGAGCGCGCCGGGCTGGTGGTGGATCAGCTCTTCGGTGAGTTCCAGACCGTCATCAAGCCCCTCGGCAAGGTTTTCAGTCATATCCGCTGCATTGGCGGCTCCACCATTCTGGGTAGCGGCGAAGTTGCCCTGATTCTCGATGTTCCCGGGCTGGTTCGGCAGGTGACCGAGCGCCAACCCGTTTCCCGTCACCTGTCTTCCACCCTGTCGCCGGTTTGATCCGTCGGCCACCCCTTGGAGAATCGTCATGACTGTCAGCAAGAAAATGCTGTCCCTGATCCTGTCTGCCGCTTTCGGGATCGTCCTCCTGGCCGTCGTCGGCCTGACCCAGATGAGCCGGGTCTATGAAACCACCAACTACGCCAACGTCAATGTGGTGCCGAGCATCGTCACGCTGGATGCGGCCTTCTCGCCGATGGCCGCCGCCCGCACCCAGCTGTGGCAGCACATCGCCGCGTCCGACCCGGCGGTGATGGCCGGGCTTGAGGAGAGGATCGCCGCCAACCACCGCAAGATCGACGAGGCCCTGAAAACGTATGAAGGCCTCCTCAGTGACGAGAAGGACAAGAGCCTGCTGGCCGCAGACCGGGCTGCGCTGGCCGAGTTTGACCAGCTTCGCGACCGGGTCTATGTGCTGTCCCGGGTGAACAAGATGGAGGAGGCGCGGGATCTGATCATGGCCAACCAGGCCATCATGGCCCGGGTGTGGGACGCTTTCGAGGAGCACCGCCAGTACAACGCCGAGCTGGGCCGGAAGACCGCCGAGGACGCCGCCCACAGCATCGTCAGCGCCCGCTGGGTGGCGATGGGGATTGGTGCGGCCACGCTGGTTGCCGTCTCGCTCATCGGCGTGCTGATCACCCGCAGCCTGATGCAGCAGCTGGGCGGCGAGCCGGCCTACGCGGCCGAGGTGGTGTCGAAGATCGCCGAGGGCGACATGACGCTGAACATCGAGACCAAGGCCGGCGACACGAGCAGCCTGCTCTACAGCGTGAAGACCATGAACGAGCGGCTCACGTCGATCATCACCGAGGTGCGCGGCTCGGCCGAGTCGCTTTCCAGCGCGTCGGAGGAGGTGAGCGCCACCGCCCAGAGTTTGTCCCAGTCGTCCAGCGAACAGGCGGCGAGCGTCGAGGAGACCTCGGCGTCGATGGAGCAGATGTCGGCCTCCGTCACCCAGAACAGCGAGAACGCCACCCTCACCGACAGCATGGCGGCCAAGGCGGCCAAGGAAGCGATCGAGGGCGGCGAAGCGGTGCGCTCGACCGTTGAGGCGATGAAGAGCATCGCCGACAAGATCGGCATCGTCGACGACATCGCCTACCAGACCAACCTGCTGGCCCTCAACGCGGCCATCGAGGCGGCCCGCGCCGGCGAGCACGGCAAGGGTTTTGCGGTGGTGGCGGCCGAGGTGCGCAAGCTGGCCGAGCGCAGCCAGGTGGCGGCTCAGGAAATCTCCGAGACCGCGAAGAGCAGCGTGGCGCTGGCCGAGCGGGCCGGCACGCTGTTCGAGGGCATCATCCCGAGCATCACCAAGACGTCCGATCTGGTGCAGGAGATTGCCTCCGCGTCGGACGAGCAGAGCTCCGGCGTCGGCCAGATCAACTCGGCGATGGCCCAGCTCTCCCAGACCACCCAGCAGAACGCCTCGGCGTCCGAGGAGCTCGCCGCCACCGCCGAGGAGATGAGCGCCCAGGCCGAGCAGCTGAGCCGGGCGATGGCCTACTTCAAGGTCGCCAGCGGCCATCGTGCGCGGCCCACCCGCGCCGAATCCTCCAGCCGCGCCGACAGCCGTCGTGCGTCCAGCCGGGCGCCGATCTTTGAAACCGAATACGTCCAGTTCGAGGGCTGAGCGATGGCGACCCCTGCCAGGAAAGACGCGCCGGCGCTCGCCGCCGAGCCCCGCCAGTACCTGACCTTCACCCTGGGCGGCGAGATGTACGCCGTCGAGACGCTCAGCGTGAAGGAGATCATCGAGTATGGTCAGGTGACCACCGTGCCGATGATGCCGCCGAGCATCCGCGGGGTCATCAACCTGCGTGGCGCGGTGGTGCCGGTGATCGACCTGAAGGCGCGCTTCGGCGGCCAGCCGACCGAGGTCACCCGGCGCACCTGCATCGTCATCATCGAGCTGGGCGGCAGCGACGAGCGCCAGGTCCTGGGCATCGTGGTGGATACCGTCAGCGAGGTGCTCGAGATCCCGCCGGGCGAGATCGAGGCGCCGCCGGCCTTCGGTGCCCGCATCCGGGCGGATTTCATCCGCGGCATGGGCAAGGTCGGCGGCGGTTTTGTGATCCTGCTCAACGTCGAGGCGGTCCTCTCCACCGACGAGCTGTCGGTGCTCGACGGGTTGTCCCGGCCAGGGGCCCCGATGGACGGCGCCCCGTTGGCGCGCCTCGGCAGCAGCGTGGCGGGCTGACGCCATGGTGACCACCGCCGTCCAGCGCCCCGTCATGGGGCTCCAGGGCCAGCTGACGGATCGGGAGTTCGGGCAGTTCCGCGCACTGATGTACTCCCTCGCCGGGATCAGCCTGTCCGACGCCAAGAAGCAGCTGGTGGCCGGGCGGCTGGCCCGCCGGCTGCGTCAGCTCGATCTGGACAGCTACGGCCACTACCTGAAGCGGGTTCAGGCAGACGCCGCCGAGCGCCAGATCGCGGTGGACCTGCTGACCACCAACGAAACCTACTTCTTCCGCGAACCCAAACACTTCGACTTCCTGCGCAGCCACGCGCTGCCCGAGCTGAAGGGGCAGGGCTCGGTGCGGGTGTGGAGCGGCGCCTGTTCGAGCGGCGAGGAGCCTTACACCATCGCCATGGTGATGGCCGAGGTGCTGGGCGGTCGTCCGTGGGAGATCGTCGCCTCGGATTTGTCGACCCGCGTGCTGGCCCATGCCCGCGACGGGCGCTACCCGATGGACGACGCGGCAGGCATTCCCCGGCCGCTGCTGGCCAAGTACTGCCTGAAGGGCGTCGGCAGCCAGGACGGCACCTTCATGATGAAGCCCGAGCTGCGCGGCCGGGTCAGTTTCCGGCAGATCAACCTCAACGCCGCGCTGCCCGACATCGGCCAGTTCGACGTGATCTTCCTGCGCAACGTGATGATCTATTTCGACGTGGACACCAAGCGTCAGGTGATCCGGCGCATCCTGCCGCTGCTGCGGCCCGGCGGCTATTTCATGCTCAGCCATTCGGAGAACCTGAATGGCGTCTCCGACGCGCTGAAGAGCGTCCGCCCGTCGATCTACCGCAAACCGGCGTCCTGAACCCATGCGCATGCCCGACGGCGTGGTCGAGATCTTCCTGCAACCGGGCGAATGGTATTTCGGCGACCGCCACACGCGCATCCGCACCGTGCTCGGCTCCTGTGTGTCGGCGGTGTTCTGGCACCCCCAGGCGCGGCTGGGCGGAATGTGCCACTTCATGCTGCCCAGCCGTGGCGAGCGCCGTGGCCATCGGCCCGACGGGCGCTACGGCGACGAGGCCTTCGGGCTGCTGCTCGACGAGATCCGCAGCGCGGGGCTGGATGCCGGCGACGTGCGGGTGCGCCTCTTTGGTGGCGGCGACATGTTTCCCGGCGTGGTGGGCGGTGCCGCCTCGAAATCGGTAGGCCGGCAGAACGTGGAGGCCGCGCTGCGGCTGGTGGAGCGCCATCGCCTGGTGTGCAGCGCAACCCATATGGAGGGCTACGGCCACCGTCACCTGATCTTTGACGTGTGGAGCGGCCGTGTGACCATGCGGCACGGCGTGCTGCCGGGCCCCGCAAGAACAAGCAAGAAAGGATTCTCCCCATGCCTGCCATCAAAGTGATGATCGTCGACGATTCGGCGGTGGTCCGTCAGGTTCTTTCGGCCACCCTGGACGAGGACGTCGGCATCGAGGTGATCGGCACCGCGGTGGACCCTGTCTTCGCCCTCGAGAAGATGAAGGCCCAGTGGCCCGACGTGATCGTCCTCGACGTGGAGATGCCGCGCATGGACGGCATCACCTTCCTGCGTCGGATCATGGCGGATCGGCCGACGCCGGTCGTGATCTGCTCAACCCTCACCGAGCGGGGCTCCGAGACGGCGCTGCAGGCCCTGTCTGCCGGCGCCGTGTGCGTGGTGACCAAGCCCAAGGTGGGTCTCAAGCAGTTCCTGCAGGACAGCTCGGACGACCTCATCAGCGCCGTGAAGGCCGCGGCCCGCTCCAACGTGCGGCGCCTGGTGCCCGGCGCCCCGGCGTCCAACCCGGTCGCACCCAAGCTGTCGGCCGACGCGATCCTGCCGGCGGGCTCGGCGATGGTGCAGACCACCGAGACGGTGGTGGCCATTGGCACCTCCACTGGCGGAACCCAGGCGCTGGAATCCGTGCTGCGGGCGCTGCCCCGCGTGTCGCCCGGGATCATCGTGGTGCAGCACATGCCCGAGAAGTTCACCGGTGCCTTCGCCCAGCGTCTCGACAGCCTGTGCGAGGTGGAAGTCCGCGAGGCCCGCCACGGCGACCGGGTGATGCCGGGCCGGGTGCTGATCGCCCCGGGCGGGCGGCACATGCTGCTCAAGCGCAGCGGCGCGCAGTATGTGGTCGACGTGATCGACGGCCCGCCGGTGAGCCGCCACCGGCCGTCGGTGGATGTGCTGTTCCGGTCTACGGCGCGCTTTGCCGGCCGCAACGCGGTGGGCATCATCATGACCGGGATGGGCGACGACGGCGCCCGCGGCCTGAAGGAAATGCACGACGCCGGCGCCTGGACGGTGGCTCAGGACGAGGCCAGCTGCGTGGTCTATGGCATGCCCAAGGAAGCCGTGAAGCTGGGCGGGGTGGACAAGGTGCTGCCGCTCACCGACATTCCGGCGGCGATCCTCGGCCGGATCAGCCGGCGAGCCTGAGCCAGGCGCCTCGGCGAAACCCGACAATCCGCCGGCCTTTCGGCGCTTTGCCGACACGGCCGCGCCGGCGCGCGGGCCGCTGCGCCCTTGTGTCGTACGTCGAGGGGCCGTGGCGCCAATCTTGCATGGGAGGCCTGTCCCGTCCTCTGCAAGGCTCGCTCATGAAGTTCTACATGACCCCCGGCTCGTGCTCGACCGGCACCCACATCCTGCTTGAAGAAGTGGGGGCGGTGTTCGAGGTGTACATCGTCAATCTGCCGGCGGGGGATCACCTCAAGCCCGACTACCTGGCGATCAACCCGAAGGGCACCATCCCGACCCTGGTGCGCGACGATGGCACGGCGATCACCGATTTCCAGGCCATCGCCTGGTGGCTGGCCCGCCAGTACCCGCGACGCGGGCTGCTGCCCACCGATGCAGCGGGCGAGGTGCGCGTGCTGGAGGCGATGAATCACGCGGTCGGCACCATCCACGGCCAGGGCTTCACGCGGATCTTCACCACCGCCAGCTTCACTCCCAACCCGGCGGACCACGATGCGGTGCAGGCCCGTGGGCGGCAGATCGTGGCGGACGGCTTCGCGGTGATGGACGGCCTGCTCGCGGGGCAGGACTATCTGGCCGGCAACTTCTCGATCGCCGACGCGGCGCTGTTCTACACCGAATTCTGGGCCGACCGCCAGAAGCTGCCCCTGCCGCCCAACTGCGCGGCCCACTTCAGGCGAATGCTGGCGCGCCCGGCGGTGAGCCTGGTGCTGCGGGAGGAGGGCTATCGGGTTTGAGCCGCGCGCCGTTTGCCCCCATCCAATGAAAACGGCCCCTCCGGAGAGGGGCCGTTTTGTGTGGGCAGGGCTGGATCAGCCGCAGGTTCCAACCGCGCCGCAGGCGGTGCAGAAGTCGCAGCCGTCCTTGCGGATCACGGAGTGGTTGCCGCATTCGCTGCACAGCGCGCCCTGCATCAGCTTGGGCTCGTTGTTGTCGCGGGGGGCTTCGAGGATGCCCATCTCGCGGGTCGGGTAGCCAGCTTCGTCGAGCACGCCGAGCATGGCGTAGCGGTGGATGATCAGCGCGGCCATGTAGGCGACGGTGGAGGGCCAGTTCTGCTGACGGCGGGTGCCGGGCACGAAGGCCATGAAGTCACCCAGGGGTTCCGGATAGTCGATGAGCTTGCGCAGCTTCATGCCGATCCAGGCCGGGTCCATCACGCGCATGTCGAGGGACAGGATGCGGGACAGGCCGTCCAGGGCGCGCGGGTAGTTGCCCGACAGCCACATGGAGTAGGGGCGGGTGACGCCGTCCGGCAGGGTGATTTCCTTCAGGCCCAGCACGAAGTCTTCACTGGTGGCCGGGTTCTGGATGTCCACCGTCCACGACAGGGTGCCGTCGGTGCCGGTTTTGGGTTCGGCCAGGCTGAACACGCTGTCGAGCACCGGGGTTGGCAGGTCGCCATCGAGGGCGTTGAGCTTCTCGCAGCGGTAGCGCACGACCTGGGCGAAGGCGGAGACGACGCCCGGCATGAGCTTCTGTTCGCCGTGGGGCGGGAAGCGCAGTTCGAAGGGCTTTTCGCCGACGGTCTTGGCCAGGGCTTCGAGCTTGAGCTTGAGCCAGCCGCGGTCGTTGGCGCGCATGTCCATCGACAGGGTCTTGGCGACGGCGCCGAGGCCACGGGGCTGGTCCGCGCCGTTGACCCACACTTCAAACGGGAAGGCGCCCTTGGCGGGGCTGTCTTCGACCGGATCCATATGGCCCACGAAGAGGGCGAAGTTGCCCTGCGGGGTGTTGAGCATGTAAGTCCAGGCGGAGTTGCCATCCGGCAGATCCGGGCGGCCCGGCCAGCGCAGGGACGAAAGCACCGGGGCCGGCAGGTTCTTGATGGACAGACGACGGTTGGTGTCGTCGGACATCTCGACATCCTGCGGCTGCTTCTGCTCGCTGCTCGGGGTGACCGACAGCACGGAGCCCAGCACGCTGTTGGGCCGGTAGGTGGCGAGACCCTTGAGGCCGGACTTCCAGGCGTCGAGGTAGAGATCCTCGAAGTCGGTGTAGGGGTAGTCTTCCGGCACGTTCACCGTCTTGGAGATGGACGTGTCGATGAACGGGGCGACGGCCGCAACCATGTCCTTGTGGGCCTTGGCGGAGATCTCGAGCGCGGTCACGAAGTATTCGGGCAGCTTGTTCACGTCACCGCCCAGGTGACGGTACAGGCGCCACGCGTAATCCTCGACGGCGTGTTCCTTGAAGGTGCCGTCGGCCATCCGCTTCTTGCGGGTGTAGGTATAGGAGAACGGCGGCTCGATGCCGTTGGAGGCTAGGAGAACGGCGGCTCGATGCCGTTGGAGGCGTTGTCGGCGAAGGCCAGGCTGATGGTGCCGGTGGGGGCGATCGACAGCAGGTGCGAGTTGCGCAGGCCGTGCTTGCGGATCTTGTCCTTCACCTCGGCCGGCAGGCGCGACGCGAAGTTGCCGCCGGAGAGGTACATGTCGGCGTTGAACAGCGGGAAGGCGCCGCGCTCCTTGGCGAGCTCGACGGAGGCCAGGTAGGCCTGGTCGCGCATGTACTCGGAGATCTGGGTGGCCATCGCGCGGGCTTCGTCGGTGTCGTAGCGCAGGCGCAGCATGGCCAGCGCGTTGCCGAGGCCGGTGAAGCCGAGGCCGACGCGGCGCTTGGACTGGGCTTCGGCGTGCTGCTGCTCGAGCGGCCAGTGGGTGGCTTCGAGCACGTTGTCGAGCATGCGGATGGAGGTTTCGATGGTCTTGCCGAAACCGGTGAAGTCGAAGCTGGCCTTCTCGGAGAAGGCGTCCTTCACGTACAGCGTGAGGTTGATCGAGCCCAGGCAGCAGCAGCCGTAGGACGGCAGGGGCTGCTCGGCGCACGGGTTGGTGGCCTCGATGGTCTCGCAGTAGTAAAGGTTGTTGTCCTTGTTCATGCGATCAAGGAACAGGATGCCCGGCTCGGCGTGGTCGTAGGTCGAGCGCATGACCTGATCCCACAGGTCACGGGCGCGCACCTTGCGGTACACCCACAGCCCGTCGTCGCGCTGGTAGCCGCCGGCGGCCTTGATGTCGTTGGACGGCTCGGCCTTGTGGGCGAGCTCCACGTCGCCATCGGCTTCGACGGCCTGCATGAACAGGTCGGTCACGGCGATGGAGACGTTGAAGTTGGTGAGGTCGCCGTGGTCCTTGGCGTGGATGAATTCCTCGATGTCCGGATGGTCGCAGCGCAGCACGCCCATCTGGGCGCCACGGCGGGAGCCGGCGGATTCGACGGTCTCGCAGGAGCGGTCGAACACACGCATGTAGGAGACCGGGCCGGAGGCGTTGGACTGGGTGCCGCGCACCATCGCGCCCTTCGGACGGATGGAGGAGAAGTCGTAACCCACACCGCCGCCGCGACGCATGGTTTCGGCGGACTGGGCCAGCGCGGTGTAGATGCCGCAGCGGCCGTCGACGGATTCGGTGATGGAATCACCCACCGGCTGCACGAAGCAGTTGATCAGGGTGGCGGCCAGGTTGGTGCCGGCGGCGGAGTTGATGCGACCGGCGGGGACGAAGCCGCGCTCCTGGGCTTCGAGGAACTTGGTCTCCCAGAACAGGCGCTTTTCTTCGGACTCCATGGCCGCCAGGGCGCGGGCGACGCGCAGGCGCACCTCGGAAATGGTCTGCTCGTTGCCCTTGGCGTATTTCTCGAGCAGGACCTCGCCGGAGATCTCCTGCGGTTCGAGGTTGGCGGCGGTGGCGGGCTGGACTTTGGCGGTTTTTGTCGTGGCGGTCATGGCTCTTGTAATGGCGCTTGGGCGCGCTATGGGATGGCTGATCGGTAAGGATTTGATTCGGCGCATAGCTTACCCCCGGAGAAAGAATTGAGCAAAATTTTTTGATGTTAAAAAACAAACACTTAAAAAAATCAATAGTGCGTCAAAACTTTTTTTTCTACTACATTTAGTAGTGTTATTTGGCTTAAAAAGCAAGGAAAAAACTTCTGGAAGGTGGCTCAGGCCTTTGATTTGTCGGGAAAATGAGGGCGTCCGGATGTCGAAATCCTGCGTGGGCGGGGGCGGACGAAGGCCCCGGAGCCCCTTCGGCGCGAGTGGGTTTTTCCGCTTGCTGGGGGGATGCGGAAAGGATGGATGCCCGGCGATGTAGTCCGGCTCGCGCGTGCGCTATGGCCGATCGGGGTGGGGCTGGCGGCTCTGCAGTGTCGGCGTGACGGGGTGGCCTGCTACTCACCGGCTTTGGTGGCGATGGCATTTCGGGCCAGCACTGCGCTGCCCCTGCCTTCGGCTACCCGATCGAGGAGGGCTGCCGCGCCATTGATTTCGTTGCGCGTCATCGGGTGGCTGGCAGCGGCTGCGCGCCAATCTCGGAGGAGGGCGGGGCGCTGTTTGCCTCGATCGGAAAGGCCAGCAAACTCCGCTGATCCACCGCCAAGGCCTGGCCGGCAGCAAGGCCCGGACATGCAGGTGTCCGGGCCTGGTCGTATTTTAGCGGGCGGACGCTTTTGGGTGCCGTAGCCGGCGCCAGCCGAGCACGCAGCCGCTGGCACCCAGCAGCGCGCCGAGTGCGCACAGGCCGGTGGCGAGGCCTTCGCGCAGGGCCGGCAGGGCGTGGAGCGGCGGAATGTCGAGCCGGTGCAGGCCGTTGAAGACCCAGCGGTGAAGCCGGTTGGCGTCGTCGATGCGCGACAGCACGCGGCCGGTGGTCGGGTCGAGGTACCAGGTGGTGTCTTCGGCGTCGGCGAGGCGGATGCGGGCGGCCGGGAAGACCGCCTGATTGCGTCGGCCGTAGTGGTACAGGTCCGGCTCGTGGATGAGTTCGGCGCTGGCCACGGCCTTGTCTTCGATGCGCGCGATGGCTGCAGCGAGGGCTTCCGGGGTGAAGGGCGCAGCCGGCCGGGCTTGATCGTCGAGGCGCTGGGTGGCGCCCTGCGTGCGGACTTCCAGGTAGCTCCGGCCGCCGAAGCGATACCACTCGGCTTCGCGGGCGTCGGGCACCTGGGCCAACTGGCGGCGCAGCAGGGCGAGGTCATCCGACGGGGTGAAGGGAAGGCCGGCCAGCTTCTGTGCGGCGCCCTTCGGCAGGCTGCTGAAGGCCAGCAGGCCGAACGGATGGTTCGACAGCCAGCCCGACACCAGCCACGTGGCGGCGAGCCCGCCCACGGTTACGCCCAGCAGGTGATGCCAGCGCTTCCAGCCCCGGTAGGGCGTGACGCTGCCCCGGGGATAGCGCCGGCGAATGCGAAGGCGCTGGATGCCGAGGGTCAGTCCGGCGGCCACGGTGAACATTGCCACGCCCGGCAGCCACAGCACCAGTTGCCGCCAAAGGGTGGTGTCGTCGCCGCGCAGCGGGGTGAAGTAGAACCAGTGGGCCACGGTGCCGATCCAGTTCCAGCCGCGCTCGAAGCGGGTGGTGTCGAGCAGCACCTCGCCGCTGCGGGACGAGATGTAAAGATCGGTGCCGGCCGCGTCGTCCATCGACACGCGCAGCAGCGGCCGATGGTTGTTGTAGGTGGTGTAGACGGTCCATTGGTCGCGCTCGACGCGCTCGACGCCGGTGCCGGACGCGCCGGACAGGAAACGCCGCGCGGTGGCCGTGGCGGTGTCGGACGTGACGGCCACCGGGGTGCCGTCGTCGGCCCACACGCTGCAGGCTTCCTTGCCGGCGCTGAAGTGGAACACCGGGCGCCCGTCGGCCATCGACAGCCTGGCGCTGCGGGGTTTCTCGGCGCAGGCCTGGGCCGCGGCGGCCGGGCTGAGCCGGATCGCGTCCGGGCGGAGCACCTCCAGGTGCGCCAGCCGCTCCTCGGTCGTCAGTTTGGGAAAGGGCACGTAGAGCATCACGATGCCCGAGACGAACCAGCCGAGGATGAGCAGCCCGGCGCCGATGCCGAGCCAGCGGTGGGCGAGGTGGAGAAGGCGGAGCAGGCGGTGTTTCATCGGCGAAGCGGGCGGGGTGGGGTGTGCAGGGGCGTGATTGTGGGGCATCCGGCGGGGGGAGACGGGCGTGCTTGGGCGCTCATGGTACGGGCACCGCAGCGTGACGGCCGACGACCGGCGTCGGGCGCCCGTTGTCGTCGATGGCGACAAACACGAAGGCGGCGCGGGTGCACAGACGCGAGCCGGCTTGATGGGGCGTCTCGGCGGTCATGGTGACGTCGATCCACATCGAACTGCGCCCCACCGAGCTGACGTGGGCGCGGGTCTCGACGATGTCGCCCACGCGGGCCGGGGCGACGAAGTCGAGCGTCTCGCTGGAGGCCATCACCACCGGCTGGCGGGCGCGTCGGGTGGCCGCCACCAGCGCGGCCTTGCCGAGCCAGTCGAGGGCCTGCCCGCCGTGGAGGATGCCCTGGTGATTGACCTGCCCGGGAAAGACGATTTCCACCACCCGCACCACGTCGGGGCCGACGGCGCCAAGGGTCGGGACGGCGTCGGGGGTTTCGGCCTCGTCGCCCACCGCCACCATCGCGAAATGCCCGGTGAGGCAGAGGGTGCGTTCGCCGGTGAGCATGTCCTCGGCGCACAGGCGGGCTTCCACGTCCACCGAACGGCGCCCGGTGCGGACGATCTGGCCGCTCACCTCGGCCAGATGGCCGGCGGGCACTGGCGAGAGGAACTGGGTCTGGCTGAGGGCGGCGGTGACGACGGTGCGGCGCAGGCGGCGGCTGGCGAGGACGAAGGCGAACTTGTCCATCATCGCCAGCGCGGCGCCGCCGAACAGGGTGCCATGGTGGTTCGACTGGCCGGGGAAGACCACGTCGACGAGGGAGAACAGCTCGCCGGGTGCGGCGGGGGCCAGCGGGCCGTCGATGGTCAGGGCGGGGTGGTGGGACATGCTGGGGCTCCTGGTGCGACCGTCCGCGACCCCGCGGACGGTCGTTGGCAGATCCACCCGCCCCGACGGGGCAGATGGCGTGGCGCGACTGGCCGGTCTCCGGGCTCGCAAGTCTTGCCCCTTCGCCTTCCCGGACGGGTGTCCAGTGGCGGGCGGCTTCGGGTGAAGCCGGCCGTGAAGGGGCCGCACTTGCCTACCGTTGCGGGGGCAGCCGGGGCGTTGCGGCGCTGTTGGCGCCACGCACCCCGTTCCCGTTTCACCTGGCCCGCCGGAATGGCGGGGCCGGGCACCGGTCGCGGTGTTGCAGCCGCCCGAAAATCGGGCTTGGCGCCGGGCTGCGCGGCGCCGGACGGGCGCTGGCCGGGGTTCAGTCCCAGGCCAGCGCGCCGCCCGTCTGGTACTCGGTGACGCGGGTTTCGAAGAAGTTCTTCTCCTTGCGCAGATTGGCCTGTTCGTCGAGCCACGGCAGCACGTTGGTGGCGCCGGGGAAGGGTTCTGCCAGGCCGACCTGACGGGCGCGGCGGTTGGCCATGAAGCGGAACTGGTCCATGTGCAGCCCGGCGTTGTAGCCCAGGATGGGTTCGCGCAGGATGTAGGCGGCGTAGGCCGCCTCGGCGGCTTCGGCCTCCTGCCACAGGGTGTGCAGCGCGGCCGGGTCGAGGGTGAGCCCTTCTTCCTTCAGCAGTTCGCGCACCACGCGGATGCCGAAGGCGCAGTGGAGCACTTCGTCGCGCATGATGTACTGGAGCTGCTCGGCGGCGCCTTTCATCAGGCCGCGGCGCTGCAGGGCGAAGATGGGCGTGAAGCCGTTGTAGAACCAGCAGCCTTCAAAGATGGCCGCGAAGAAGAAGTACGAGAGGGCGAATTCGTGCAGGTTGGCCCGGTCGCGCAGGTCGAAATCCGGCCGCATCACCCTTTCCAGGCGCCGGCTGGCGAGGGCGATCTTGCCGTGGATGGCGGGCACCACCCGGTAGCGGTTGTAGATCTCCTGCTGGTCGAGGCCGATGGTTTCGATGCAGTGCTGGTAGGTCCAGGTGTGCAGCGCCTCCTCGTACACCTGGCGGGCCTGGTAGATCTGCAGTTCGGGGGCGCTCATCTTCTCCATCACCGCCAGGCCGATGTTGCGCATGGCGAGGATGTCGGAGGTGGTGAGGTAGGCCAGCACGTTCTCGAAGACGTGGCGCTCGGCGGCGGTGAGCTTGTGGTGGTAGTCGTGCACGTCCTGGGCCATGGCGATTTCCAGCGGCGTCCAGTGGTTGCGGTTGGCCTTGAGGAAGAACTCCCAGGCCCACGGATACTTGAACGGGGCGAGCTGGTTGATGTCGGTGTGACCGCCGACGATGCGCTTGTCGGCGGCGTTGATGGCCGCGCGGGCGCCGTCCGGGGCGCCGGCGGTGGCCGGCGCGGGGGCGTCCCAGTCGTTGAAGCGGGCGGTGCTCATTGGCAGGCCTCGCATTCCGGGTTGTCGATGGCGCAGAAGCGCGGAGCCTCGTCGGCGGGCGGGGCGTCGTCGCGGGTGGCGGATTTTTCGAGCTGGCTGGCGCCGAGGGTGCGCAGGTAGTAGGTGGTCTTGAGGCCGCGCAGCCAGGCCAGCTTGTAGAGCTCGTCGAGCTTGCGGCCGGAGGGCGTGGCGAGATACAGGTTGAGGGACTGGGCCTGGTCGATCCACTTCTGGCGGCGGGCGGCGGCCTCGACGAGCCACTCGGGGTCGATCTCGAATGCGGTGGCGTAGCGCGCCTTGAGTTCGTCGGGCACCCGGTCGATGCGGGCCAGCGACCCGTCGAAATATTTGAGGTCGGCGACCATCACCTCGTCCCACAGGTCGAGGGCCTTGAGGTCGCGCACCAGGGCTTCGTTCACCACCGTGAATTCGCCCGACAGGTTGGATTTGACGTAGAGGTTCTGGTAGGCGGGCTCGATGCTGGCCGACACGCCGACGATGTTGGAGATGGTGGCGGTGGGGGCGATGGCCACGCAGTTGGAGTTGCGCATGCCGTGGCGGGCGATGCGGGCGCGCAGCGCGGCCCAGTCGAGGCGGCTGTCGCGATCGACTTCCAGATGACCACCGCGGCCGGCGGCGAGCAGGTCGAGGGAGTCGGGCGGCAGGATGCCGCGGCTCCACAGGCTGCCGGCGAAGCTGCTGTAGCTGCCGCGCTCCCGGGCGAGCTCGGTGGAGGCGTGATAGGCGTGGTAGCACACGGCTTCCATGGATTCGTCGGCAAAGCGCACCGCGGCGTCGGACGCGTAGGGCAGGCCGAGGGCCTGCAGGCAGTCGGCAAAACCCATGATGCCCAGCCCTACCGGGCGATGCCGCAGGTTGGCGCGGCGGGCCTTGGGGGTGGCGTAGAAGTTGATGTCCACCACGTTGTCGAGCATGCGCATGGCGGTCTGCACGCTCTGGGCGAGCTTGACGTCATCGAGGGCGCCGTCACTCAGGTGGGCGAGCAGGTTGATGGAGCCGAGGTTGCACACCGCGGTCTCGTCGTCGTTGGTGTTGAGGGTGATCTCGGTGCATAGGTTGGAGCTGTGCACCACGCCCACGTGCTGCTGGGGCGAGCGCAGGTTGCAGGCGTCCTTGAAGGTGATCCACGGATGGCCGGTTTCGAAGAGCATGGTGAGCATCCGCCGCCACAGCTGCACGGCCGGAATGCGCTTGTGGAGGCGGATCTCGCCGGCGTCGGCGCGGGCCTCGTAGGCGACGTAGGCGGCCTCGAAGTCGGCGCCGAAGCGTTCGTGCAGGTCGGGCACGTCCACCGGCGAGAACAGCGTCCAGTCGGCGTTGGCGATCACCCGCTTCATGAACAGGTCGGGAATCCAGTTGGCGGTGTTCATGTCGTGAGTGCGGCGGCGCTCGTCACCGGTGTTCTTGCGCAGGTCGAGGAATTCCTCGATGTCCAGGTGCCAGGTTTCGAGATACGCGCACACGGCGCCCTTGCGCTTGCCGCCCTGATTGACCGCCACCGCGGTGTCGTTCACCACCTTGAGGAAGGGAATCACGCCCTGGCTCTGGCCGTTGGTGCCCTTGATGCGGCTGCCCAGGGCGCGCACCGGCGTCCAGTCGTTGCCGAGGCCGCCGGCGTATTTCTGGAGCAGGGCGTTTTCCTTGACGGCCTGGTAGATGCCCTCAAGGTCGTCCGAGACGGTGGTGAGATAGCACGACGAGAGCTGCGGATGGCGCGTGCCGCTGTTGAAGAGGGTCGGCGTCGAGCACATGAAATCGAAGGACGAGATCAGGTTGTAGAACTCGATGGCGCGGGCTTCGCGGTCGATCTCGCCGAGGGCGAGCCCCATCGCCACGCGCATGAAGAAGAGCTGCGGCAGTTCGATGCGCCGCCCGTCGATGTGCAGGAAGTAGCGGTCGTAGAGCGTCTGCAGGCCCAGGTAGCCGAACTGGCGGTCGCGCTCGGGCACCAGCGCGGCGGCGAGGCAGTCCAGGTCGAACTCGGCGAGGCGCGGGTCGAGAAGCTCGGCGTCGATGCCGGCGCGGATGAACGCGGGCAGGGCGTCGGCGTAGCGGCCGGGCAGCTCGGGCAGGCTCACCGGCCGGCCCAGCACCTCGCGGGCGAGGCTGGCCAGCAGCAGCTGGGCGGTGACCCGGTTGTAGGCGGGCTCGCGTTCGATCAGGCTGCGCGCGGCGAGGATCAGGGCCTGGTCCACATCCGCCCGGGGCACGCCGTCGTAGAGGTTGCGGAGGGCGAGGTCGAGCACCGCGCGGGCCGACACCGCTGCGCCCAGGCCGGCGCAGGCGGCATCGCAGTCCTTCAGCAGGGCGTCGGTGTCGAGGGGGACGCGCTGCCCGTCCTCCACCACGTGCAGGGCGGGCGTGCCGACCAGCGCGGTGGCGCCGGCGGCGGCCCGCTCGGCGGCGCGGCGTTCGCGGTAGAGCACGTAGGCGCGGGCCACGTCGTGCTCGCCGGCGCGCATCAGGGCGAGCTCGACCTGATCCTGGATGTCCTCGATGGACACCGTGCCGCCGTCGGGCAGGCGGCGGGTGAGGGCGTTCATCACCGTGTCGGTGAGCCGCGCGACGATCTCGCGGACCCGCGGCGAGCCGCCGCTGGCGTTGCCTTCCACCGCCAGGAAGGCCTTGCTCATGGCGATGGCGATCTTGTCGGCGTTGAAGGCGACGACGGCGCCGTTGCGGCGGATCACCTGCAGGGCGGCGATGGCCGACGGGCGGACGGGGGACGGCGGGGGCTGGATGGTGGCGAGCAAGACGATTCTCCGAATTGGGGGGCGGAGAACCGAGGACCTGAAACCGGGCCAGGACGAAAGTGCGGGCGCAGGCCCTGCAATCCGGACTGACGCACGGTGGCGACAGGAAGACACCTCGTTTCAGGGACACCCCGCCCCAAAAGCACTGAAGGATTGGGCCATGGCAGGTCTCCTGACTTTCGGGTCTTCGCCTTGTGCCAGCCTTCCCGGAGCGCATCCAGTGGCAGTGGGGGCACGAAACTCGCCGATTACAGTTGCGGGGGCAGTGCTGGATTTGAGGCCTCGGCCTCGCACCAGCTTCCCTTTTCATCCCCTTGCGGGGAACCAATGACAGCCCGGATGGTAGAGGTCGCGTGTCGGGGCTGTCAAGTAGGGCTACAAGCGGTAGGGGTGTGGTCGTCGTTCGGGCGTATATCTAGTTGGCGCCCGCGTGCAGCGGAAATGACCGCTTCCGCCGTAACGGGCGGGCGCCATTGCAATCTGCCAGGCCCGGGTTCATGCTCGATCCATCAAGGAGGTGTCGGGAAATGCGAGTCCGTTTCTTTGGCGCGGCCGGCGAGGTGACCGGTTCGTGCACCCTGGTGGAAGCCGGCGATGTCCGCTTCCTGGTCGATTGCGGGATGTTCCAGGGCGGGCGCGAGGCCCGGGCCAAGAACCTCCGGGCGCTGGATTTCGGCTTCGACGTGCGGGACATCGACTTCGTGCTGCTCACCCACGCCCACATCGACCACTCCGGCCTCTTGCCGCGGCTGGCGGTGCTGGGCTTCCGCGGCCCGATCTACGCCACGCCGGCCACCATCGACCTGCTGGCGGTGCTCCTGCCCGACAGCGCCCACATCCAGGAGAAGGAGTCCGAGTGGCAGCTGCGCCACCAGCACCGCCGGGGCGGGAGCGAGCGGGGCGTGGTGGCACCGCTGTACACCGTGGCCCAGGCCCAGAGCACCCTCGGCCTGCTGCAGCCGGCGCCCTATGGCAAGACCATCGAGCCGGCACCGGGCATCGCGGTGCGATTTCATGACGCGGGGCACATCCTGGGCTCGGCGTGGCTGGAGGTGACGGCCGCAGGCGAAGGCCGACCCCGCCGGCTGGTGTTCTCGGGCGACATCGGGATGCGCGACCGGCCGGTGCTGAACGACCCGGAAAAGGTCATCCCGTCGGCCGACCTGCTGCTCATCGAATCCACCTACGGCGACCGCCAGCACCGCCCGATGCCTGAGACGGAGGAGGAGATCATCGCCGCCATCGGGCGCACCCGCGCCTGCCACGGCAACCTGGTGATCCCGTCCTTCGCGGTGGGGCGCACCCAGGAGATCATCTACATCCTGGCCGATCTGGTGCGGCAGGGGCGCCTCGAGCCCCTCAAGGTGTTCGTGGATTCGCCCATGGCCAACGAGGCGACGCGCATCACCCTGGCCCACCCGGCGCTGCTCGACAGCGAGACGCGGGAACTGCTCGAGTGGCTGAAGGCCCACCCGAACAAGCTGAAGCTGGAGTTCGTGGCCGACGTGGAGGCCTCGCGGGCGCTCAACGACGTGCGCAGCGGGGCGATCATCATCTCGGCCAGCGGCATGTGCGAGGCCGGGCGGATCAAATACCACCTGCGGGAGAACCTGCCCCGCAGCGAGTGCAGCGTGCTGATCGCCGGCTTCCAGGCGGCCGGCACGCTGGGCCGGCGGCTGGTGGACGGGGCCCGGCTGGTGCATATCTTTGGCGAGCCGGTGCCGGTGCGGGCACGCATCTACACGGTGGGCGGGCTGTCGGCCCACGCCGATCAGGCCGGGCTGCTGGACTGGATCGGTGGCTTCCACATCCCGCCGCGGCACACCTGCGTGATCCACGGCGAGGCCAGCGCCTCGGCCACCTTCGCCCAGGCCATCCGCGACCGGCTGGGCTGGAAGGACGTGATGCTGCCAAAGCCCGGCGACAGCCTGGCACTGTAGGCGGAGCGCTTGTCGAAGGGGGTTCCCCATGAAAAAACGCAGCCCTCGGCAGGCTGCGTTCTTGCGTTTTCTGGTTGGGCTCAGTAGGCGTTCGGATCTTTCCGGATCAGCCCGACGGTGCGCAGGATGATCCGCAGATCGAGCAGGAATGACCAGTTGCGCAGGTATTCCAGGTCGAAGTCGATGCGCCGCTTCATCTTGTCCAGCGTCTCGGTCTCGCCGCGGCAGCCGTTCACCTGGGCCCAGCCGGTGATGCCCGGTCGCACCTTGTGGCGGATCATGTAGCCCTTGATGAGCTTGCGGTAGGTCTCGTTGTGGGCCACCGCGTGGGGCCGCGGCCCGACGATGCTCATGCGGCCCTGGAGCACGTTGATGAACTGGGGCAGCTCGTCCAGCGAGGTGCGCCGCAGGAAGGCCCCCAGGGGCGTCACCCGGCTGTCGCCCACCTTGGCCTGGGTGATGGTGTCGCCGTTCTCGCAGACGCTCATGGAGCGAAACTTGTAGACGAGGATGCGCTCCCCGTCGAGGCCGTAGCGGTATTGACGGAACAGCACCGGGCCCGGTGAGGTGGTCTTCACCGCGATGGCGATGGTCACCAGCAGGGGCGAGATCATCACCAGGATGGCCGCCGCCAGCACGAAATCGAAAGCCTGCTTGAACAGCCCATTGATGCCCGTGAATGGGGATTCGCACACCGCCACCACCGGCAGGCCGCCCAGATCGTCCATGCGGGCCTGGATCAGGTCGGTCATGAAAAAGTCCGGCACGAAATAGATCGACACCGTGGTGTCGCGCAGCTCGTCCAGCAACTGGAGGATGCGTGGCTGGCTGCTCATGGGCAGCGCGATGTAGATCACGTCCACCTCGTGGCCCCGCACGTAATCCACCAGATCCTTGATCTTGCCCAGATGGTGGACGCCGGCGCGGGCATGGCGGCTCGAATGGCGGTCGTCAAAGAAGCCGAGCAGGCGCTTGCCGGCGCGGCGGGAGCGTTCGAGACGGTCGGCCACCGCCAGGCCGGCGTGGCTGGCGCCCACGATCACCGCCTGCTGGTGATAGCCCGCGTGGGCCATGACCATCGGCGTGAAGGTGTGGGCGGCATGGCGGGCGAGGGCGGCCGTTGCCGGCCCGACCACGAACCACACAAGCATCACCTCGGGCGCGTAAGCGCTGCCAAACCCGGTCAGCAGGCCGATGAGGGTGAGGATGCCGAAGACGGCGACGCCCTTCAGCCAGCTTCCCCGGTACAGCGCCTTGAGCCCGCTGTCGATGTGCATCGGCATTGGCTGGGCCAGCAGGAAGACCGTGATCGCCAGCACCGTGTAGGCAGGTTGTCCGCTCACACCAAACCAGTTCGCCACCCCCAGCAGGCTGCCAGAAAAGGCAATGGGGTCGAGAAGTGCCTCGAAGATGGAGATCAGGGACAGGTGGGGCTTGATGCCCGGAGCCTGTCGTTCGATGGCGGCCTGCATGGCGGACTGTTGTATCCCGATGGTTGTCTGGTCGATGCGGAATGTACTGCAAGTCTGCCATCGTTAATGTCAAATTTATTGTATATGTGAATTTGTTTGCAAAAAACTGTGCGTGACGCCAGTGCTTTTGCAAAATGCGTAAAATTTGGCTTGATTTCGTCCGCTTGTCCCTCAAGATGCTGCAACTTGCTAAATGGGGTGCGGATTTGCGTGAATTTGGTGTTCGTGTCGGGGGTGTTTTGCTGCTTGTCGGGGCAGGTCTGCCCGTTTATGGCAGCGATGGAGCATCCCTCCACGTTTCGACCATGCTCGGTGAGCCGCGCAGGCCTGGGCTGCTTTTCGAGAGCGACGAGCTGGACCCACCGTATCTGGAGTTGAGCCGGACGCTCTCCGACGAGTCGGCGAAGGTGGCGGCGGAAGACCGGGGCAGCGACCCCATCGACCTGCCGCTGGGCAAGGGCATCGGTTCGCGGATCAGCCTCGCCGAAACGCTTACCTACGACAGCAACCTGTTTCGACTCTCCGGCGCTGCGGCGGCGACGGCGGCCGGCTTGAAGGGGATGGGCGACTGGAACAGCACGACCAAGCTGGGCCTGGGCCTGGAGAAGTACTACGCGGGGCAGCAGTTCACCCTCGATTACGAGCTGGCGGTGTCGCGCTACCGGGAGTTCGGCTTTCTGGACAACAACGCCAACAGCCTCGTGGGCCGCTGGCGCTGGACGGCCGGGCCGGACTGGAAGGGCGAGCTGTCGGCAGAGCAGCGGGAGGCGACCGACGACTTTGCGTACTACCGCCAGCAGCAGCGCAGCTTGGGCGTGACGCGCCAGATCAACGGCAGCGGGTTTTATCAGGTGGCGCCGGACTGGTTCGTGGGCGCACAGGTGGGGCAGGGCAGCCGGCGGTATCCGGATGGCTCGCGGCCCAGCAATGAGATCGATTTTGCCGGTTTTGACGCTGTGCTGCGTTACGCGCCGGCGTCGGGAGCGGTGGTGGCGGTGACCCGTCGGCGGGCCCAGGGGCAATACCCCAATGCGCCGGTGACGATCAGCGGCCTGAGCGAATCGCGCTTCGAGCAGGACGAATTCTTTGCAGAGGCGACGCTGCCGCTGCGAAGCGGGACGCGTCTGCTGGCCCGGCTGGGCACGGTGAGCCGGGGCTACCAGCGCTTTCCGCAGAACAACTACACCGGCCACAACGGGAGCCTCGGGCTCGATTGGCAGGTTACGCCGCGCACGCTGATCAGCACCACGCTGCGCCACGACGTGGAGCCGGCCCAGGATTTCGTTTCGAACTACGTGGCCGTGAAGGGCCTGCGTTTCGGGGCGGTGTGGGAGTACTCGCCGAAGCTGCGGGTGGACAGCCGCCTGGAGTGGCGCGACGCCCAGTACCGGGGCGACCCGGGCTTTGGCGTGAGCACCGCGTCCCAGCGGGAAGACAAGGGTGTGCTGGCCGCGGTGGCCGGCACCTGGCAGCTGACCCCGCGGACGCGCTGGATCACCTCGCTGACGCGGGAGCGGCGCACCTCGAACGAGGCAGCCCAGAACTTTAAATATTGGACTTTGGCGGGGAGCTTGCAGTGGGTGTTTTGACGACAGGTTGGAAGCGCGGCAGGGCGGTGCTGGGGGCGCTGGTGACCGGGCTCGCGCTCGTCGCCGGGCTGGTGCCGGCGCATGCGCGGGAGGCCGCCGGGCAGGAACCGGCTGCCCAGGAATATCGCCTCGGGCCGGGTGACGGACTGAAGATCTCGGTCTTCCAGAACCCGGACCTGAGCCTCGAGACCCGCGTCTCCGAGACCGGCTCGATCAGCTACCCGCTGGTGGGCAACGTGCAGGTGGGCGGGCTGAGCGTGGCGGGCGCCGAGAAGGCGATTGCCGACGGCCTGAAGAAGGGCGGCTTCGTGCTCCAGCCCCAGGTCACGGTGGTGCTCCAGCAGGTGCGCGGCGCCCAGGTGGCGGTGCTCGGCCAGGTGGCCCGGCCCGGCCGCTATCCGCTCGAGAGCACCGCGATGAAGGTCACCGACGCCCTGGCGCTCGCCGGCGGCATGGCGCTCCAGGGCGCCGACAAGGTGATCCTCACCGGCATGCGCAACGGCCGCCGGGTGCGCGCCGAGATCGACGTGACCGAACTCTTCGTCACCTGGACGCCCGAGAGGGACCTGCCGGTGATGGCCGGCGACACCCTCTACGTGAATCGCGCCCCGCAGGTGTACGTGTATGGCGAGGTGCAGCGCTCCGGCGCCTACCGCATCGAGCGCCAGATGACGGTGCTGCAGGCCCTCGCCATGGGCGGCGGCCTCAGCCAGCGGGGCACCGAGCGCGGCGTGCGCATCCACCGCCGCGGCGAAGACGGCGCCGTGCGCGTGCTCACCCCCCAACTCAACGACCTGGTGCAGGCGGATGACGTGATCGTCGTCCGCGAGGCCCTCTTCTGATCGGACGCCGACATGGGAATCACTCAACTTCTGGCGGTACTCCGGGCCCGGCGCAGGGAACTCTTCATGGTGTGGGGCGGCGTGGTGCTGCTGGCCCTGGTGGTGAGCCTCGTGCTGCCGCGCCAGTACGTGGCTTCGTCCGAAGTGGTGGTCGAGGCGCGCGGCGGCGATCCGCTGGTGGTGCACCCGGGCAGCGGCGGCTCGACGCCGGGCTTTCTGGCCACCCAGGCCGACATCATGGCCAGCGAGCGCGTCGGTGCCAAGGCGGTGGCTGCCCTCAAGGTGGCGCAGATGCCGCGCTGGGCCGAAAAGTGGCAGAAGGCGTCGGGCGGGCAGGGCGACGCCGATCGCTGGATCGCCGGCCGCCTGAAGAAATACGTCAAGGTGAGCCCGTCCCACGAAAGTAACGTGCTGACCGTCACCTTCACCGGCGACGACCCCAAGTTTGCCGCCGACTACGCCAACGCCCTGGCCAAGGCCTACGTCGAGACCGACCTGGAGCTGAAGGTCGAGCCGGCCAAGCAGTCGGCCGCGTGGTTCGACGAGCACACCAAGGCCCTGCGCGCCAACCTGGAAAGCGCCCAGGCCCGCCTGTCGGAGTTCCAGCGCAGCCACGGCCTGGTGGGCGACGAGAAGCTCGACCTGGAAAGCGCGCGGCTCACCGAACTCTCCACCCAGTTCACCGCCATCCAGGCCCAGAGCACCGAGACCACGTCGCGTCAGCGCCAGGGCGGCAGCTCGAACGAAGTCACCGCCAGCCCGCTGATCCAGGCCCTCAAGGTGGATCTGGCCCGGCAGGAAGCCAAGCTCTCCGAGCTCTCCGGCTACCTCGGCGAGAACCATCCCCAGTACCAGCGTGTGAAGGGCGAGGTGGAATCCCTGCGCGCCCGCCTGCGCGCCGAGTCCGGCAACGTGGCCGCGGTGGTGGGCACCAACACCCGCATCAACCAGGCCCGCGAAGGCGACGTCAAGAGTCGCCTCGAAGCCCAGAAGCAGCGCGTGCTGCAGCTCAAGCAGCAGCGCGACGAGATGGGCGTGCTGCAGCGCGAGGTGGATAGCGCCCAGAAGGCCTACGACCTGGTGATGGCCCGCCTGACCCAGACCAGCCTCGAGAGCAAGTCGCGCCAGGGCAACGTGGCCGTGCTGTCGGTGGCGGTACCGCCCACCGAAGCGGCCAGCCCCAAGCTGCTGCTCAACCTGGGCCTCGCCATCCTCATCGGCGCCCTGCTGGGCATGGCCGTGAGCATCGTGCGTGAGCTCTTCGACCGCCGCATCCGCAGCGCCGAAGATCTGGACGACGCCATCGGCGCGCCGCTGCTGGCCGAAATCCCCCGCCTGCCGGACGCCGCCAACGAAGGCTCGCGCCTGCGTCTGGCCCTGCGGCGGGCCTGAGGAGCATCCATGGACATGAAATCCTTTTCCGGTCATTCCCAAGTGTCTGCCTTCGAAAAACCCCCGGTCGCCTTCCCCAATCTGGGTGAAATCCTCGTGTCCACCGGCCGCCTGTCGGCCGACGCGGTGGCCCGTGTCACGGCCCGCCAGCGGGAGCGGGGGATTCCCTTCGGGGCCGCCGCCATCGAGCTCGGGCTGGTGACCCAGGCCGACGTGCACGCCGCCCTGTCGCGGCAGTTCGACTACCCGGTGCTGACCGCCGGCGACCAGGGCGCCGACCCGGAGCTGGTGGCCGCCTTCGATCCCACCTCGCCCCGCGTCGAAGCCCTGCGCAAGCTGCGCAGCCAGCTGGTGCTGCGGCGCATGGCCAACCCGCTGCTGCGCACCGTCGCCGTCGTCGGCCCGGTGCGCGGCGAAGGGCGCAGCTGGCTGGCGGCCAACCTGGCGGTGGTGTTCTCCCAGCTGGGCGAACGCACCCTGCTGGTCGATGGCGACCTGCGCAACCCGCGCCAGCAAACCCTCTTCCGCCTGCCGCCCGCCGGCGGCCTGGCCTCGCGGCTGGCCGAGCGGGGCGACAAGGGCGGGGCGATCCAGCCCCATTCGCGCTTCGATCACCTGTCGGTGCTCCAGGCCGGCATCGTGCCGCCGAACCCCCAGGAACTGCTGGCCCGTCCGGCCTTCGGCGCGCAGATCGCGGTGGCCCGGGAGACTT
>JAKLLO010000315.1 GCA_023150095.1 Zoogloea sp. | reverse complement strand
GCCACGCCCGGCATCGCCGCCAAGGCCCGCCGCGAGCACATCTACCTGGAGCAGCGGTTCTCCGACCACGCTCCGTTGATCATCGACTACGACTTCAAGCTTTGACTGGCGCCCGTGTGGGAGCGTGAACGCCCGCGACCATTGGATGCGGGCGTTCACCAGCTGGCGGGCGGGCGGCACGGGTCGCACCGCTGCAGTCAATTGCCAGGCGAGCTTGATCGGCAGCAGTGCAGCGTGAGGAGTCGGTCACCGTCGGCGCACGTACGCACGGTCACTGTCAGCAAGCCGACCTTCAGTACGACGGCCGGCCCCAGCCTGTGCGGCAGGACAGCGATGGACAGCAGCCCTCCGCGCGCACGCTGAGCGATCCCGCGAGGCCAGTGACCGGTCCCGGCTGGGGCGACCGGCTCGACTCGACCCTGAGGAGTCATCCGCTGTCCTGATCTCGCCTTCCCAATGCCGCCGGCCCGACCCGGCCCCGGAGACTGTTTGCAGGCACTGACGGCCTGCAGTGCGCCGGAGTCAGAATCGCACCATGAACCACAAGACGCATCCCCGGGGAGGGGCGACAACCTTTGACGTGTCAGTGGTGGCTGGCGGAGCGTCCGCCCTCGATGCTGCCAAGCGGTACACCTCCACGAACGTCGCGGCCGAGTTCGCCGCCCTGCAGGCAGCGATGCGATGCGCGGAGGCTTTTGAAAGCAGCTTGTGAGGCCTTGGACTCGGCCACCGGCGGGTTTCTGGACGCACATCGAGCTTGGTCTCGCGTGATATTTGTGCTGCCAGCGGCTTCTGCGCCAGCGGCGGAGCAATCAACTTGCGAATGCGTCAGCGGAAGTCATGTTCGTGCTGGTCCCTCGCGGCAAGCAGCACAACATCGGTGCTGCGAATCGCGAACAAGACAACGCACCCGCCGTGGCCGAAGGGGACGATCAGTTCCCGGAACTCCCGGTGCGCTTCAGATCTGCGGCAGGTGTGCGGCGCAAAGGAGAGGATTCCCATCGCGCGCGCCACCGCGTCGCGGAATCTGAAGAGGCAAGTGTCATCCGGTGCCTGGCTCGCCAGTTCGCGCCGCACGATGTGATCCTCGAGGCGCTCGATGTCCTCCTGGAACGTGACGGTCGGAATGATTCGAAAACCGTCCACTCACCCGGTGGCCCGCTTGTTCTTGGCCGCAACAGCCTTACGGATGCGCTGCTGCGCTGCCTTGGCGCGTTGCGCCATGCCTGCCATGAAATCCTCGGCAGTCAAGAGGCCCACGCCCTTGTCGGCGCTGCGCAATGCCTTCTTCGCCCGGGTGATGGCGGCGCTCTGCTCGGCGCGGAACTCGGCCTCGCGGCAAACCGCGCCCTCGATGAATTGCGTCAGCGACTCTCCCTTCCGAAGTACAGCCTCGAGGCTCGCCTTCGTCTCGGGTGCGACGCGGATGGGTGGCAGTGTGGCGGAGCGGCTCATGGAACGAATGTATAGCATTTGAACTACACCCACAACCGACCCATCTTGCGCAACGCGGTACCCGAGCGCCACTGGGCTTGCGACGCCATCGGGGTGGCCCCTGCGGCGGGCGGGCGCGGTTGCCTGCTTGTGCCGGTTTCGGGCCACACTGTGCGCTTCCCGCCCCGCACCACGGATGATTCCCCACCCACCGCATCAGGAGCTGCCATGTCCCTGCGCATCGTCCGCCTCGGAACCCCGCGCCACCCCGACGAGGGCCTGCGACTGGGCACGGTGCGCCGGCCGCCACGTG
>JAKLLO010000095.1 GCA_023150095.1 Zoogloea sp. | reverse complement strand
ATGGCGGCCCGGGCATCGGTGAACAGCGCCCGATGGCGGCGGGCGAGGATGTCCTCCACGTCCCGCGCCAGCTCGAAGCGGACGGCGTGGCGTACCTCGGCCTCGGTGAGCGTCAGCCGCGGGTGGAGCGTCACGCCGGCACCGGGCAGGGCGTCGGCTAGTGGTCGGTCGGTGCCGAGCACGTCGTCGGACGGCCCGGCGGTGGCGCCGGGGAGGTGCAGCGTGGCCGTAGTGCTGGGGCGACGGGGCCGGCGGGCGACGGCCTCTGCCTGATCGACGATCTGCCGGGCCATGTGCCGGTAGGTCGTCCATTTGCCGCCCGCCACCGACACCAGCCCGGTGGGTGAGCTGCGGATCACGTGCTCCCGCGACAGCGCCGCGGTGCTGCCGCCCTGTCCGGCGCCGATCAGCGGGCGCAGCCCGGCAAAGCAGCTGCGCACGTCGGCCCGGGTGGGGGCGCGGCTCAGGTAGCGGCTGGCGGTGGCGAGGATGAAGTCGATCTCGGCGTCGAGGGGCAGGGGCTCCAGCGGGGGGTCGCGGCGCGGGGTGTCGGTGGTGCCGAGCAGCACCTTGCCCTGCCAGGGGATCGCGAACAGCACGCGGCCGTCGGGGGTCTGGGGGATCAGCAGCGCGGTGTCGGCGGGGAGGAAATCCCGGTCGATCACCAGATGGGCGCCCTGGCTCGGAGCCAGCTGGGGGAGCGTCTCGGGGCTGTCGAGGCGGCGCACGTCGTCGGCCCACACGCCGGCGGCGTTGATGACGACCTTGGCCTCGATGGCGAAGACCTCACCGGTTTCGGCGTCCCGCGCGTCGACCCCGGCGATGCGGCCCGCCGCGTGGCGCAGGCCGGTGACGGGCAGGTAGTTGAGCGCGAGCCCGCCCAGGTCGAACACCGTGCGCATCAAGGTGACGGCGAGGCGGGCGTCGTCGAAGCGGGCGTCGTGGTAGGCGATGCCGCCGACGAGGCCTTCCCGGCGCACGCCGGGCAGCGCGGCCAGGGTGTCGGCAGGCGACAGCAGGCGGCTGGCGCCGAGGCTGTGGCGCCCGGCGAGCCAGTCGTAGGCGGTGAGCCCGACGCCGAGCATCAGCCTGTCCCACTGCCGATACACCGGCACGACGAAGCGCTGGGGATGGACGAGGTGGGGCGCGTTGGCGAGGAGGATCGAGCGTTCGGCCAGCGCCTCGCGGACGAGGCCGATCCGGCCCTGGGCCAGGTAGCGCACGCCGCCGTGCACCAGCTTGGTGGAGCGGGAGCTGGTGCCCTTGGCAAAGTCATGGGCTTCGAGGAGCAGGGTGAGATGGCCGCGGGCCGCGGCATCCACCGCGCAGCCGAGGCCCGTGGCGCCGCCGCCGATCACCAGCACGTCCCAGCAGGGCGTGGTGCGCAGGTGGGCGAGCAGGGCGGGGCGGCGCATGGCGATCTACCCGCCCGCCCAGTTGCGGCTGCGCTCCACGGCCCGGTGCCATTCGGCGAGGCGGGCCTGGCGCCAGTCGTCGCTGCGGGTGGGCTTGAAGATGCGTTCGGCCTGCCAGTGGGCGGCCAGCTCGGCGGGGCTGTGCCAGACGCCCACCGCGAGGCCGGCGAAATACGCGGCACCAAGGGCGGTGGTTTCGATCTGGCGCGGGCGGATCACCGGCACGCCCAGCAGGTCGGCCTGGGTCTGCAGCAGCAGATTGTTGCGGGCGGCGCCGCCGTCGGCGCGCAGCTCGGTGAGCGGGCCGGCGCCGTCGCGGTTCATGGCGTCCACCAGATCGACGGTCTGCAGGGCGATGGCGTCCAGCGCCGCGCGGGCGAGGTGGGCGCGGGTGACGCCGGCGGTGAGCCCGACCAGCGCGCCGCGAGCCGTGCCGTCCCAGTAGGGCGCGCCGAGCCCGGCGAAGGCGGGCACGAGCACCGCGCCATTAGTGTCCGGCACCGATGCGGCGAGGGCTTCCACGTCGTCGGTGCGCGCGATGATCCCGAGCCCATCGCGCAGCCAGCGCACCACCGCGCCGCCGATGAAGACGCTGCCCTCCAGCATGTAGGTGGGTGCGTCAGCGCCAAGCTGCCAGCCGAGGGTGGTGAGCAGGCGGTTGGCGGACGTGACGGGTTGGGGGCCGGTGTTGAGCATCAGGAAGCAGCCAGTGCCGTAGGTGTTCTTGGCGCTGCCGGGCGTGTGACAGGCCTGGCCGAAGGTGGCGGCCTGCTGGTCGCCGGCGAGCCCGCCGATGGGGATCGCGACGCCGAACAGCGTGGGGTCGGTTTCGCCGAGCACGCCGCTGGTGGGCACGACCTCGGGCAGCAGGGCGCGGGGGATGTCGAACAGGGCGAGGAGTTCGTCGTCCCAGCGCTGGCGGTGGATGTCGTAGAGCATCGTGCGCGAGGCGTTGCTGGGGTCGGTGACGTGACGGCGTCCGCCGGTGAGCTGCCAGACCAGCCAGCTGTCGATGGTGCCAAAGGCGAGCTCGCCTGCTTTGGCCCGGCGCCGGGCGTCCGGGATGTGATCGAGCAGCCAGGCGAGCTTGGTGGCGGAAAAGTAGGCGTCGAGCTCCAGCCCGCTGCGCGCGCGGATCAGCCCGGCGTAGCCGGCGGCGCGCAGGGCTTCGCAGGCCGGGACCGTGCGGCGGTCCTGCCAGACGATGGCTGGGGCGAGGGGCTGGCCGCTGCGGCGATCCCACAGCACGGTGGTTTCGCGCTGGTTGGCGATGCCGATGGCGGCCACGTCGCGGGCGGCAAGGCCGGCGCTGGCGAGGGCGCGGCGGGCGCAGTCGAGCTGGGTTTGCCAGATCTCGCAGGCGTCGTGCTCGACCCAGCCGGGCTGGGGGTAGGACTGGTGGAATTCCTGCTGGGCCAGGGCCAGGGCGAGGGCGGTGCCGGATTCGTCGAAGACGATGGCGCGGCTGCTGCTGGTGCCCTGGTCGAGGGCGAGAAGGACGGGCATGGCGAACGCTCCCCGAACGGCGCCGGACGGCGCGATCTTCAGGCTTGCAGCATACGCACTTCGGGGTGGCTGGCGCTAGCAGCCGTTGCCGGATTTGCGGGTGAAGCCGAAGCCGCCGCCGCCCAGGCTGGGCGGCTGGATGCAGATCATCAGCGCGAGGGTGCGGGCCGACTTGGCGATGTCCGGCGGAAAGGCCGCGAAGGGTGCGGCCTGATTGACCACCGATTTCACGAAGGCGATCTCTTCCTGCTGGTCGCCGCTGCGCATCACGATGAAGCTCTTCAGGCTGCCGTCGGGATTGAGGCGGACCTCGACCGAGGCGGGCTGGATGCCCCGGGCGCGGGGATCGTTCTTGACGAAGGCGGCGCTACGGTTGAGCTTCTTGACGAGGGAATCCAGGTAGAACTCGAGGCTGAAGGGATCGACCGGCGGGCTGTTGGGGATGCGTTCGATGAGGTCGGCGAGATCTTCCCGGTGATGCCGGCCCTCGCGGGCGCCCTCCCGTGCGATTTCGCGGGCGGTGGCGAGGGCGCGTTCGGCGAGGTCGGGCTTGGGCGGGGCCGGGCGGGCCTTGGCTTCGGTGGCGAGTTCGTTGAGGAAGCTGTCCATTTCCTCCTTCTGGGCGACCGTCCATCTGGGCGTCGACTCGGCGGCATCGAGCGCAGGGCCGGACGATTTGCGGGCCGTGAGGATGCGTGGCCTGGGCGCTGCCGTCCGGGCTTTTGCGGTGGATCGGGTCTTTGGTCTGGCGGTGGGCGCCGGCGGTGGGGCGGGGGGACGGACGTCGGCCTGCGGCGCGGCAGCGAGGGGGGCGAGGCGTGCCTGCAGGGCCGGCTGCTGGGGCGACTCCGGGGCCTGCAGCTGGATCAACAGGACGAGCCCGTGGGCGACGATGGACAGCGCCAGGGCGAACAGCAGGCGGCGCGACGGAGCGGGACTTCGGGGGGCGGACATCGGCCGGATTTTAGACCGGCCGATGTCGGAGTGCGACGCTTTTTCGGCTACAGGATCAGACCGCGCTGCGTACCCGCTGGCGGTCGGGTTCGAGCCCGTAGCGCTTGAGCTTGAGGTACAGGGTGCTCTTGGCGACGCCGAGTTGACGCGCGGCCCCGGTGAGATTGCCGCCGGTGGCCGCGATGGCGCGGCGGATCAGGTCCAGCTCGCCTTCGGCCATGCTGCACACGGCGGGCTGGGGCTTTACCGCTGCAAGGGGGGCGCCGGCCGGCGGCTCACCCGGGCGGGGGGCGAGTTCGGGCGGGAGCGCATCAACGCCGATGACGGGGCCGTCGCTCATCAGCACCATGCTCTCGATGGCGTTGCGAAGCTCGCGCACGTTGCCGGGCCACGGGTAGGCCTGCAGCCGCTCGAGCACGCCGGCGCCGAGCGCGCGGGGCCCGGTGTGATGGGCGGTCGTGAAGCGTTGGAGGAACAGTTCGGCGAGGGGGGCGATGTCTTCGGTGCGCTCCCGCAGCGGCGGCAGGTGCAGGGTGGTGACGGCGACGCGGTAGTACAAGTCCATGCGGAAGCGGCCGGCGGCGACCTCCTCGCGCAGGTTGCGGTGGGTGGCGGCGACGAGGCGGAAATTGACCTTGCGCGGGGTGTTCTCGCCCAGGCGGTAGAGCTCGCCTTCCTCCAGCACGCGCAGCAGGTGGGGCTGCAGGTCGAGGGGCATCTCGCCGATCTCGTCGAGGAAGAGGGTGCCGCCGTCGGCTGCTTCGATCTTGCCCATCAGCCCGCCCTTGCGGGCCCCGGTGAAGGCGCCCTCGGCGTAGCCGAAGAGTTCGCTGGCGAGCAGGTCGCGGGACAGCCCGCCGCAGTTGAGGGCGACGTAGGTGCCAGCCGCGCTGGGGCTGACGTCGTGGATGCCGCGGGCGAATTCTTCCTTCCCGACGCCCGTCTCGCCCAGCAGCAGGATGGGCACGCGGGAGCGGGCGAGTTGCCGGGCCTTGTCGATGGCGGCGAGCAGTGGGGGGTGATGGCTGACGAGGGACGCGAAGTTGCGCGGTCGCGGTGTCGGCGGTCTGGCCGCTGCGGTTTCGGGGCGCGGCGCAGGCCGGCCACTGCGCGGCAGCGGCATGACCAGCAGGGTCCCGATGTGTTGACCCTTGCTCATCACCGGCACCAGCCAGTCGTCTTGCATCCAGGCGGGCAGCGGACCGATGGGGGCGCTGTGGCTGCCATAGGTGAGAGCCATCGCGGGAACGCGGGTCGGCACCGCCACGTCGAGGTCACCGCCCCGGCTGGCGATGGCGGTGGCGGCGAATTCGTTGATCTTGACCGGCCAGCCGCGCCGGTCGAACAGCACCAGCCCGTCGCCGGCGCAGGCGCTCCAGCGATCCATCGTGCCTTCCAGCAGACGGTAGCGCAGCTCCATCTCGCGGGCGGCGAGGCGGCTCTCGATGCGGCTGGCGGTGGTGACGGCGAGGGCCAGGCTTTGTCGGCTGTAGGTTTCGGAGAGGCCGGAGACGTCGATCACGCCGAGCATCTCGCCATCCTGGGGGTGGCGGATGACGGCGGCGGAGCAGGTCCAGCGCTTGATGCCGGCGCAGTAGTGCTCGGAGGAGTGGATCTGCACCGGCTGCCCGACGGCCAGCGCGGTGCCGATGGCGTTGGTGCCGCACAGGCGCTCGCTCCAGTTCACGCCGGGAACGAGCTGGATGGAGCCGGCGGTGTCCATCGTGGCCGGGTCGCCCTCCATCGTGAGGATGGTGCACTGGGTGTCGGCCAGCAGCATCATGGTGCCGGTCTCGGAGAGGAAATCCCGGGCGCAGGCCATCACCGGTGCGCTGGCTTCGAGCAGGTCGCCGTTGGTCTGGATCAGGCTGTGCAGGGCGTGCTCGGCGATGGGCGGCGGCGCGTGCTGGCGGTCCGGGTCGACGCGGGCCTGCTGGCAACGTCGCCATGAACGGTCCACCAGGCTGCGCAGGGTGTTGCAGCGGCTGTCGCCACCTTTGAGGAAGGATTCCCACGCGGCCATCACCGCGCGGTCGTTACAGGGATCGGAGAACACGGGGGCCTCCGACGCGGGATTGGTTCATGTCATCCTCCTTTGGTGGGGCCGGGTGCGGCTGCGTCCGGTGGAGGCAGCGTCGTTGTTGTGTTTTCACGGATGAGCCCGGCCCGGGCGTGACCAGCGTCTGCCGGCCACGCTGAAGCTTAGCAAATGGGATGCCATTTTTCTGCGCCGTCCAGAACGGGCCCGGCAGGCGGATTTCCGGCCGCCGGGCGGGGCGGGGGCGGGTCCGACCGTCCGGAAATCGGACGGTCGGCAGAGGGCGGCGTCCGAAAATCGGACGCTGCGACGGCCGGCCTCAGACGCAGCCGGGACGACACTGGCGGATGTGGTCCAGGGCGTCGGGCGATTCCAGCGAGGTGGTGTCGCCGGGGGCCTGGCCCAGATAGGCGCTTCGCACCAGCCGACGCAGGATCTTGCCGTTGCGTGTCTTGGGCAGGCTGCGGGTGAGGTGCACCCGCGCCGGCCGCAGCGGCTTGCCGAGCTGGCTGCCCACATGCTCGGCGAGCTCGCGTTCCCATTCCGGCCAGGGCCGGGTCGCCAGCCGGCGGGCGTCGGCGACGGTGACGAAGCACACCGCCGTCTCGCCCTTGACCGGATCGGGCACACCCACGGCCACCGCCTCGGTGACCAGCGGATGGCCGACGAGCGCGGATTCGTACTCGGCCGGGCCGACGCGCTTGCCGGCGATCTTGAGGGTGTCGTCGCTGCGGCCGTGGATGTACCAGTGGCCGTCGGCGTCCACCTGGGCCCAGTCGCCATGCACCCACACGCCGGGCAGGCGCGACCAGTAGCTGTCGATGTAGCGCGCGTCATCCTGCCAGAAGCCGGCTGCCATGCCGGGCCACGGGGCGCGGATGACCAGCTCGCCCACTTCGCCGCGGATCGGCTGGCCGTCGGGCGTCGCCACGTCGGCGGCGATGCCGGGGATCGGCCCGGCGAAGGCGCAGGGCTTCTGGGGCAGGCCCGGGAAGCAGGCGAGGATGCCACCGCCGATCTCGGTGCCGCCGGAGTAGTTGATGATCGGCCGGCGGCCGCGGCCGACGGTGTCGAACAGCCAGTGCCAGGGGCCGTCGTTCCACGGTTCGCCGGTGGAGCCGAAGACGCGCAGGCTGTCGGGCAGGGCCCTCGGCAGCGCATCCGGGCCGGCGGCCATCAGCAGGCGGACGAGGGTGGGCGACAGGCCCAGGTGGGTGACGTCGTGGCTGCGCACCAGATCCCACAGGCGATCCGGGCCGGGATAGTCCGGCGTGCCTTCGAAGAGCACCAGCGTGGCGCCGCGCAGCAGCCCGCCGAACACCAGCCAGGGGCCCATCATCCAGCCCATGTCGGTGACCCACATGAGGCGGTCGCGGAGCTTGAGGTCGAAGGCCATCAGCAGGTCCTGCGCGGCCTTGAAGGGGAAGCCGGTGTGGGTGTGGAGCACGCCCTTGGGCTTGCCGGTGGTGCCGGAGGTGTAGATGAGCATCAGCGGCGCGTCGGCCGGGTGCACGGCCGGGCCCTGGGTGACGGGCACGTGGTTGATGAGCTGGTGGTAATCCACCGTGTGCCAGTGGCTCGCCTCGGGTGACGCTGGCGCGACCGGCTCGCCCCGGGCAACGACGAGCAGGTTGCGCACGTCGGGGCAGCGGGCCACTGCGGCGCGGGCGTCGTCGAGCATAGGTACAGATTTGCCGCGACGCTGAAATGAATCGGCACAGATGAGCAGGCTGGCGCCGGCGTCCTGCAGCCGGCTGGCCACCGAATCCGGCCCGTAGCCCGAGAACAGCGGCACCACGATGGCACCGAGGCGGGTGGTGGCGAGCATCGCGACGACGGCCTCGGGGCACATGGGCAGGTAGAGGGCGACCCGATCGCCGGCCTGGATGCCGAGCCCGGCGAGGCCGGCGGCGAGGCGGCGGGCTTCCTGGTCGAGCTCGGCGTAGGTGTGGGTTCGGGTGTTGCCGTCGTCGGCCTCCCAGCGCAGGGCAGGGCGGTTCGGGTCTTCACGGGCGACGCGGCCGACCAGGTTGTCGTAGAGGTCGATGCGGGCGCCGACGAACCAGCGCGGCCACATGGGGCCGCCGGACACGTCGAGGATCTCGGTCCACGGCCTGGCCCACTGGATGCCAAGGGCGGTGACGACTTCGTGCCAGAAACGCCGCGGGTCGGCATCGGCGGCGTGGCGCAGCTCGTCGAGGCTGGCGTAGCGGTTGGTGCTGAGGAACTGGGCCAGGGCGGTGTCGGCGAAGCGGACGCCGGTGGCGGTGAGGGGGGCATTCACTGGAGGCTCCGTCGGGAAAAAAGACGGGGTGCGGCGCGCGCCGTACCCCGCAGAACGAGAGAGAGAGAGGACGTCAGTGCCTCAGGGCACCGATAGACGGATCAGGCGCGCTCGGGCACCGGGAGGCCCAGCCAGTCCTTGTAGAAGGCTTCGATGTCGGGCTCGAAGTCGTGGATCACCGGGTACCACGGGGTCGGGGCTTCCACGTCGTGCATGGTTCCGCAGGTGGGGCAGTAGTACTCGCGGTAGACCTGCCACTGGGTGTCGGGCGCCATCAGCTTGGGGTAGACCTCGGTCATCGCCTCCTCGGTGTCGCGCACGTAGATGGCGGCATTGAGCTTCCAGTTTTCGCGGTAGTCGCCGAAGACGTGGCCGCAGTCGCACTGGGTGACCCACTCCTTGGTCTTGGCCGACTGCACGATGTAGAGGTGCGGGCCCAGGGGCAGGACGATGCGGTCCGGGAAATTCACCTTGGCCTGCAGGGCGGTGATGTACTGCTCGAAGCGGCCCTGGTCCTTGGGCATCGACAGCATGCGGAGGGTGGTTTCCCAGTCGAGCGTGCCCTCGACGAGGTGGGCGACCTGTTCGTTGGTGTAGGTAGTCATTTGTCTGGCTCCTTGGATTCGGTGATTACTCTTCGACCTGGACGACGGTGGTGACGTCCGGCAGCAGCGACAGGTCCATGCGGTGCTTGGCGCCGTAGGAAGGCACGCCCAGCTCTTCTTCCAGCAGCTGCCAGTCGGCCGGCAGGCTCCAGAACTCCTTGAACTGGTTGGTGAACTTCTCGGACAGCGCGAAGCTGGTGGCGAACATGTGCTGCACCTGGGTGGCGGCGTGCTTGTTGATGATCCGCTCGCGTTCTTCCTTCATCCATTCGCGGGTCGGCAGGGCGCGGGCGAGGCGCTCCCGGCGGATCTCGGCGCGGCGGGCGGTAGTCGCGGCGGGATCGACGGTGAACACGCCCTTGGCGTCCTGGCTGAACACCGCGCCATACACCTTGCGGGCGTACTCGGGCAGCAGGAACTGTTGGTTGAGGTCGGCCTCGATGGCCTTGGGCTCACGGTCGAGGGGGTCGCCGAAGCCGGGGCCGCCGCGCAGGTAGTTGAGGTAGAGGTCGTGGTTGGCGTAGCAGTCTTCGGTGGTGATGCACTGCTTGTCGCGCTTGACGGTGGCGGTGGCGTCCAGGTGGCGCTCGTAGTCCGGGTTGGACGGGTCGAGGTCGGCGCCCAGCGGCAGGGTGTCGCCGATGGCGATGCGCTTCTCGAGCCCGGTCTTGTGGGCCTCGAAGCGGTAGCCGGTGGCCGACGGGTAGCCGCCCATCAGGCCCCAGTCGCTGTTCATGAAGCCGTTGCCCATGAAGAACATCGTCCAGTCCTGGGCGTTCCAGACCATGCGCAGCGTCTCGAAGCCGCAGCCGCCGCGGTATTTGCCGTAGCCGCCGGAGTTGGCCTTGACGTTGCGGCCGAGGTACAGGAGCGGCTCGGCCATTTCCCAGATCTCGATGTCGCCCATGTCGCCTTCGGGGTTCCAGATCGCGGCGGCGTGGTTGAGGCCGTCCTTCACCGCGCAGGCGCCGGTGCCGCAGCTCGAGGCTTCGAAGCTGTTCACCGCGTGGATCTCGCCGTCCTGGTTGATGCCGCCGCCTTGCAGCCAGTTGGAGGTGTTGGCGTTGCCGGCGTTGACCTCTTCCAGATAGCCGCGGCTGAAGTAGGACTGCGAAAGGCCGCGCCACAGGGCCGCCCAGCCGGACACCAGGAAGTGCCAGGCGTAGGCGTGGCCGGTGCGGCGGTCGTCCGGGTTGCACCAGGTGCCCTTGGGCAGGCGGAACTCGGTGGCGAAGTAGGCGCCGTCGTTGATGCGCTGGGTGGGCACGAGGGTCTGGCACATCATCACCCAGATGCCCGAGGTGAAGGCCACCTGGTGGGCGTTGAAGGTGTGCCAGCCCCAGCGGCTCGCGCCTTCAAAGTCGAGCCGCCACTTGCCGTCGGGCTTGATGGTCATCTCGCAGGGCGAGTGCATTATCGAGTCGAGCTTGGCGAAGGCGTTGGAGACCTGCACGTCCTCGTGCTTGTAGGGCACATCCACGAAGGACACCTTGCGGTACTTGCCCGGCAGCGTCATGGCCTTGATGCGGCTCATCAGGCCGCGGCGGCCTTCCTCGATGACTTCATAGGCAAACTTCTCGTAGGCCTCGATGCCGTCGGCGCGGATCACTTCCTCCACCAGATCGCGGATCATGTGGCAGCCGGCGATGCGGGTCTTCTCGTCGAGGATCCAGTACTTGGGCGTGCGCACCGAGCGCTGGGATTCGTGCAGCCAGTCGCGCAGCGGCTCGTCGTTGATGCCGGTCTTGCGGCAGGTGATCATGTAGCCGTCGCCGAAGCGCTGGGTCTGGCCGGTGGACATGGAGCCCGGTGTCACCGAGCCGGTGTCGATCACGTGGGTCACGCCGCCAACCCAGCCGATCAGCCGGCCTTCCCAGAAGATCGGCACGATGGTGGCGATGTCGCAGGGGTGCACATTGCCGATCGAGCAGTCGTTGTTGGTGAACATGTCACCGGGGTTGATGCCGGGGTTGGCTTCCCAGTTGTTCTCGATCATGTACTTGATCGCCGCGCCCATCGTGCCCACGTGGATGATGATGCCGGTGGAGGTGAGCACGCAGTCGCCGACCGCGTTGTAGAGCGTGAAGCACAGCTCGCCTTCCTGCTCGACGATGGGGCTGGCGGCGATCTTCTTGGCGGTCTCGCGGGCATGCACCAGGCCGCCGCGCAGCTTGGAGAAGAGCTTCTCGTAGCCGATCGGGTCGCTGTCGCGGAAGTTGAGCTTCTCGAGCCCGTTGTAGTGGCCGCTGGCCTGGGTGCGTTCGATGATGCCGTCGCGGAATTGCTTCAGCGTCTGGCCGTTCTTGAGCAGGTCGGCAAAGCCGAGTTCCTTGGTGTTCAGCATGTTCATGTCGATGTCTCCTTGTGCGTGGTCGGCTTAGCGGACTTCCTTGAGGTGGAACAGGCGGTGCTTGTCCACCGTGGTCTCGAAGCCGTCCGGGACGACGAAGGTGGTGGCGTCGGATTCGATGATCGCGGGGCCGACGATGTGGTTGCCGGCCTTCAGGCCTTCCATCTTCCACAGCGCCGCATCGACCCACTGCTTGTGGCGGTAGAAGGGGCGGGTGCCCAGGTAGGCTTCCTTCGGCGGGGTGGGGCCGGCGTCCGGGTCTTCGGGCAGCACCGGCTTCTGGGTGACGACCATGCCGCGCAGGATCGCGCCGGTGATCGAGAAGCCCAGCTCGGGCGAGCGGGCGGAGCTGGCGTACACGCGGCCGTAGGTGGTCTCGAAGGCATCGACGATCTGGTCCCAGTCGGCGGCGCTGGCGGCGGTGCCCACCGGCGAGACGATCTCCAGATCATTGAGCTGGCCCATGTACTGCATCTTGTAGCCGGGGATCAGGATCACGTCCTCGGGCTTGTAGCCGTTGAGCACGAACTCGTCGATCACCTTTACCGCCAGCTCGGACCACGCCTCCTGCAGCGTCTCGCAGGCGGCCACCTTGGCTTCGTCCGGGGCGTGCTGGGCAACGCCCAGATCCACCGACTTGTCGTAGCGGTACTCGAAATCGGCGCAGGCGCAGCCGAAGGCCGAGAAGCCCGCGGCCCAGGCCGGCACCACCACGTCCTTGAAGCCGACGCCTTCGGTGTAGCCGTAGGTATGCACCGGGCCGGCGCCGCCGTAGGAGAAGCAGGTGAACTCGGCGGGGTTGTAGCCCTTGGCGCTGATGTTGGCGCGCAGGTACTCGGAGAGCGTCAGGTCGAGCAGCTCGATCACGCCGGCGGCGGCGTCTTCCACCGACAGGTGCAGCGGGTCGGCGATCTGGGCCTTGATGTGCTGGCGGGCGCGTTCCACGTCGAGCTTGATGGCGCCGCCGAGGAAGTTGTCCGGGTTGAGGTAGCCCAGCACCACGTGGCAGTCGGACACCGTGACGGTGTCCAGCCCGCTCTCCGGCCAGCAGGTGCCGACGCGGTAGCCTGCCGAGTCGGGGCCCAGCTTGATCGACTTGCTGTACGGGTCGAGGCGCACGAAGCTGCCGGCGCCGGCGCCCACCGAGTCCATCGCCACCAGCGGCAGCGACAGCACCAGGCGCGCCATGTCCGGGTCGGACTTGATCGCGAAGTTGCCCTTGGTGATCAGCGCCACGTCGAAGCTGGTGCCGCCGATGTCGGAACAGGCGATGTTCTCGTCACCCAGCGCCTCGCCCAGCAGCTTGGAGCCGATCACGCCGCCGATCGGGCCGGAGACGATGGTGCGGGCGAGCTCCTTGGCCTTCCAGCTGATGGTGCCGCCGTGGGTGGCCATCACCCGCAGGTCGAACTTGGCGCCGTGCTTCTTGAAGCGGTCGCTCACCTTCTTCAGCGTCTCGCGGGACGGCTCGGCGCCGTAGGCCTCCAGGATGGTGGTGTTCATCCGGTGGCTTTCCTTGCGCGACGGGTAGTAATCCACCGAGGCGAAGATCGGGAGCTCCACCCCGAGGCGATCCAGCTCCTCGCGGACCACGTCGCGGGCGCGCTGCTCGCTGGCCTCGTTTTTATGGGATTGCAGCAGGCAGATCACGATGGCCTGGGAGCCGGCCTCCACCAGCTCGCGGGTGGCGGTGCGCACCTCGTCCTCGCGCAGGGGGATCACGACCTTGCCCTGCACGTCGGTGCGCTCGGTGACGCCGCGGGTGCGCGACACCGGCACCAGCGGCTCGTCGTAGCGGTGGGTGTTGAGGTGGATGCGATCCTCCAGCGCGTAGCCCAGGTAGCTCTGCAGCGCCCGGCCCATGGAATGGATCTGCTCGAAGCCCTTGTTGCAGATCAGGCCGACCTTGAGGCCCTTGCGCATCAGGATGCGGTTGAGCATCGCGGTGCCGGAATACACGCAGGTCGCAAGCTCCGGATAGACGTCGTCCACCGTGCGGTTCCAGTGGGCGAGGGCGTCCTCGGACGAGTTGAAGATGGCCAGGGATTCGTCGGCCGGGTTGCTCTGAGCCTTGCCGACGACGAAACGACCGTCGGCACGCACGAAGAAGGTATCGGTCATCGTGCCGCCGGCGTCGATGCCCATCACCTGTACTTGCGATTGTTGGACTTCCATTCTTGTCTCCATGTCTCCTTGGTTTGGATCGGCACCGCTTTCGCGGCGCCCCGGGGAACGCGTGATTCCCTGCAGATGTCATCGCAACGGCTGTGCCAGCCCCCGCCAGGAGTGCGCAAGTTGATGAATGGAAAGGATTTGTCTGACACGGCCGAGATTGTTGCGGAGCAGCGACGCACCGCCCGAGAGGCTGGGATTCGGACGGCCGTGCGGGGATCGGACGGTCGGCGGGTGGTCGGTCGCCGGGCCGCGCGCGGCGCTACAATACGGCCCGACTTCATTCCCGGGCCGCGGGTCAGTCAAACCTCGGGCGGCCTTCCAGATGGATTTATTGCTGATCGTCCTGCTGATTCTTCTCAATGGCGTGTTCGCCATGTCCGAAATGGCCGTCGTCTCGTCCCGCAAGGCGCGGCTGCAGAACCTGTCCGATGACGGCAGCCTGGGGGCCGAGGCGGCGCTCAAGCTGCACCAGGAGCCCTCCAGTTTTCTTTCGACGATCCAGGTCGGCATCACCCTGGTCGGGATTCTGAGCGGTGCCATCGGTGAGGCCGCGCTGGCCGATCCGCTCTCGGAGTGGTTCGGCAGCATTCCCCTGCTGCAGCCCTACGCCCGGGGCATGGCGCTGACCATCACCGTGGTCACGCTGACCTATTTCTCGGTGGTCGTCGGCGAGCTGGTGCCCAAGCGCCTGGCGCTGCTGGCGCCGGAGGGCATCGCGTCGCTGATCTCGCGGCCGATGATGATCCTCGCCCGCATCACCCATCCGCTGGTGGTGGTGCTGTCGGGGTCGTCCGCGCTCGTGCTGCGCGTGCTGGGCGCCCGACGCCGCGAGGAACCGCCGGTCACCGATGACGAGATCAAGGTGCTGATGGAGCAGGGCGCCGAGGCCGGGGTGTTCCACGAGAGCGAGCAGGAGATCGTCTCAAATGTGCTGCGCCTTGATGAACAGCGCATTTCGGCGATCATGACCCCGCGCCGCGACATGGTGGTGGTGGATCTGGACGAGGAAGAATCAAGCTGCTGGCAGACCATCGTCGACACGCCGTTCTCGCGGCTGGTGGTGTGCCGGGACGGGCTGGAGCACGTGATCGGCGTGCTCCAGAAGAGCGATCTGCTGAAGGCTGCGCTGCCCGGTGGCGGGGTGACGATCTCGGATCTGGAAGATTTTTTGCGGCCGCCGCTCTACGTGCCCGAATCCGTGACGACCCAGCAGCTGCTGGAGAGCTTCCGCCGCGCGCGCCTGCAGTTTGCGCTGATCGTCGATGAATACGGCGACGTACAGGGCCTGGTGACGCTGACCGACGTGCTGGCGGCGATCGTCGGCGAGCTGTCGGTGCCCGAGGCGCCCGAAGACCGGGACATGCTCCAGCGCGAGGACGGCTCGTGGTTGGTGGATGGCGACGTGGGGATCGAGCGGGTCAAGTCGGTGCTCGACATCAGCGACGACCTGCCCGGCGAGGAGGAGCATTCCTTCAACACCATCGGCGGTTTCATCATGCATGTGCTGGGTCGCATCCCCATCGCGACCGATCACTTCGTGGCGGCGGGCTGGCGCTTCGAGGTGATGGACATGGACCGCAACCGGGTGGACAAGGTGCTCCTCGCCCAGGTGCCGGAATGAACTAGCGGCTGCACCAGTCGCGGCGGTTGCCACGGCCCCAGGGCATCGAGATGCGCTCGGTGCTGCTGAAGGTGCTGCGCACCTTGCCGCTTGTGCCATCGAAGAGCACGTCGAAGCGGGCGGGCTCCCGGAACACATCGCAGTAACGCCATTCCCACACCAACTCGTCGCGGGCCTTGTAATACACAGTCCAGCCCGGATAGGACGGGCCCAGCGTGCGCAGCACCTCATCCTGGCTCATGCCGGCCTGGATGCGGGCGAAGTGGGTTTCTTCCAGCACGTTCTCGATGCTCACCAGCCGCCCGTTCGGGCTCACCACCGCCATGAATGTCTGAAACCCCGCCGGCCCGAAGGGGTAGGCGAGGCGTTCGCTGCCGTCGGGCTCGGCCCAGCGCATGGCCGGCGCGCCCAGCGTGGCGTCGAGATCGTCCCGGGTGCTCACGCCGGGTTGCAGGCTGGGGCCCAGCAGGTTGGCGCAGCCGGTCAGCGCCAACGCGGCGAGCACGCCGGCAAGGCGGGGGAGGTTGCGGCAGAGGCCGATCATCGTGGAGCTCCGGGCAAGGTGGATGGCGCGCTGAAAAGCTTATTCGAAAGCGCCTGATTTGCATCGCTGAAATGCTTGGTTCCGTCGTCGGGGCCGGCACGCCAGACTGGCCTCGTTGTGGCTTGGAGCCACGGGATGATGAGAGGTTTCAGGATGCAGGCCCTGATCGTGGGCGCCGATCGAGTCGATACGATCCGCGCAGAAATCTACCGGGTGGCAGATCGCCTCGGTATTCAGGACATCGACCACTGGCCCGGCCGCAAGGCGGGCGAGGGCAAGCGGGTGCTGCCGCGGCGCACGCGGCTGGTGGTCTTCGTGTGCGACCGCTCCAACCACATGCTGATGCGTCACGTGCGGCGTCAGGCCGAGGATCTGGGCGTGCCGATGGTGTTCTGCCGGCATTCGGCCACTGAGCTGCGGGAGCGGCTCGAGGGGCTGAACTGAGCGCTCATCGGACAGATTCCCGTTTCTATTTTCTTTTTCGGAATATCAAAAGCCGTTTTTATTCGTTGGGCGCTGGATAGACGGTTTTTATACTTGGGCCAATAACCCATCCCAAGGAGAGCCCGAATGTCCATCCATCGCTTTTCCGTGCGCCCGGTGCTGGCCCTGCTGGCGGGTCTGTCGATCATCTCGGCGGGCCCGGCCCAGGCCGATGCGACGCTGCTGAACGTCTCCTACGACGTGTCGCGGGAGCTGTACAAGGAGATCAACCCGGCCTTCGTTGCCCACTGGCAGAAGACGGCCGGCGAAAAGCTCACCATCAACCAGTCCCACGGCGGCTCGAGCAAGCAGATCCAGTCGGTGATCAACGGCCTCGAAGCCGACGTGGTGACCATGAACCAGGCCGCCGACCTGGATGTGCTGGCCCGGAGCGGCCTTGCCTCGACCGACTGGCGCAAGGCCTTCCCCAATGCCGCGGCGCCCTACACCTCGGCGACGATCTTCCTGGTGCGCAAGGGCAACCCGAAGGGCATCAAGGACTGGAACGACCTCGCCCGCGCCGGCGTGAGCGTGGTGATCCCCAACCCCAAGACCTCCGGCAACGGCCGCTACACCTATCTCGCCGCCTGGGGCTAGGCGCTCACCAAGGGCGGCAACGACGCCGCCGCCAAGGATTTCGTCGGCAAGCTGTTCGCCAACGTGCCGGTGTTCGACGGCGGTGGCCGCGGCGCCACCACCACCTTCACCCAGCGCGGCATCGGCGACGTGCTGGTCACCTTCGAGAACGAAGCCGTGCTGATCGACAGCGAAGTGGGCGGCGACAAGTTCGACGTGGTGTATCCGTCCGTGT
>JAKLLO010000094.1:17126-18080 GCA_023150095.1 Zoogloea sp. | reverse complement strand
ACCTTCCCCATGCGCGCCCAGACCACCCAGGGCTACGTGGCCGCCATCAACAGCGCGGTCAGCCTCGACAACATGGCTGGCGCCCTGTCCGCCGGCCGGGGTATCCCCCTGGCCGAGGCCCGGGCCCGCGTGCAGCCGGTGAAGCTGGAGGTGCGCTACCTCTACAACCAGAGCGTGAAGAGCATCTGGTCCCTGGCCCCCAAGCTGATCATGCTCATCATGATGCTGTCGCCCCCCTTCCTCACCGCCCTGGGCGTGGTGCGCGAGAAAGAGTCCGGCTCGATCTTCAACATCTACGCGTCCACCGTCTCGCCGGGCGAATTCCTGATCGGCAAGCTCGCGCCCTACGTGGCGATCTCCTTCACCAACGGGCTGATCCTGTGGGCCCTGGCGGTGGGGCTGTACGGCACCCCCTTCAAGGGCGACCCGGCCTTCTTCGCCCTGGCCCTGCTGCTCTACGTGGTGTGCACCACCGGCCTGGGGCTGGTCATCTCTATGCTGGTGCAGACCCAGGTAGCGGCGATGATCGTGGCCAGCATCGTCAGCATCATCCCGGCAGTGCTGTACTCGGGAATGCTGCTGCCCCTGTCGTCCCTGGCCCCCGGCGCCTCGGCCATCGCCCACGCCCTGCCGCCCATGTATTTCACCAACATCGTGGTGGGGAGCTTTCTGAAGGGCGTGGGCTGGCAGGCCCTGTGGGCCGACATGCTGGTGCTCGGCGCCTACGCGACCGGCCTGTTCGGGCTGGGCTACCTGCTGTTCAGCAAGCGGCCGGCATCATGAACGGCTTCTTCTCCGGCGCCGGTCTGCGTCGCCTGCGCGTGATGACCCACAAGGAGCTGCTCCAGCTCTTCCGCGACGTGGCACTCATGGTGTTCTTCCTGTATGCCTTCACGGGCGACATCTACATCGCCGCCTCGGGGGTGAGCATGCAGCTCAAGAATGCCGCCATCG
>JAKLLO010000094.1:0-17111 GCA_023150095.1 Zoogloea sp. | reverse complement strand
CCATCGCCACCCTCGACGCGGACCACAGCCTGGCCTCCCGGGAACTGGCCAGCCGCTTCCAGCCCCCCTACTTCCAGGCGGCGGGCAGCGCCGGCACCCCGCAGCAGGCCATCCGCCACCTGGACGACGGCGACGTGATGGCGGTGCTCGACATCCCGCCCCGCTTCGGCGAGCGCCTGGCGCGGGGCGAGCAGGTGGCTGTGCAGCTGCAGGTGGACACCTCCAACTCGGTGCTGGGCTTCCTGGCCTCCAGCTACGGCGCCCAGATCGTCGGCCGTTACGGCCTGGAGTTGGCGGCCCTGCGCGAAGGCCTGGGCAGCGGCGGCGCCAGCGGCCCGGTCATCCAGGCCGATACCCGCATCTGGTACAACCCCAACCAGAACGACGCCTGGTTCATGGGCATTTCGGAGCTGCTGACGGTGATCACCCTGTTCGCCATCCTGCTGCCTGCCGCCGCCATGGTGCGCGAGAAGGAGCGCGGCACCATCGAGCAGCTGATGGTCACCCCGCTGAGCGCCTTCCAGATCCTCTTTCCCAAGGTCATCGCCATGACCCTGGTGATCCTTGCCGGCACCGCCATCGCCCTGTTCGGGGTGCTCGGCCCGGGCTTCGACCTGCCCATGCGCGGCAGCCTGGTGCTGTTCTTCCTGATCACCGCCCTGTACGTATTCACTACCGCCGGGCTGGGCCTGCTGGCCGCCACGGTGGCCCGCAACCTGGCCCAGGTGGGCATGCTGACGGTGGTGATCCTGATGCCCATGCTCTTGCTGTCGGGCGCATGGACGCCCATCGAGGCCATGCCCGAGTGGATGCGCATCCTGGCCTGGATCTCGCCGCTCCACTACTTCCTGGATGCGGCCTACGGCATTCTGCTCAAGGGCGTCGGCATGGCCCTGCTGTGGCAGCCGGTGCTCGCCATGGGGCTGTTCGGCATCGTGGTGTTCGGTGCCGGCATGGGCCGCTTCGGCCGCCAGTTCGGCTGAACTCAGCTCCCCAGCAGCGCAGCCAGGGGCGCGAGGATCTCGCCCCCCACCGGATCGAAGCGGCTGAAGCGCAGATCGTCCAGCACCCGCAGCCCGGCCGGGTCTTCGTGCATGGCACACAGGATGCGCTGGATGGCCTCGCGCTTGTCGGCCCACGCGGGTGACACCATGAAACAGTGGAAGGCCAGCCCGTCGCGGCTCTCCCCCACCACCTCCAGCTGGCTGCGGGTGCTCGGGCCGAGGCTGTTCCAGGTTTCATCGAAGACGATACCCAGATCGGCATTGCCGTCGATCACCGCCCTGGCGGCGTTGAGATGGTTGCCGACGAAAGTGAAGTCCGCCTGGCCAGCATCAATGCCCAACCCGTGCAGCACCTTCAAGCCCAGGTCATGGATGATCAGCTTGTCGGTGGCGCTGGCGATGCGCAATGCGGGGCCCGGCAACGCCCCCGGGCGCGCCACCACCACCGCCTCGTCCACCACGCCGGCCGGCCGGGCCACCGGCACGAAACCCCGCTCCCGGGCAAAACACAGCGCGCTGTACGGGTTGGCGTAAACCACGTGGTGGGGCTGGTCGAGCACCGCCTGGCGCTCTTCGAGAAAGCTGTCGCGGGGATCGAAGTGGATGCCGATCCCGAGCTTGCGCTGAAGGTAGGTATTGAGGGTGAACCAGCCGAGCAGATTCTTGGCCGTGTCATGGGGGCAGACACTGAGTTTGAACGGGCTGGCCATGAATCAGGCCGCCTCGGGGAGCGTGTGGCGTGTGGGCATGACGGGGTCCGGGTCGTGACGGAAAGTCGGCACGCCAGCCTTCCAGAGCGCGTGCCATACGCATGATTCTACCTGTCTGCCACCTCTACCTCATCGGCAGAACGCCCCCGAAAAAGTCCGCATCCGGCACCAGGACATCAGAAAGCCATGGTTGCGAAAATACTTCATACACAACAAAAATGGCCATTCAAGAGCCTGAAGTTCGCGTATTTGTCGGTTTCACGCCTTTCTTGGAAAATGCAATTCCATGCCCCTGCAGTAAATCCGGATAACATGACGGCACCTCCCGAAAAGCGCCCCGTCCATGCCTCGTTCGTCGTCCCTCGTCCGGCTCCGGCCCTTCCTGCTTTTGGCCATTCTGGTGGCTACGGTGCTTTACTACAGCTACCCCATGGCCCTCCGCCTGCAGAACGGCGGGCATTTCCTCGCGGCCCGCCCTCTCTATCTGATTTCCGCCGTGGCGGGCAATCTCAAGGCCCAGCACAACCTGGCCGCCATGCATCTCGAGGGCGAGGGCGGCCCGGTCAACCCGACCGCGGCCGCCTACTGGTACGCCCGGGCGGCCCGGCAGGGGAGCGTCATCTCGGCAACGACGCTGGGCGAGATGTATATGAAGGGCTACGGTGTGGAGGCCGACGCCGTGCAGGCTGTCGCCCTGCTCGAGCAGGCCGCCGGGAAGGACGACGGAGAAGCCATCCTGATGCTGGGCGAACTGTATTCCGGCGGCTTCGAAGGCATGCCGAAAAACGGCAGGAAGGCCCTGCAGTGGTACCAGGCAGGAGCGGAGCGGGACATGCCGGCCGCCCAGTACGGCCTCGCCAGCCTGCATGCTGCCGGCGAACTCGTGCCCAGGGATCTGACACAGGCCGAATTCTGGTATCTCAAGGCAGCCCGTCGGGGCCATGCCAAGGCCCAGCTCGAGCTGGGCCTGCTGTATCTGAACCAGCCGGGGAGCAGCGCCGGGCTCAAGGGCGCCCAGGTGTGGCTCACCGAGGCCAGCCGCCAGGACGAAACCGCCGTCGCCGCGCGCAGCCACCTCGCCAGCCTGTGCCGGGCCAACCCCGCCCTGAACTGCACACTCACCTCGGCCGGCCCCAGCCTCGGGGCGCTGCTCCCCCCCGCCGCCCGTCGTCGCCTATAACCAGTCCACCAGGGCCACCCCCAGGCCCAGCGTGGTCTGGCGGTGGTTGTAGTCGATCAGGGTTTCGCCGTAGCCACTGAAAACCTGAACAAAGCCCTTCAGCTTGCGGTGGATGGGGAAGCTCCAGTCCACCTGGGCCGCGCCCCGCCCCCCGCTCTGCCACAGGGGCCCGCGCAGGGTCAGGCCGAGGCCGTGATCACCCAGCTTCCACATGGCCTGCACATCGCCGTGGCCGAGATAGCGCGTGATGTCCGGGTTGTCGTCCTTGCCATCCTTCTCGGGGAAGCGATACCAGGAGCGCACCAGCACGGCGAAGTCGCCACGCTCGATGCCGGCCTGGGCCATGACCCGGTTCCAGCTCCGCGACAGGGGCTCGGCCCGGCCGTTGGACTGGTGGTTGAAGCCCACCGACAACAGCTTGACCTTGAAGCCGGCCCCCGCATCCAGGTTGGTGCGGAACACCGCCATCAGCTCGGGCTCGTAATTGGTCTCGCGGAAGGGCGAGGAGTTGCTCTTGTTGTACACCTGCCAGCTGGACTGCTGGGTGTAGCCCATCCACAGGTCGCCATGGCGCCCGAACAGGCCCTCCCACAGCTTGGTCTTGAAGCTGATCTGGTACTTGGCCTCCACCGGCGAGACATCCATGGGCTCGCTCACCGAGCGGTCGGGCCCCGGGGAGTGGGGCATCCGGTTGGCGGAATTGGTGAGCCGCCCCAGCAGGATGTAAGTGGGCCGGTAGGGGGTGATCAGGAAGGTGCCACGCTTGTCTTCGGCGTCCAGCTCCCAGCGCGCCGAGAACGGCGTGTTGTCGGGCGGCGGCGGGGCCGGCGCCTCCTGGTGGGGGCGCCCGACGGCATCGTCATAGCAGGCCAGACGCTCGGTGTTGTCGGCGATGGCGGCGCAGGTGGAGGGGTTGCCGGCAGCCAGCACCGGCCCGCCCGCGAGAGCCGTCAGCAGCACGGGGAAAGCCCCCAGGGGAAGACGATGATTCATGAACGCTCGCTTTCTGTCCGGATCAGCCCGCCCGCCGGGCCGCCATGAACTCACCCAGGATACGCCCGGTGTGGGACCGGGCCACCTGTACCACCGCCTCCGGCGGCCCCTCGGCGACGATCTCGCCGCCCCCTTCGCCCCCCTCCGGCCCCAGATCGATGATCCAGTCGGCCTCGGCCATCAGGTCCAGGTCGTGCTCGATGACCAGCACCGTGTGGCCGGCGTCGGCCAGGCGGTGCAGCACGTGGATCAGCTTCTCCACGTCGGCCATGTGCAGGCCCACGGTGGGCTCGTCGAGAACATACAGGGTGTGCTTCTCGGGGGGCAGCGGGCGGCCCGGCCCGGCGGCGGATTCGCCCGCGCGGCCACGCACCTTGGCCAGCTCCGACACCAGCTTGATGCGCTGTGCCTCTCCGCCGCTGAGGGTCGGGCTGGGCTGGCCAAGGGTCAGGTAGCCCAGGCCCACGTCCTGCAACAGCCTGAGCGGGTGGGCGATGGACGGGTGGGCGGCAAAGAAATCCACCGCGTCTTCCACCGCCATGTGCAGCACGTCGGCCACGCTCTTGCCCTTCCAGCGCACGGTGAGGGTTTCGGGGTTGAAGCGGGCACCGCCGCAGGCCTCGCAGGGCATCTTCACGTCGGGCAGGAAGTTCATCTCGATGGTGATCTGGCCCTGCCCCTCGCACACCGGGCAGCGCCCGGCGCCGGTGTTGAAGGAGAAGCGCGAGGCCGTCCAGCCGCGCATCTTGGCCTCGGTGGTTTCGGCGAAGAGCTTGCGGATCGCGTCCCAGAAACCGATGTAGGTGGCCGGGCAGGAGCGCGGCGTCTTGCCGATCGGAGTCTGGTCCACCTCCAGCACACGGCCGATCTGCGCCATGCCGTCCACCGACGCGCAGCCCACCGGGCCTTGCGCCACCAGGCTGGCGTGGAGCACGTCGCGGGCGAAGGTGGACTTGCCCGAGCCGGACACGCCGGTCACCACCGTCAGCCGCGCCAGCGGCACGCGGGCCGAGACGTGCTTGAGGTTGTGCAGGGTGGCGCCGGACACCACCAGCGCCGGCTGGTCGTCCGCCACACCACGCCGCGGCGCGAGGGGATGCACCAGCGGATGGGCGAAGCAGCGGCCGGTGGCGGATTCCGGCGCGGCCATCAGCTCGGGCAGCCTGCCTTCGGCCACAATGCGCCCGCCGCGCACGCCGGCGCCGGGGCCCAGGTCGATCACGTGGTCGGCGCGGCGGATGGTGTCCTCGTCGTGCTCGACCACCAGCAGGGTGTTGCCGCGGCCGCGCAGCTTTTCGAGCGTATCCAGCAGCAGTCGGTTGTCCCGCGGGTGCAGGCCGATGGTCGGCTCGTCGAGGATGTAGCACACGCCGGTGAGGTTGGAGCCGAGCTGCGCCGCCAGGCGGATGCGCTGGGCCTCGCCGCCGGAGAGCGTGGGCGCGGCCCGGTCCAGCGCCAGATAGCCGAGGCCCACCTGCTGCAGAAAATCCAGCCGGCCGCGGATCTCGGTGATCAGATCGCGGCCGATGTCGGCCTCGCGGCGTTCCAGCTGCAGCGTCTCGAAGAAGCCCGACACCTTGCCCACCGCCAGCGACGACAGTTCGTGCAGGCCCAGGTCGCGGAAGCGCACCGCCCGCGCCACCGGGTTGAGGCGGGCGCCGTGGCAGCTGGGGCAGGCTTCATCGGTTTCGTGTTCCAGTTCGCCCAGGTCGAGGTCGTCGGGATTCTCGACCTTGCCGGCGATCTTCACGCCGGTGCCGTAGCAGTCCGGGCACCAGCCATGCTTGGCGTTGTAGGAGAACAGGCGCGGATCGGGCTCGGGGAAGCTGGTGCCGCAATCCGGGCAGGCGCGCAGCGTGGATAGCGTGGTGAGCGCCGCGCCGGGCACTGCCAGGGGCAGCACCTTGAGCACGCCCTTGCCGTGGTCGAGCGCGGCCTGCACGTAGTCGCGCAGCAGGGTTTCGGTGTCGACGCCCACCTTCACCATGCCCACCGGCAGCTCGATGTTGTGCTCCTTGTAGCGGTCGAGGCGCGGCCACTTCTTGGTAGGCAGGTAATCGCCATCCACGCGCAGCTGCTCGAAGCCCTTGCCGCGGGCCCACTTGGCGAGATCGGTGTACAAGCCCTTGCGGTTGATGATGAGCGGCGCCAGCAGCTCGACGGATTCGCCGGCGTGGTCGCGCAGGATCTGGGCGACGATGGACTCGAAGCTCTGGGGCGTCACCGGCACGTCGCAGTCCGGGCAATACTGGGTGCCGAGCTTCACGTACAGCAGACGCAGGAAGGGCTGGATCTCGGTGAGCGTGCCCACCGTGCTCTTGCGCCCGCCGCGGCTCACCCGCTGCTCGATGGCGACGGTGGGCGGGACGCCGAAGATCGCATCCACGTCCGGCCGCGCCGAGGGCTGGGCAAACTGCCGGGCGTAGGCGTTGAGGGATTCCAGATAGCGCCGCTGGCCTTCGCCGAACACGATGTCGAAGGCCAGCGTGGATTTGCCCGAGCCCGAAAGCCCGGTGATCACCGTAAATTGATCGCGCGGGATGTCGAGGCTGACGTTCTTGAGGTTGTGGTGGCGGGCGTGGCGGATGGTGATGGCGTTGTCGGGGGCCACCCGGTAGCGCGCCGGCGGCTCGGCCACCACCGGCGCGGCCTGCAGGCGGGCGAGCTGGTCGGCGTAGTCGGCCAGCGCCCGGCCGGTGTGGGACGCGGGCGTGGCGATCACCTGGGCCGGCGTGCCTTCGGCGACGATCAAGCCGCCGCCGGCGCCGCCCTCGGGGCCGAGGTCCACCAGCCAGTCGGCGGCGGCGATCACGTCGAGGTTGTGCTCGATGACCACCAGCGAGTGGCCGGCATCGAGCAGTTTTTCGAATGCTGAAAGCAGCCGGGCCACATCCTCGAAATGCAAGCCGGTGGTGGGCTCATCGAACAGGAAAAGCAGGCCCGGATCGGCGGAATCTATCGATTTTTTCGATCGTTTTGCCGCCAGTTGGGCCGCTTCGGCCAGATAGCCGGCGAGCTTGAGGCGCTGGGCCTCGCCGCCGGAGAGCGTGGGCACCGGCTGGCCGAGGCGCAGGTATTCGAGGCCCACGTCGGCCAGCGGCGCCAGCGCGGCGAGCACGGCCTTCTGGTCCGCAAAGAAGGCCAGGGCTTCGGAGACGGTCATCTCCAGCACGTCGGCCACGCTCTTGCCGCGCCATGCCAGAGCCAGGATCTCGGGCCGGTAGCGCTTGCCGTCGCAGTCGGGGCAGCGCAGATACACGTCCGACAAAAACTGCATCTCCACGTGCTCGAAGCCCGAGCCGGTGCAGGTGGGGCAGCGGCCGGTGCCGGAATTGAAGCTGAAGGTGCCCGGCGTGTAGCCGCGGTCCTTGGCTTCCTGCAGGTTGGCGAAGAGCTTGCGGATGGCGTCCCAGGCGCCCACGTAGCTCACCGGGTTGGAGCGGGCGCTCTTGCCGATGGGCGACTGGTCGACCATCACCACGCCCTTCAACTGATCCACGCCCACCAGGCCGTCGAAGGCGCCGGGCGGCTCGGAGGGCTGGCCGAAATGCTTGGCCAGCGCCGGGAACAGCACATCCTGAATCAATGTGGATTTGCCCGAGCCGGACACGCCGGTGATGCCCACCAGCCGCCGCAGCGGGATCTCCAGATCGACGCCGCGCAGGTTGTGCTGGCGCGCGCCGGTGAGGGTGAGGCGCGCGTCGGTACCGGCCACCGGTCGCGGCTGGCGACGGGTGTCGACACGCTTGCGGCCGGCCAGATAGGCGCCGGTGAGGGACGCCGGATCGTTGGCGATGGCGGTGGGCGCGCCGTAGGCGACGATCTCGCCGCCGCGCTCACCGGGGCCGGGGCCGATGTCGAGGAGGCGGTCGGCGGCGAGCATCAGCTGCGGGTCGTGCTCGACGACAACCAGCGAGTTGCCGGCGTCGCGCAGGCGCTCCATCACCCCGAGGATGCGCCCGATGTCCCGCGGGTGCAGGCCGATGGAGGGCTCGTCGAGCACGAACAGCGTATTGACCAGCGAGGTGCCCAGCGCAGTGGTGAGGTTGATCCGCTGCACCTCGCCACCGGAGAGCGTGCGCGACTGGCGGTCCAGCGTGAGGTAGCCGAGGCCCACGTCCTGCAGGTAGCGCAGGCGGCCCTTGATCTCATCGACGAGCAGCTCGGTGGCTTCGTCCAGCGGCGCGGGCAGTTCCAGCGCGGCGACGAAGGTGGTCACGTCGTCGATGGGCAGGGACAGAAGCTCGCTTATCGCGAGCTTCGTGAGGGGTAAGGAGTGAGGCGTGAGGAGGCCTTCTTCAAAGCTTGTGCGCTGGCGATTGGAGGGAAGCTCCTCACGCCTCACTCCTTCCTCCTCACGGCGCCACAGGCGCCATAGCAGCGCCTCCGGCTTGAGCCGCGCGCCGTGGCAGGCGGGGCATTCGGTGTAGCTGCGGTAGCGCGACAGCAGCACCCGGATGTGCATCTTGTAGGCCTTGGTTTCCAGCCAGTCGAAGAAGTGGCGCACGCCATACCAGTAGCGCGGCCAGCTGGAATCCCAGTTCTTCCACTTCTCGTCGCCTTCGAGCACCCAGCGGCGGTGCTCCTCGGGCAGGTCGCGGAAGGGCACGTCCATCGCCACGCCGTACTTCCTGGCCATCTTCGCCAGGTCGTCCTGACATTCCTTGAAGCTGGGGCTCTGCCAGGGCTTCACCGCGCCTTCGGCGAGGGTCTTCGATTCGTCGGGGATCACCAGCCCGAAATCCACGCCGATCACGCGCCCGAAGCCGCGGCAGGTGTCGCAGGCGCCGATGGGCGAGTTGAAGGAGAACAGGCTGGGCGTCGGGTCCGGGTAGGCGATGTCGCAGTCGGCGCAGTGCAGGCCGCTGCTGAACTTCCAGCGGGTTTCCGCTTCGCCGTCGACGGCATGGACGGTGAGCTTGCCGTGGCCGGCGCGCAGGCCGACCTCCAGCGCCTCCATCACCCGCGCGTGCTCGGCATTGCCGAGGCGGAAGCGGTCCTGCACCACGTGGAGCACGTCGCCGTCGCGGGCGTGGATGCGGGTGTAGCCCTGGCGGGCGAGGAGCTGGGCGACCTCGTCCTCGCCGAAGTTGGCCGGCACGGTGACGGGAAAGCTCACCACCAGCCGCGGGTCGCCCGCCGCGGCAGCGCGGGCGGCGATGTCGGCGAAGATCGTCGCCGGCGTGTCGCGGCTCACCGGCTTGCCGCAGCCACGGCAGTGCAGGCGCGCGGCGCGGGCGTAGAGCAGCTTGAAGTGGTCGGCCAGCTCGGTCATCGTCCCGACGGTGGAGCGCGAGGTGCGCACCGGGTTGGTCTGGTCGATGGCGATGGCCGGCGGCACGCCGTCGATGCGGTCCACCTGCGGCTTGTCCATCCGGTCGAGAAACTGCCGGGCGTAGGGCGAGAAGGTCTCGACGTAGCGGCGCTGGCCCTCGGCGTACAGCGTGTCGAACACCAGCGAGCTCTTGCCCGAGCCGGACACGCCGGTCACCACCACCAGCTCGTGGTGGGGGATGTCCAGCGACAGATTCTTGAGGTTGTTCTGACGCGCCCCGCGGATGCGGATGGCGTTATCGGGGGCGGGCGCGGCGTGGTCGCCGGCGCAGGCAGGATCGGAGCACATGAGGGAGCAGTCGAAGGAAGGCGGCGAACGCGATTGTAGCGTCCGACACCACTGCGCCCACGTGGTTCAGGGGCCGAGTAGCTTGTCGGTGGCGGCCTGATCCACCAGCGAGATGTCGCTGAACAGCCGGGTCTCGGGGGATTCGGTCTGCTGGGCCAGGGCGCGGGCGGTGATGGCCATCACCGCGTCGTGGTCGCCGTCGGAGATCAGCACCACCTGGCCGGCAGGGGCGATGTGGGCCACGTAGCCGCGCATCACCTTGCCGTTGGGCAGGCCCACCGCCACGCTGTCGCCCACCTTGAGCACAGCCCATTCGGGCGGCAGCGAGAGCTCGCCGGCCACGTACTGCTTGTGCTTGAGGGTGAGCAGGCCGTGGCTGCCTTCGGGTTTCTTGAGGGTCGGCGGCGAGGTGCTGCGGCGCAGGGTGGGCACCGGCGGCGTGCGGCCGGCGAGCAGGCTGGCGTGCAGCGCCTGCACCGACGACAGGGCCGAGCCGGCCTGCTTGGCCGGCAGGGCGATCCAGGTCAGGCCTTCGTCCAGATCGTGGATCAGCGCCGGGAACTCGCCGAGCATCTTGCGGCGCAGGGCTTCGTCGTCCGGCGGCGAGGCGCAGGCCAGCAGGCGGTTGGCGATCAGCAGGCGGCTCGCCCACTGGGGGCTGTCCGGACCGTACAGGTACACCGCCTTGGCCAGCACATGCACCCAGTAACGCTCGAGGAAGTTGCGGGCCACGCTGGCGGGCTCCTGCCCCACCAGCAGGTACACCGCCCGGCTCGCCTGATGCAGCGCAACCTCGCGGCGCTCGAGCCGGATCGCCGTGTCAATGTGCTGGGCGGCCCGGGCAATGGCGCTCTTCTGGCGGGTGGTCAGCAGGGTGTCGAGCACGCCGAGGGCCAGCTCGAAATCCCGCCGGGTGGGCTGAGGCAGCCGGCCGAGGGAGCGCACCATCGACGCCAGCCCGCGGCACACGGGCAGCTCGGCCGTGCAGTCGGACGGCAGCGTGCGGCCCAGGTTGGCGATGCGGTCCACCAACCGGAAGGCCGGATGGCGCTCGATGGACAGCAGTTTCTGGCTGCGCAGGGCCAGGCGCAGCAGCGGCACCCGCAGGCCGCCCAGCAGCGTGCGGATCGTCGGCGGCAGGTCGGCGTCACTCTCGGCGCGATTGCAGACGGTCTCGACCACCTCCACCGCCACCGCCTGGGCCGGGCTCAGCAGCGCGCCCAGTTCGCTGGCGCCCAGCGCGGTGGGAACGCCCGTGCCAAAACGCTGGCGCTCGATGAGCCACGCCTCGATACGCTCGACCAGCGCCGATGCCAGCCCGGGGTCGACGCTGGACACGCGCGTCGGTTCGGCCTCCCGCTGGGCCAGCGAAGCCAGACGCAGGGCGTCCACCGGATCGATCGGCAGGCTGGCGCGAGCAGCCGGCGTGTCGGTCCACTCCTCCTCGGCCTCAACGGCGCTGCCAATAGGCGCGAGCAGCCCCCGGGTCTGCTGACCGCGCAAGGCCAGGGCTTCGTCGGCGAGTTCATGTTCGAGGTCGCGGTAGAAGCGCGACAGTCGCTGGCCCACCGGCGTCTCGAGGCGCAGGAGCAGCTGCAGCGCCTGGGACGGACTGAGCTTCTCGACCTCTTTCAGCACCCGCAGGGCGCGGCAGACGGTGGCCGTGCCGAGGGGCGACTCTTCGTGCAGCTGGATACCCCCCTCGGCCAGCTGCAGGCGCAGCCGGAGATGGAGGGTCGCCAGCTCACGACCGCAGAATTCCTGCAGCCGGCGGTCGAGATTGATCAGGCCGATGGAGTAGTCCGATTCGTCGGAACGAACCAGATTGATCGGCCGCGCGCCCTCGGCCGGCTTGGGTGCACGGCGTCCGCCAACCAGTTCGTCAAAGCAGGCACCGGCCGCCGCAGACAGCACGTCCTGCCAGTCCCGGTGACGGATCACCTCCCCCGCACCCTCGAGAAGCGCTTTCAGAAAACCTTCGCGGGCACGCGCAAGCAGGCGCACGGCCTGCTCGGCAGCCTGATCGCTCGCGCGGGGTCGATGGGGCATGGACGGAAGAAGAGGGTTTTTCAGACACAGAGTTATACACAGCAGCCCCGCTGCTTCACTGTGACAGAAGCCCGATCCGGGCAGATTTTCGGAGCACCCGCCAGGCAACGATCAACGCAAACCCTGCGGCGAGAGCCCATTTCACCGCCGAACAGCCCGCCGACACCGGAATCGCCAGGCTCTGCGCGCCAAACGGCCCGCCGAGCAGATGAACCTGCAGCAGGTTCTCGACCAGATCAAACAAGGCCGCCAGGGGCAGCAGCCAGGCCGTGCGGCGGGCGGCGCGCGAGGCCGGCTCGTCGAACAGCCCGGCGCGGGTCGCCAGCACATAGCCGAAGGCGGCGTAGATGAACAGGTGCGCGAAATCCCACGGCAGATGGGCCCGATAGTTGCGCAGCCCGGCCTCGCCCCACTGGCTCAGCACGGCCCAGTATCGGGCTGGATGAAAACTCAGCTGCAGAACCAGAATATTCGGCCGTAATTGGTACAGCAGGTAGCCGATGTGGAACTGCGACACGACGTAGCTCAGGGTCGCAAAGCCGGCCACGGGTAAGGACGTACGTGCCATGTCTGGGCTCCTGAAGGTCGATGTCGGGCGTTCAATCCGTGACGCACGACACACCTCCATGCGTCAAAAACCAAAAAAACGTGCGAATGTGAAAAATTTGAAACGACAAAAATGTCGTTTTTGATAGAATTTTGATAAATTCAACCGCAGGCTATCCGTCATGAACACAGCTACGGCAACGCGTCCCCTCACCCACGAAGAGTTGAACGAAACCCTGTCTGCGGTGCGCATTCCACCGTGTCCCAGCATCGTCGCCGAAGTGATGAGGGAAGCCCAGCGGGATGAACCGTCGATGAAGGTGCTGAGCCGCATCGTCGCCTCCGACGTCAGCATGTCGGCGGCAGCGGTCAAGCTGGCCAATTCGCCGATGTTCTCGCCCGGCTCGCGGGTGCGCAGCGTCCAGCAGGCGGTCAACCGCCTGGGCATCAACCACATCCTGAGTGTCGTCGTAGCGGTGGCGCTGCGCAATACCTCCAGCCACCTGCCGGCCGATGTGATGGAACGCTTCTGGTCGCGGGCTTCGACCCTGGCCCTCGCCGCCGGCGTGCTGGCGCGCGGTCACGTGGGCATCTCGCCCGATGCGGCCTACACCTTCGCGCTGTTCCAGGACGCGGCGGTGCCGGTGCTGATGACCACCTTCCCCGACTACGCCGCGCTCTACACCGGTGCGGCCGACCACGGCTTCAGCCTGGTCCAGCAGGAACAGGAACATTTCCGCTGCGACCACGCCGTGGCCGGATGGCTGCTGGCGCGCAGCTGGGGGCTGTCCGACCGGATCGCCAACGCGATCCGCTACCACCACGACCCCGAAGCCTACATCCTGCCCGAGAAGGAGCTGCCGTCCGACGCCCTGGCGCTGATTGCGGTGAGCGTGATCGCCGAGCACGTGCTGGGCGAATACACCCGCGATGCCCACGCGGTGGGTGACCGCTCCTTCGAGAACGCCAAGACCTTCCTGGGTGTCTCTGATGCCGAAGTGGACGAGCTGCACGACACCATCGCCGCCACGCTGGTCTGAACGGAGCCGCAACCCAAAACAAAACCCGCCTTCCGGCGGGTTTTGTCATTCCAGGCACGCCAAAGCGACGCCTTACTCGGCCGCCGCTTTCTTGCGGCTTGCCGCCGGCTTCTTGGCGGCAGGCGTCTTGGGTTCCTTCTTCTCGAACTCGAAACCCACCTTGCCGTCGTCGCCACGCACCAGGAAAGCCGAGAACTTGCGCTTGGTACGGCTCGAGACGAAGCCCTTCAGCAGCTCGGTGCGGCCCGTGTCGAGGAGCTTGTGCATCTGCTCCCGCTCGATGGGCTGCTGCAGGATGATCTTGCCGGAGCGGAAATCACAGGATTTCTCGGGCCCCACGGATTTCTCGCAGACGTAGGCCATGCCGTGCTCGAACACCCGCGCCGAACACTTGGGACAGGCGCCGAGGGTTTCCTGATCGGAGAAATCCACCGGCTCGGCGGTTTCGTCTTCCTTCGGCTGGCCAAAGTCGAACTCGGGCTGCTTGTCGTCGTTGAGACGGATCTCGGCGTTGAACAGCCGGCCCATCTTGTTGCGGAAACCCATCAGCGGGCCAACGCGGCCGGTGGCGAGCAGCGCCTCGATCTCGGGAATCTCGAACTGGCGGCCGGCGACGATCTTCCAGGCGTTCCAGTCGCAGCTCTGGCAGGCAAACTTCTTGTAGTTCTCCTTCACCACACCGCCGCACTTGGGGCAGGGCGTGGACAGGGTGACGAAGTCGCCCGGCACGGTGTCGGACTCGTAGCGCTTGGCGCGCTCGACGATGTCCCGGGTCATGGCCTGGATGTGGTCCATGAACTCGGCCCGCGACAGCGCGCCCCGCTCCATCTGGGCCAGCTTGTGCTCCCACTCGCCAGTAAGCTCGGGCGAGGTGAGCTCGTTGGTGCCGAGGCCACGCAGCAGGGTGATGAGCGAGAAAGCCTTGGCGGTCGGGATCAGCTCCTTGCCGTCGCGCAGGATGTAGGTCTCGCCGATCAGGTTTTCGATGATCTGGGCGCGGGTGGCCGGGGTGCCGAGGCCACGGCCGGCCATCGCGGCGCGCAGCTCCTCGTCGTCGACCATCTTCCCGGCGCCTTCCATCGCGGAGAGCAGCGTGGCTTCGTTGAAGCGTGCGGGCGGCTTGGTGACCAGTGCCTTGACGAGGATCTCGTCGGTGGAAACCTTCTCGCCGGGCTCGACGGCCACCAGCTGGGGCGCGCCGCCCTCCTCCTCGCTCACCGCGGCAGCCTTGCCATACACGGCCAGCCAGCCCGGATTGACGAGCACCTTGCCCTCGGTCTTGAAGGCTTCGCCCTCGACGCGGGTGACGCGGGTGGTGATGCGGTATTCGGCCGCCGGGTAGAACACCGACAGGAAACGCCGGGTGACCAGATCGTAGATCTTGGCCTCGGCTTCGGACAGGCTCTTGGGCGCGGTGCCGGTGGGCACGATGGCGAAGTGGTCGGAGATCTTGGCGTTGTTGAAGATGCGCTTGTTGGGCTTGACCCAGCCCTGCTTGACGATCTCGTTGGCAAACGGCGCGAAGGTATCCGGCAGGCCGGCGAGGATGCCCTTCACCTGGCCGACGTAGTCTTCGGGCAGCGCGCGGGCGTCGGTACGCGGGTAGGTCAGCACCTTGTGCTTTTCGTACAGGGCCTGGGCCAGCTGCAGGGTGGTGCGGGCCGAAAAGCCGAAGCGGCCGTTGGCCTCGCGCTGCAACGAGGTGAGATCGAACAGCAGCGGCGAGAGCTGGGTGGACGGTTTGGATTCTTCCTCCACCGTGCCGGTCTTGCCTTCGCACTTGGCCTTGATGGCCTCGGCACGGGACTTTTCCCACAGGCGGAAGGCGGTGGCGTGCTCGGCCAGCGGCGCGCCCTCTTCGGGCTTCTTGAAGCCTTCGTCGAACCAGCGGCCCACGTAGGCGCCGGCCTGGCAACCGAAGCTGGCTTCCAGCTCCCAGTAATCGGTGGGCTTGAAGGCGCGGATCTTCTCCTCGCGCTCGACAACGATCGCCAGCGTGGGGGTCTGGACGCGGCCGACGGTGGTGAGGTGGAAGCCGCCGGTCTTGGAGTTGAACGCGGTCATCGCCCGCGTGCCGTTGATGCCGATCAGCCAGTCGCTCTCGGCGCGGCACACCGCCGCCTGGCGCAGGCCTTCGACATCCGCCGCCGCGCGCAGCTGGGCAAAGCCGTCGCGGATGGCGCCGGCCGTCATGGACTGCAGCCACAGGCGCTGCACCGGCTTGGTGGAGCCGGAGTGCTGCACGATGAAGCTGAAGATCAGTTCCCCTTCGCGGCCCGCGTCACAGGCATTGATGAGGCCGGTGACGTCCTTGCGCTTGATGAGGCGGGTGAGGAGCTTGAGCCGGTCCTCGGTCTTCTCGATCGGATTGAGCGCGAAGTGGGGCGGGATGACCGGCAGATGGGCAAATGACCACTTGCCCCGCTTGACCTCGAATTCGGCCGGCACCGTGAGTTCGAGCAGATGGCCGACGGCCGACGAAAGCACGTAGTGCTCCGACTCGAAGTAATCTTTTTCTTTGGTGAAGCCGCCGATGGCGCGGGCGATGTCCGCCGCAACCGAGGGTTTTTCCGCAATGATCAGCTGCTTGCTCATGCCTGTGGGTGCGCCCGACTCAGGTTGTTGGGGGAGCGGCGCATCATACGGAAGCCTGCGCCGGGCTTGCAAGCAGCCCGAAAATCAGTGCAAGGCGTATGAGACCGGCTCGTCGTCTTCGTCCGACTCGTTGAGCAGTTCGTCGAGGATCAGGCCGTTGATCGGCCGATCCTGCTGCCACAACACCATCAGGACGATGACCTTGAGGTTTTCCAGTTCGATTTCGGATTCGCCGAGGGCCAGGGCCCGCTCGACGATCATCTCGCGGCATTCGGCGTCGAGGATACCGGCATTTTCAAGAAACTGCAGGAAGCCGCGGCATTCCGTGCCCAGACGAACGAGTTCGTCGTCGGCGTAGATGCGCAGCGAACCCGGCCGGGCGACCTGGGCCGGGCGCTCGCCGTCGGACAGCTGGCGCAGGCCGGAGAGCCAGTCGAGGGCTTCGGAGATTTCTTCTTCCTCGAAGCCGGCGGCCGTCAACTTGCGGGCCAGTTGCGCGGGTTCGGGGCACGCGTCGGCGTGAACATAGTTCTCGAAGAGATACACGAGGATGTCGAACATGGCGCGGGGCCTGGGGCCGGTCGTTTTTAGAGACGCTGGAAACGCCCTCCGGGCAGGCGGGAAACGCGCCCTTCGAGTTCCAGCGTAAGCAGAATGGCGTAGAGCGCTTCCGGCGTCAAGCTGGTGCGCTGCACCAACGTGTCCATGTCCACAGGGTCATGCCCGAGGGATGCGATGACTGGGGCATTTTCGTCGTCATCCGGCCCCATCGTGGGCGCCGCCGGCGCTGCAGTGCGGCATGTGTCGAGGCGCAGCTCTTCGAGGATGTCGTCGGCCGATTCGACGAGTTTTGCGCCGTCGCGGATCAGCTGGTGGCAGCCCCGCGCCACCGGCGAATGGATCGAGCCGGGAATCGCGAAGACCTCGCGGCCGCAGTCGGTGGCGAGTCTGGCGGTGATCAGCGAACCGCTCTTCAGCGCCGCCTCGACCACCAGCACGCCCTTCGCGAGCCCGGCGATCAGCCGGTTGCGACGGGGAAAATTGTGGGCCAGCGGCGCGGTGCCGAGGGGGTATTCGCTGACGATGGCGCCGGCTTCGGCGATGCGCCGGGCGAGGGTTGCGTTGCGCGCCGGGTAGATGCGGTCGGCGCCGGTGCCGATCACCGCGACGGTGCTGCCCGGGCCGGCCAGCCCGCCCCGATGGGCCGCGGCGTCGATCCCCAGCGCTAGCCCGCTGACGATGCCCAGCCCGCCCTGGGAGAGCACCGTGGCGAAAGCCTCGGCGTTGGCCTCGCCCTGGGGCGTGGCGCTGCGGGCGCCGACCACGGCGACGGACTGGCGCGACAGGAGCGCCGGATCACCCTTGACGTAC
>JAKLLO010000093.1 GCA_023150095.1 Zoogloea sp. | reverse complement strand
CCTCAAAGCCCGCTTCTGGCCGGTGGCGGGTGCCCAAGTGGGCGAAATCGACGCCACTTTGCTGACGTTCAAGATCAGATCTGAGCGGCTGGTTTGGGGCAAGCAATCCGGCGAGCCGGCTGTCTCAGGTCGGCCAGGAGCGGACACTGGCTGAATGCTTGCGAATGACCTATCAAGATTGTTCTCAGTCATTCGCACCTGTAGGTTGAGCGACCGCGGTTTCATTGAGCGGTCGTTCGACGTTAAGCCCCTGTTGCATCCGGCGCAGACTCAGAAGGGCACCTTCGGCCCATCGCGCCGGTGGGCCGGCATCGAGTGGCCAGTCAGGCGCAAGCCGGAGAGACGAGAGCGTCCCTCTGCCGTCCTTCGCTGCGCCTGGTTGAGCAGCGCACAACAGCGCCTCCGCCGCTTGGCCGATTGCTGGCGCGCTCCACTAACCGACGCCAAGCGGTCACTGTTCCCTCCACACGGCGCAGCCTCGCGAGATTTCCCCGCCGACACGATCAGCGCCATGGTCATGTTGGCCCGAGTGCCGACGGAGCATGCGCCTCGACGAGCGCGCTACGAAAGACCTCGGCCGCACGCGACAACGCCGGCGCCCGCCGATGTACGCACGAGAACCGGCAGCGATAGTTCAGCACATCCGGCGCTACCGCGCGCATCCTGCCGGCACGAACGAAGCCTTCGGCGTAGTGGTCTGGCAGGAAGCCGACGAAGCGACCTGACAGCACCAGCGTCGCGACACCCTCTTGATCGGAAGCAGTGGCTTGCCGCTCGAGCCGGCGCTCGTGCGCCAGCACCATGTTCGGAGAGTGGTAACCCAGCGCAGCCAGTGGCTGCATGCGCAGTTCCTTCCAGCCCGGCGAAGTCTTCTGCGTACGAAACCAAGCATTGCCGCGGCCGGCATACAGGCGCATCGATTCGTCGAACAGCTCGTCGTAAACCAGGGTCTCCGAGCGGCGGTGCTCGGGGATGAGGCCGAGTTGAAACTCGCCGCTCATCACGCCGCGCTCGATCATCGCGATGGAGCCGACGTGAAGATGCAGCGACACACCTGGTGCTTGTGACCCGAATGCCTCGATCGCTTCGGCAATCCGCGCAGCCGGATTGGTCGCGGTCTTCTCGAACAACGCAACGTGCAACTCACCGCCGAGGCTCCGATGAATCTCGTGCAGGCTGGTGCGGAACGACTCCGTTGCCGACAAGAGCTGCTCGGCAGCGGCGTACACCTTCTCGCCCTCGGCCGTCAACGCGAAACCGGCACGGCCACGCCGACACAACACCAGACCGAGGCGCGCCTCCAGGTCCTTGACGTGGCGGCTGATCGTAGACATCGCGATGTCCAGCTCTAGCTCGGCCGCGGCCATGCCGCCGCAGTCGGCGACTGCCTTGAAGACACGCAGCAGGCGCAGGTCGATGTCGCCAAGGCGGCCGAGGATGGCCTTGGTCTTGGGCCGGCGAGATAGTTGCATGGATCGTCAAGTGAATAGACGCAACTGGTCATTCTATTCAAGCAAGCCATCGCCGACAGTCATGGCGTCGTCGACACAACCTTCGCTGTCGACCTTCGCAAGGACTCTGGATGAACGCGACCGATGCCTGGCTGCAGCCTCCTCCTCAAACTGATGCCGGGCACCTGGCCGCGCACTGGATGCCGTTCAGCGGCAACCGCGAGTTCAAGGCGAATCCGCGGCTGATCACTGCGGCTTCGGGCCACTACTTCACCATGTCCGATGGCAAACGCCTGTTCGACGGACTGTCGGGCCTGTGGTGCACAGGCCTGGGCCACGCGCGGCCTGAGATCGTGGAGGCGATCGCGAAGCAGGCGGCTTCGCTCGACTACTCGCCGGCGTTCCAGTTCGGCCATCCGCTGTCCTTCGAATTGGCCAACCGCATCGTCGAGCGCATGCCGGCAGGGCTGAATCGCGTGTTCTTCACCGGCTCGGGTTCGGAGTCGGCCGACACGTCGCTGAAGATGGCGCGTGCGTATTGGCGGCTCAAGGGTCAACCGGCCAAGACACGTTTCATCGGCCGCAGCAAGGGCTACCACGGCGTCAACTTCGGCGGTATCTCGGTTGGCGGCATAGCCGCCAACCGCAAGCTCTACGGTCAGGGTGTCGAGGCCGACCATCTCCCGCACACGCAGCCGCCCGCCGGCAGCTTCTTCCGTGGCATGCCGCTGCAGGGCGCCGAGCTGGCCGATGATCTGATCACTCTCATCCAACTGCACGACGCATCGACTATCGCCGCGGTCATCGTCGAGCCGTTCTCCGGCTCGGCCGGAGTCATCGTGCCCCCGGTGGGCTACCTGCAACGCCTGCGCGAGATCTGCACCGCGCACGGCATCCTGCTGATCTTCGATGAGGTCATCACCGGCTTTGGCCGCACCGGTCACTGGACCGGCGCCGAAGCCTTCGGCGTCACGCCGGACATCCTCAACGTCGCCAAGCAGATCACCAACGGCGTGCAGCCACTGGGCGCGGTGATCGCGAAGCAGGAGATCCACGACACCTTCATGGCCGCCGGCGGACCCGAGTACATGCTCGAGTTCCCGCACGGCTACACCTATTCGGCGCACCCGATCGCGTGCGCGTCAGCCCTCGTGACGCTCGACCTGATGGAACAGGACAACGCCCTGCAACGCGTGCGCGAACTGGCGCCGTCCTTCGAGCGATCGGTGCACGGCCTGCGCGGCGTACGTCACGTCGCCGACATCCGCAACTACGGCCTGGCGGCCGGTATCAGCGTCGAGTCCGCGCCGGGCGAGCCGGCGAAGCGCCCCTACGAGATCGCGATGTCAATGGTGCGCAAGGGCTTCTACGTGCGCTACGGCGGAGACACGATCCAGCTTGCCCCGCCTTTCACGAGCAGCGTGCGAGAGATCGACAGCCTGCTCGACGCGCTGGCGCAGACCTTCCACGAAACCGCCTGAGCGGCTTTGCACCCCGATTCCCAGGAACCGCAAGCATGAGCACCCTTCGCACCATCCAGCACCTGATCGACGGCCGCCTTCACGAAGGCGGAAGCCGCTTCGCTGACGTCTTCGACCCCGCCCGCGGTCAACCGGTCGCACGCGTCGCCCTGGCGGATGCCGCCACAGTGTCCGAAGCCATCGCCTCGGCACACAGGGCGCTGCCAGGCTGGAAGGCTACGCCGCCGCTGAAGCGCGCTCGCGTGATGAGCCGTTTGAAGACGCTGCTCGAAGACAACGCGGCGCGCATCTGCGGGCTGGTCACCTTGGAGCACGGCAAGGTGCTGGCCGACAGCATGGGCGAGCTGCAGCGCGGCATCGAGAACGTCGAGTACGCGAGCTATGCGCCCGAGCTGCTCAAGGGCGAGCACAGTCGCAACGTCGGTCCCGACATCGACGCCTGGAGCGAGCACCAGGCGCTGGGCGTCACCGCCGGCATCACGCCGTTCAACTTCCCGGTGATGGTGCCGCTGTGGATGTGGCCGATGGCGGTGGCCTGCGGCAACACGTTCATCCTCAAGCCCTCGGAGCGTGACCCGTCCAGCGCGCTGCTGGTCGCCGAACTCGCACTCGAAGCAGGCCTCCCACCGGGCGTGCTCAACGTCGTCCACGGCGACAAGGAAGCGGTCGACGTGCTGCTGACTGACCCGCGCGTCAAGGCGGTGAGCTTCGTCGGCTCGACGCCGGTGGCCGAAGCGATCTACGCCACCGGCTGCAGGAACGGCAAGCGCGTTCAGGCGCTGGGCGGCGCGAAGAACCACGCCGTCGTGATGCCCGACGCCGACATTGGCAATGCCGTTTCGGCGCTGATGGGCGCTGCCTACGGATCCTGCGGCGAGCGCTGCATGGCAGTGCCGCTGGTCGTGGCGGTGGGCGAGCAGACCGCCGACGCGATCATCGCCGGCCTCACCGCCGAGATCGCGAAGATGAAGGTCGGCCCCGGCACCGCCGAGAAGTGCGACATGGGCCCACTGGTGACGAAGGCACACTTCGACAAGGTGCGTGGCTACGTCGACGCCGGCGTCGAGGAAGGTGCGACGCTCGTCGTCGACGGCCGAGGCCTGAAAGTTGCGGGCCACGAGGAGGGCTACTTCCTCGGCCCCTGCCTCTTCGACCACGTCAAGCCCGCCATGCGCATCTACCGGGAAGAGATCTTCGGACCGGTGCTCGGCGTGGTGCGCGTGCAGACGCTGGCCGAGGCGATGGCGCTGATCGATGCGCACGAGTACGGCAACGGCACCTGCATCTTCACGCGCGACGGCGAAGCGGCGCGCCACTTCACAGATCACATCGAGGTCGGCATGGTCGGCGTCAATGTGCCGCTGCCGGTGCCGGTGGCCTACCATTCCTTCGGCGGCTGGAAGCGATCGCTGTTCGGCGATCTGCACGCCTACGGTCCGGACGCGGTCCGCTTCTACACGCGCCGCAAGGCGATCACGCAGCGATGGCCATCGGCCGGCGTGCGCGAGGGGGCGGTGTTCAGCTTCCCATCGAGTCGTTGACCGGCAAGAGTGGGTGGTCCCGATGATCCTCAGCGTCTCGGGTACCAGCCCACCTCGCCTGGCCGCAGGTTGATGCTGACCTGCTTGACCTGCTGGTACTCGAGGAATCCGTTCACGCCGAGCTCGCGCCCGTAGCCGCTCATCTTGTAGCCGCCCCACGGCGCTTCATTGAACGTCGGGTTGTAGCAGTTGACCCAAGTCACGCCGGCGCGCATCTCCTTGATCACTCGCAGCGCGCGTGCACCGTCGCTGGTGAACACCCCACCCGCAAGGCCGTAGGGTGTGTCGTTGGCCATTTCGATGGCTTCGGCCTCCGTGCGGAAGGTTTGCACCGTCACAACCGGACCGAACACTTCTTCGCGGACGATCGGCATGTCCGGGGTGACGTCGGTGATCACGGTCGGCCTGACAAAGAAGCCTCTTGCGCATTCACCTTCGACATACCGCTCGCCACCACAGAGGATCCGGGCACCTTGCTCACGGGCGGCGCGCACGTGGCTCAGCACCTTGTCGAGCTGTGCCTGGGAAACCAGTGCGCCCATGTCCGGATCCGACAGGCCGTCGCCGAGGGTCATGGCGTTGGCGCGCTGCACCAGTCGGTCCACGAAGCGCTGCTTGACGGATTCCTCCACGAGGATTCGCGACCCCGCGGAGCAGACCTCGCCCTGGTTGAAGAACACGCCGATCATGGCCCACTCGACGGCACCTTCGAAGTCGGCGTCCGCGAAGATCACGTTGGGCGACTTGCCACCGAGTTCGAGGCCCACCTTCTTGAGGTTCCCGACGGCGGCTTGCGCGATGGATTGGCCCGTGCGCGTGCTGCCGGTGAACGTGATCATGTCGACGGCCGGACTCGCCGCCAGTTCACTGCCGGCGCCGACGCCGGGTCCCAGCACCAGGTTTGCCGTCCCTGCGGGCAGTCCGAGACTGTCGAAGATGCCGAACAGCTCGACGGCGGACAGCGGCGTCAGCTCGCTCGGCTTGAAGACGACGGTATTGCCGGCGGCGAGTGCAGGTGCGAGTTTCCACGTCGCCATCAGCAGGGGGTAGTTCCAGGGCGTGATCTGTGCGCACACGCCCACGGGTTCGTGCATGGCATACGAATGCATCGGTCCAAACCCGTCGCTCACCTCGTACACCCCGCCCTGCGGTTTGGTGACAAGACCTGCGTAGTATCGGAAGCACGCGGCCGCGTCCTCGACGTCGGCCCGTGCCTCACGCAACGGCTTGCCGTTGTTCATCGAGTCGAGTCGGGCCAGTTCTTCGCACCGGGACATGATGACGTCTGCCACGCGCAACAGGAAGTCGGCGCGTCGAGGCCCCGATGTACGGCGCCACGCGCCTGTCTTGTAGAAGGCGACGTGCGCCGCCTGGATGGCGAGGCGTGCATCGGTGCTGCCGCTCTCGGTCACCCGGCCGATGATCTCGCCGTTGCAGGGGTTGATGACGTCGCGCACGGCGCCTGCTTCGGCGAGTTGCCAGCGGCCATCGATGTAGTTGCTCCGAATCTGCATACCTTCAGTTCTCCGTGGTCTTGGAAACGCAGAAAACCTTGCGCAGCGTCTGGGTCACATGCCAGGTGGTCCGCGCATTGCGACGCAATCGAGCCAGGCTCCCCGCTTTGAGAACGAGGTCCGCGCTGCCGTCGTCGAACTTCACGGTCGCCTCCCCGAAGAGGACCAGGAAGACCTCGTCGGTCTCCACGTCGGTCGTCGTGGAAGGGCCGATCTCCCACACGCCGATCTCGCAGTCCCCCAGTCCGGCCAGAACTGCCATGCCGACCAGCGGGCGGGGGCTGCCGGTGAGCACCTTGTGATCGGCAAGGGCCTCGTAGTGCAGCGGGAGGGAAGCGGCGTCGATGCAGGCTCCCAGGAGAGGAATGTTCTCGGTCATGCAGTGGGTCCTTCACGAGTCGAATCCGAAGCCGCAGGCGTCCATGGCGCGCAGAAGGAAGTTCCGGCGGCCTTCGTTCCGGTCGGCACGGTCCAGCGCCCAGCGAGCCGCCTGGATGGCGGCGTACCTCAGCGGCTCGGGCGGGAATGGAACCGGCAACTCGTTGACGAGGCGCAGCGACGTCCGCTCGGTGTGCTTGCGCTCGACCTTGTCGAGCAACACGTTCGCCGAGAAGCGCGTCGCCGCGACCCCAAGCCCCGTGAACCCGGCCGAGTAGTGCACACGGCCGCCCAGTCCCTGTCCGAAGAACGAGCAGAAGCGGGTCGAGGTGTCGATGACCCCGGCCCACCGATGCGTGAAGCGAAGCCCTTCGAGTTGCGGGAAGATCGTGAAGAAGTGGCTCGCGAGCTTCCTGTAGGTTTCGGGCCTGTCCTCGTAGGATGGATTCAATTTGCCACCGAAGTGGTAGATGGCGTCGTAGCCTCCGAACAGGATGCGGTTGTCGCGCGTGATCCGGTAGTAGTGGAACTGGCTGCCCATGTCCGCGATGCCTTGTCGGTGCTGCCAGCCCACCTGCGCCAGTTGCGAGCCGGTGAGCGGCTCGGTCATGAGGACGTAGTCGTAGACCGGCGTCGTGTGCAGGCGATACCGCTTCAGCAGCGATGGAAACGCGTTGGTGGCGAGAATGACCTGGTCAGCCTGGACCTGACCGCTCGCGCATTGCAGCTCGATGCGACGACCGCGCGCCCGCAGCGCGGACACCGGGCTGCCTTCATGAATTTGCACACCCAGGCTCGCGGCCACTCGAGCCAGTTCCACGACCAGCTTGCCCGGATGGAGCATCGCCGTGCCGTCCCGGTCCCAGTGCCCGGCAAGGAAGGTCGGTGATTTCACCAACGCACGGACTTCTGCTTGGTTCAGGAAGCCGGGGCCCTTCAGAAGCTCGACCTGATACGGCTCGAGTGCCACCGTGAGCACGCCGGTGCGTTCGAAGTCGCAGTCCATTCCGTACCGCTGAAGCGTCTGCTCCATCTCATCGAGATTGCGCTGGCCCAGCGCGTCGAGCGTATCGATCTCGCCGGGCCACCGTCGTTGACCGTTGGTGTGCCCGTGGGTCAGGCTGGCTTCGCAGAAACCCCCGTTGCGGCCCGATGCTGCCCAACCGACGGTGTTCGCCTCCAGCAGGATGACATTTCGCAAGGGATCACGTTCCTTGGCGAGGAGCGCGGCCCATAGACCGAGGTAGCCGCCGCCCACGATCGCAAGATCGGCAGCGGCCCGGCCCGTCAGCGATGGATGGGTCGTGCGGCCCGGCGCATCGTCGATCCAGAACGGTGTTTGTACCGAGCCGTCCAAGGAGGCCTCGACGATGGCATCGCTGGGAGCGGACTTGTCGAACAGGGTGCCGGGCAGGCGGCTCATCTTCATTCTTCCGTGTCGCATCGATCAGGTCGCCATTCTTCCACATATGTGTTGATTTTTGACTGTGTACCCACTAGGATGCGATCCGGCTTTGCACTCATGAAGCCCAAGAAGGGGGCTCACCATGATTCACTTCGAGGCGCGTGACGCCGTCGCCGTCCTGACACTCGACAACGGGACGCTCAACATCCTCACCCGCGAGATGCACAGGCTGCTGTTCGAGTCGTTGCAGCGGTTCCTGCGTGACGATTCACTCAAGGTGGCCGTGCTGACGTGCAAGCCGGGCGCCAGCTTCAGCGCCGGCGATGACTTGAAGTCGATGGACGAGGACCTGGGGCAGGAGCTCGACTGGGAGACCCTGGCCATGCAGGTTCACCGGACCAAGCCCATCGTCGGTGCCGTGCGAGAGCACTGCCTGGGTCAGGGCCTTCTGTATCTGTTGCTGCACACGGATATCCGAGTCGCGTCACCGAGCGCTCGCTTCGGCTTTCCGGAGATCCGGCACGGCATGGGTGGGGCCGCAGTGGTCAGCCAGTTGGCGCTGCAGGTTCCTCACACGGTGGCGATGCAGATGACGCTGACCGGCGAGTCGATCGCCGCCGATCAGGCACTGGCGTGCCACCTCATCAACCGGATCGTGCCTGACGAAGAATTGCTGGACAACGCGCTGTCGCTCGCACGCGCAATCGCCCGACACGACCTGAGCGCGCTGCGCGTCGAGATGGTTGCAGCCTCGCGCAACCGTCAACTCGGCCCCGCCGAAACCATGGCGCTGGCCGAGCTGCTGTGGCAGGACCGTCGTCCCTCCTCCAAAGCCTAAACGAGGGTCCGGCACGGATCGCGATCCTTAAGAATGAAGCACTTTCCGGCTTATGAACAACACCGCCGCGCAATCGAAGCGATGCGGCTGCCCGACTCCATTCCCGAACTGCTGCGTGAGGCCGAGTCGAAGTTTGCGGATGCAGAAGCCGTCAGCTTCTTTGAGGACGGCCGACACCTGACCTTCCGCCAGCTCGCCGTCGACGTGCGCCGCCTCGCCGACGGGTTGTCACAGCTGGGCGTGCGCAGCGGCAGCCATGTCGCGGTGATGCTGAGCAACTGCATCGAGTTTCCGCTCACATGGCTGGCGCTGGCCGAACTTGGAGCCGTGGTGACGCCAGTGATCACCGGCTACTCCTCCCGCGAGCTGGCCTTCCTGATCGACGATGCGGACATCTCGCACATCGTCATCGAGGCGACCCTGCTTCCCGTGCTCGAGGCCATCGAATCCAAGGCCGGTCTTGCTCCCGGGCAGGTGATCGTGGTCGGTGCGCAGGCATGCGGCGGGCTGCATCGCAGCTTCGACGAACTCCTGCGCCGAGGCAGTCCCGACTTCGATGCCGGCCATCGGCCGGCGCCCGACGATCTGCTGAGCATCCAGTACACCTCCGGAACCACGGGCCTGCCCAAGGGAGTGATGCTGACGCATCGGTTCTGGATCCAGACTGGGCTTGCGCCCGTTCTCGTGTGGCGCTCGCTCGAACTTCGAAGCGTACTGTCAGACCATCCCTTCTACTACATCGACCCGCAGTGGATGCTGGTGATGAGCCTGTATACGGGAGGGCGGATCGACTTCTGCAAGCGCATGAGCGTGCGCCAGTTCGTCGATTGGATGATCGAGCGGAGAAGCGACCTGGCCTGGCTGCCCGATCCGTTGCTCAAGTCACCCCCTGGGCCGCGAGACCAGGAGATGCCGGCAAAGCTGCTCATGGCGTATGGGTTCAGCCCTGCCATGCTGGCGGAGGCTGAATCGCGCTACCGCGTTCCTGTACGCGAGGCCTACGGCATGACGGAAATCGGCATGGGCCTGCTCGTGCCGGCGGACATCGAGGACGACGCGATCATAGGAACCTGCGGGCTGCCCGGGCCGTGGCGAGAGTTCAGGATCGCGAATGACGAAGGCGGCAACGCCCCGGACGGGCAACCGGGCGAACTGTGGGTGCGTGGCGAAGGAGTCTGCCGAGGCTATTACAAGCGGCCGCAGGCGAATGAAGCGACCTTTGTGGATGGCTGGTTCCGAACCGGCGACCTCTTCGTCCGCGACGAGCGGGGTTACTACCGCATCGTGGGTCGCATCAAGGACATGATCAAGCGCAGCGGGGAGAACATCTCCGCGGCCGAAGTCGAGCAAGTGCTGCTTGAGCTGCCGGACGTGGTCGAAGCGGCCGTATTGCCCGTCCCGGATGCGGATCGCGACGAAGAGGTCAAGGCCTACCTGGTGCTGCGCGAGGGCGTCGCGATTCGGGATCTCCCTCCTCAAGCGGTGCTCTCGCACTGCGCCTCGCGTCTAGCCAGATTCAAGCGGCCACGCTACCTGGCATATGTCGATGCGCTCCCGCGTACGCCGTCAGACAAGGTCGCCAAACATCAGCTCGTCGCCGGCGAAGCCGATCTGCGTCTCGGTGCCTACGATGCCCTCGATGCAGTATGGCGTTGACGGAGGCCGCGGGGGTCAAGCCGCAGGTGCCAGCTGCGCCGGGCCAACCAGTTCGTCGAGCAGTTTCAGGGCGACCTGACGCGCGGCCAGGCGGTGCGTCTTGCTGAATCCCAGGCCCATCAGGACCGAGGTTCCCTCGGCAAGTGCCGAGATCGCATAGGCCGCCGTGCGCTGCCGCTTGTCTGGAACGTTGGGAAAGCTCTCATTGAAGATCTTGACGATCATTGAGTCGATGCCCTCGTACACCAGCTTGACCTGTTCGAGGAAGAAGGGCTCTCGATTGCCCAGCGTGCCCAACTCGTCCAGGATGGTCGATCGTCGCGGGTCGTGAAACGTAGGGCCGAACAGAAGCTCGATCAGGGACCGGGCCCGGTCTCGCGAGTCCAGGCTGGCGACTGCCTCCTCCATGCGCTCGACGTAGTGCCGCGTGATGTGCATCGCAGCAGCAGCCACCAGCGCCTCGCGGGTGCGAAAGTAGTAGTGCACGGTGCTTCGGTCCATGCCAAGTCGGGACGCAACTTCGCCCATGGATGCCTTGTCGATGCCGAGCTCCACTACACAATCGCAGTAGGCAGCCACGATCTGGACACTCTTCTCAGCCGCTGCGCTCTTTCGTCCCATACCCGTTCATCTCCAACACCGCTGTGAGTCAGCATTCTGGCGCACGCCCGGGCGGCACCGCGACGAGCCCCCTCCTAGCACGCAGGTCGCTTGGCTGCCCAGGGCACCGCCGCTTCGAACGCTGCGGCTGCCGCCAGAACCAGGTCGTCGCGGCCATGTGCCGCTGCGATCTGCAATCCCACGGGCAATCCGTCCTGGGTGAACCCGGCGGGAACGGTGATGGCGGGATAGCCGGCGTGCGAAATGGCCTCGGTGAAGCGCTGGTTTTCGAGGATCGGAATTCTCGTCGGCTCGCCAGCGATCTCGAGTGGACCTCCAGCGGCGCCGGGATGGGGAAATGCCACGCAGGGCGTGGTGGGCCAGATTAACAGGTCGAAGGCGCTGAACACATCGGCGAACACGTTGTGCAGCGACGTGCGCGTGTCGAACTGGGTGCGGACGTAGTCGCGCAGCTGGACCTTGGCGCCTTGCTCCAAAGCCCAACGAACGCTGCCAGGCAAGAGTTCCGGGTGACCGAGCGGCTCGAGCACGGTTTCATGAAACAGCGCGACCTGCGGGCACCACCATTTGACGAAGTAGTCGAACACGTCGGGCAGGTCCAGGTCCACCGCTTCCACGTGCGCACCCAGATCCGTTTCGAAATTGGCCGCAGCGGCAGCCACGACCCGCAACACCTCGGGTTCGACGGGGCCGCTGCGCAGGTCACTGCAATAGGCGACGCGCATCCCTTTGACGGACGCGCGTTCCAAACCCGCGAGATAACTTTGACCGGGAGCCGGGAGGAAGATGGCGTCGTGACCGTCCGGGCCGGCAGTTGCGTCCAGCATCAGCGCGCAGTCCGCGACGGTTCGTGTGATCGGTCCGGTCACCACGACGCCCTCCCATGCGCCGTTTCGCCCGCCGAAGGGGATGCGCCCGGGAGAAGGCTTGAGGCCGACGACGCCACAGAAGGCAGAAGGCACTCGGATCGAGCCGCCGCCATCGCTGCCGGTAGCCAGAGGGCCGAGGCCGGCCGCGACCGCGGCAGCGGCGCCGCCACTGGAGCCGCCGGTGGTGCAAGCAAGGTTCCAGGGGTTGCGTGTGATGCCGGTCAGCAGACTTTCCGTCACGCTGTTCATGCCGAACTCCGGGGTCGTCGTCTTGCCCAGCAGGATCGCCCCATGCGCCTTCAGGCGCTTCCAGATCAACGCGTCGTCCTCGGGGACATGGTCCTTGAAGTGGAGTGAACCGTAGGCCGTCCGGACACCCGCGGTGTCTTCGAGATCCTTGACCGACGCCGGCAGGCCGTGGAGAAGTGGCAGTTCATCCACGGGCGAACGCATGAGCACGTCCTCGGCGCGCCGGGCCGCGGCCAGCGCCTGCTCATGGCACACGGTCGCGAAGCAATTGAGCTTCGGCTGCAGCTGGTCGATGCGCCCTAGGACGGACGCCATCAGCTCGACCGGAGAGAGCTCGCGACGCCGGATCAAGCCCGCGAGTTCCACGGCCGGCGTGAAGCACAGATCGTCGGGGGAGCTGAACTCGTGCATCAGGCTAGAAGCGATACGACAGCTCGGCCCCCACAGTCCGGGGCCGCTCGTGGACGACGCGGTCCGTGCCAGGGGCGTACAGACTCAAGGTGTTCTGGAACCCCAGCCTCCCGTCCTTGTTCGTCAGGTTCTGCACGAACAGGCTGGCGTCCCAGCCTGCGCTCGCTTGCAGGCTCAAGCGCAGGTTGACCATCGTGTAGCCGCCGAACTTCTGTGTGGTGGCTGCCGTTCCTTCGTAGGCGCCAACGTAGACGGCACTGAGCCGGCCGAGAAGGCTGTACTCGTCGTTGATTGCGGTGGCGTAGCGCAGCGACGACGTCGAGGTCCAGGTCGGCACGCCAGGGAGCTTGTCTCCCTTGTTCGTGCCTGACGCTGAATTGCTGGTCGAATAGCGGGCATGCGTATAACCGACGCTCTGCTCCAGGCTCAACCCGCCACCCAGTTGCGCAGCGACCTCCAACTCGGCGCCGCGCACACGCGCGTCTGCCGCGTTGTCCGTGTAGGCAAACCCGCAGGTAGGCAGCGTCACAAACTGCTGGACTTTGGCCCAGCGCAGTTCGTAGACGGCCGCATTGACTGTCAAGGCGCGGTCGAAGAAGCGGTTCTTGGTGCCGAGTTCATAGCTCCACACCGTATCGGGTTTGAATTGGTGCGGAGCGTCGGCGATGCCTAGCGCGGCCAGGTCGGCAGCGCACAGGTCCCGGGGCACGCCACGTTGCCCCGCGCCTTCGCGAAAGCCCTTGGCGGCGGTGATGTACGCCATTGCGTCGTTGTTGAACGTGTAGGCAACATTGAGCATCGGGTTGACGCCCTTGTCCGTGCTCGAACTCTGATCGGGGGGCAGTCCGACCGAAAACAGGCCGGTGTCTTCTCCGGTGGATTCATTGCGGATCGAGAACACGCGCGCGCCAGCCGTCACCCGGAGCTTAGGCGTCAGATCGTGAGCGATGTTACCGAACAGGGCCCACGTTGCGCGCTTGTTCGCCAGCGCAGCAGAGTACATGTTGTCTGTCCCGACCACCGCCAGACCATTGGCTGCGCTGGAATCCGCCTCGTAGCTGGATTCATAGTCGCTGTAATAGGCACCGACGAGCCAGCGCCACGCGCTTTCGCCCTTGGAGGTCAGGCGCACTTCCTGCGACCACTGGCGAGTCGGGTTGCGCTCCTCCGTGACGCTGGCCCCGATGCCGCCCGCTCCGGGGTCGAATGAGGTCATACCCACAAAATCAGCCAGGGCACGGTAGATCCGCTCTGAGCTGTCCTGCCGCTGCTGGATCCTCTGCCTGATGTGACTGGTCACCGAGACCAGCGAAGCGCTGTCGAACTCGTAGTTGACCTTGAGGCTGGCAACCCTGAAATCGATCCGGATCGGCTCGGGAACGTCGAACGGGGAATAGTGAGCCGCAGTGCCCGGCGTTTCGTCGTAGGCAGACTGTCCACCGAAACGGGTGCGCTGGTCGAGCAAGGACGGCGTGATGGTCAACTGTGCCGAGGGCTTGATCAGCGCCGACAGGCGGACCTGGGTGAGGTCCTGGGAGTTGACGTTGCGATAGACACGAGTGGGTGTTGCCGCCGTCACATCGCCCCGGGGTGCATCGAACGCAGAACCGGTGACCGAGGGGTCCGGCGCAGGCATGCTCGGAGAGACAACGCGGTCGATCCAGCCGCTGTCGTGGCGGCGAGAGAGGACCAGGCGAAGCGCTGCGAGATCCTTCGACACCGGCACGTTGACCATGGCGCTGACGGCACCGTTGGTGCCACCACCTTGAGTCTGCGATGCACGTGCCTGGGCGCTCCCCTCAAGGATGTTCAGCACCGGCGGTTCAGGCACGAGCTTGATGGTCCCACCCATCGAACTGGCACCATAGAGCGTCCCCTGGGGGCCGCGCAACACCTCCACGCGCGCCAGGTCGTAGAGATCGGGGTCGATGCCGATCTTTCCCGCCGACGAACTCGATGGCGGCGAGACGGCGATTTCGTCCAGATACAAGCCGGTGGTGGCCGCGACACCTCCGGCCGACGACATGCCGCGCATGGTGTACTCCGTGAGCCCGGCGCCCTGGCTCTTGATCGACACGCCTGCGGTCTCCCTGGCAAGCGTGGCGGCGCTGCTGATGCCTTTTTCCTCGAGTGTCAAACCTGTGACCGCAATCATGCTGATCGGCGTGCGCTGGACCGTCGAGCCACGCTTCTCGGCCGTGATGACGACGTCCGGCAGCGTTTGCGTAGCCCTCGGTTCTGAAGCCTTGGCGGCCGGTGCAGCAGGCGCCGTAGCGTCGCTTTGCTGCTGTGCAATCGCCAAGCTCTGGGCCGCCAGCGTCGCAATGGCCACGGCTGTGGGTGTCAGCCTCGCTAGAAAGTCCCAGCGGCGGCGACCCACAAGTAGCACACAAGTCATCGAATTCTCCTCAATTCAACGGGGTCGTTGAAGAACCGGAGGCCAGTGTTCTTCAACATGTGTGTTGAGGATATCGGTAGAACCCCTAGGCACCCTGGCATCCGACACTCCCTGCGGGAAAGCCCTTCGTGACCCAAATCGCCACCCCCATTTACATCCACATCTATGTTGAAGAATAATGCGGCCATGGTGCGTCGTGACGTCGAGGAAGGACTGATCCCCGAAGGGGGAGGGCCGACTGCGACTTGCTGCGCCACTCCAACGGGTGAGAGTCCCGTCCCGGTAGGCGTCGGTGCGCCGGGTAGCAGGCCCCAGGTAGTGGAGGGAGACCTCCGTGCCCGAGCGGGGCGTCAGAAGTCCGTCAGGCGGCGTAAGCCGCGCAGCGGGGAGCAAGCACGCGGGCCGCAACATGAAGTGAAGCCTGCAGCCTCGACAGATTTACAACCCGCAGGCCGAGCCGCTCATGTCACGGCGAAGGCAATATCGTTGGCGCTTGAACCGGAGCGCGCCGGCGGCTGCGGCGGGGTACGGGGCGCAGCACGCGTGCAAGGAGTGGAGCGGAACACGAGAGATCCGTCTGCGCGGCCCGAGTCGGGGCAAGCGAGCTCGTATAAGCCCAAGGCGAAGTCGAGTCGTGCGCAGCGGAAGTCCGAGGGGATCGTAGTACCGGATGGTGAGGCGCGAGCCGAGCCGACGAAGGCCGTGCGGCATAACGCGGCTGGAGGGAAGGGTCCCTGGGGTGGTCATGCTGAGGAAGTGGGTAAGCGCAAGGGAATGGCCGGCCAGACCGGACCTAATGACCCCGGCGGTGATGAACCGAGCGAGAACGTGCGACAACTGCAGAGGCAGCTCTGGGCCGCAGCCAAGCGGGCACCGGGAAGGCGCTTCCACGCGCTGTACGACCAGATGTGCAGGGATGACATCCTGCGCGAGGCGTGGAGGCGAGTGCGCCGCAACCGCGGCGCGGCGGGGATCGACCGCGTGTCGATTCAGGGTGTGGAGCAGTACGGCGTCGAGGAGTTCTTGCAAGAGCTCGGCGCGGTGCTGCGCGCAGGTGAGTACGGCGCGCAAGTCGTGCGGCGCGTGTACATCCCCAAGGCAGACGGAAGGATGCGGCCCCTGGGCATCCCGACGGTGCGCGACCGGGTGGTTCAGATGGCGGCCAAGCTGGTGCTGGAGCCGATCTTCGAGGCGGACTTCGGGCCGTGCTCGTATGGGTTCCGGCCTCGGCGCAGCGCGCCGATGGCGCTCGAGCGGATCAGGCAACTGAGCCGCGAAGGAGCTGATCACGTGCTGGATGCCGACATCCAGGACTACTTCGGCAGCATCGATCACGGCAAGCTGCTCACTTTGGTGGGTCAGCGCGTCAGTGACCGACGGATGCTCAAGTTGATAAGGCTGTGGCTCGAAGCGGGAGTGATGGAAGACGGGGTGGTGAGCCATCCGGTGGCGGGAACGCCGCAGGGGGGAGTGATATCGCCGCTGCTGTCGAACGTCTACCTGCACGTGTTGGACCGGGTGTGGACCAGGCATGGCGCGCATCTGGGCGAGTTGGTGCGGTACGCGGACGACTTCGTGGTGATGTGCCGCAGTGCACGGGCCTGCGAGGAAGCCCAGGGCCGCATCGAGCACGTGCTGGGCCGGCTGGGGCTGACGCTGCACCCACAGAAGACGCGACGCGTGGTGCTCACGGACGGCCTGGAAGGCTTTGACTTCCTGGGCTGTCATCTGCGCAAGCGCATGAGCGGACGGCTGTGGGAGCAGAACAAGCTCAAGCGGTACTACCTGCACCGCTGGCCGAGCCGACGGGCGATGAACCGCGTCCGGGCACGAGTGCGCGAGCTGACCCCAAGAGGACGCTGTCATCAGGACGTTCGAGGCGTGATTGCCGAGATCAACCCGGTGTTGCGCGGCTGGGGTCAGTATTTCGGCAGCGGCAATTCGGCCAACCACTTCATCGACGTGGATGACTATGTCGTGAAGCGGCTGAAGGGGCTGCGGCTGAAGCGGGCGGGCCGCAACCTGCGCGCGGGCCAGGCCCAGCGCTGGGACCGTGGGTACTTCGAGAGCCTTGGGTTGCACCGTCTGCGCGGCACGATCCGCTATCCCGGCAAGAATCCTGGCAACAGGAGTCCGCGTAATGCTGCGAGCCGACGACCACCGGTAAGCCGTGTGCGGGAAATCCGCACGCACGGTTTGAACGGGGGCGTTGGCTCTGAACCCGGCCTTCGGGCCGACTAAGAACCAACGTCTACCAATGGCCATGGAATCAGACGCACCTCGTTCAGTCGCACCGGCTTGGCAGGAAGCCGCTGGCGTGGTGGCCAGCTGCGTCCTGGGCATCGCGGCCAACCTCAC
>JAKLLO010000092.1 GCA_023150095.1 Zoogloea sp. | reverse complement strand
ATGGACAATCGCTCCGGTGGCGCAGCTGGCGTTCGAACTCTTCGGCCACCAGGGCACGGACGAGGGCGCGGAGCTCTTCGATGCGCACTTCGAAGGCGGCGTCTTCGGCCGGCGCCGCGCCACCGGCGCCCCGCTCGGTGCCTTCGCCGGGCAGGGTTTCGATGGTGGTGGAGAGTTCGCCGATGGAGACGGGCATGGTCAGGATCCCGAGCGGCAACCGCAGCCGCAGCCGCAATTGCAGCCACAGCTGCAGCTGGAGTGGGTGGCGTGAGTGGAAGCCGTGGCGACGGCGCCCGCGGTGGCGGGCAGGCTCTCCCAGCGCGGGCGACGTTCGCCGGCGGCGAGTTCGACCGGGGCGCTGCGGGTGGCGAACAGCGGGTTGCTGGCGGGTGGGCTGCGCCGCAGGGCCAGGGGCGGACTGCCGCGCACGGGCAGCGGGGCTTTTTCGGTGGTGGCGATGGCGCTGGAGGCCGATCCGCCGCCGGCGGGCTTGGGCAGGGTGGCCACGGCGCCGGCGGCGCGCTGGTCGCTCACCACGGCGGCGAGCCCGGCGGCCTTGCTGCCCGGGGCCGGGCCGTCCGGCGCCCACGGGTTGGGGGTGACGCCAGCGGCGGCAAGGCCGGGCGAGGGCTTGGGGATCGACAGCCCGCTCTTGCCCAGGTCGCCGGTGGTGCCGAGCGCCGCGGGGCCAAACACGTCGATGGCCGCCGAGGCGTCGAGCTTGATGCCGGCGCCCACCGACATGCCGATGTCGGCCGACGCGCCGAGGCTGGCCGAGAGCCCGACCTGGGCCGAGAGGCTGACATCCAGATTCACGTCGAGGCTGGCCGACAGCTCGAAGCCGGCGGAGAGATCGAAACCCGCGCCGCCGTTGGCGCCACCGCCCAGCAGGCTGCCGGCGCCGGCCGCGCTGGCCTGGCTGCGGGCGTCGCTCGCCTGCTCCACGGCCTGGCGGCGCTGGGCGGCGTCGCTGGCGTTCACCTCGTAGCGGAATTCCTGCTCGGTGAGGGTGAGCTGGACCTTGGAGCGCAGCGGCACGCCGCTGGGGCTGAAGTAGTCGAAGACTTCCTGGTGCGACGAGATGACGCCGTTGAAGAGCAGCGTGCCCCAGCGGAACTGCACCCGCCGCGGGGCCTGCTCGCGCCCGCTGCCGAAGGTTTGCACCAGATCGGCGATGGGCTTGGTGCGCACGCGCACGTCGAGCATCTCTTCGCCGCCGGCGTCTTCGTTGGCATCGTCGTCCCGGGGGCGGGTGGAGTCGAAGTAGCACTCGAAGGACAGGGTGGCCTTGGACGAGCCGACGTTCTGCACCTGCTGACGGCCGCGGCGGCTGCGGTCGCGCTGCTCGCCGGCGGAGACCTTGAGGGTGAGTGTCTCCGGGTTGAAGTCGAGGGGGATGGCGCGGTTCTCCTCGACGTTGCGACCACCGGCGTCGAAGGGCACGAGCTTGGCACGGCGGAACTGGGCTGTGGTCATGATGATTCCCGGCTCAGGCCTTCGTGGACGATGTGGAGCTCTTCGAGGGCGACTTCGCGGGCGTTGCCGGCATTTAGGTCAACACACTTGACCTTTGTGGCGATGCCGTTTTCGAAGCGCCACACGCCGGCGTCGGCGGCGGTGCTGTCGGCCTGGAGCACCCGGATCGTCCCGGAGATGTAGGGCAGCGGAAAGGTGCCGTCGATGCAGCGCTGGATCCAGCTCCAGAAGGCCGGGTCGAGGGACAGGCCGCGCTTGAGCACCAGCGGCGGGTTGGTCGTCTTGCCCAGCAGCTGGCGGGCGCCGCGGTTGTAGCCGCCTTCGCGGAAGCTGACCGGCTCCATGGTGATCTCCAGCCCCTGCACCTCGGAGAAGGCGCCCTTGCGCCCGCCGAGGGCCAGGCCTTCGTCGCCGCCGAGGCCCGAGAGCTCGATCTGCACGGCAAAGTTGAACTGGGTGAGCATGGCCTGGGCGGGCATCAGAACACCTCGATGCGGGGATCGTCGGCGCCGCTGCGCACGAGACGGAAAACGATGAACTCGGCCGGCACAGCGGGGGCGACGCCCACCTGCATGATCGCCCGGCCGGCATCGAGATCGCCCTGGGTGTGGGTGCTGGCGTCGCAGCGGATGAAGTAGCTGTCGGTGTCGGTGCGGCCGGCCAGGGCGCCGGCGTTGAACAAGGCCTTGAGGCGCCGGCGGGCGGTGCCGGCCATGGCCGACCACAGCGTGGCGTCGTTGGGCTCGAAGGGCGCCCAGGCCAGATCGGCGGCGAGCTGGGCCTTGAGCCAGTCGATCAGGCGGCGCACCGGGATGTGGGTCCAGTCCGGGTCGGTGGCGGTGGTGCGGGCGCCGAGGAGCATCAGTCCGCGCTCGGTGCGGCGGATCTCGTCGATGCGCTCTTCAAACAGGAAGCCGGGTTCGGGCAGGCCGGCGTCGTCGGCCCGGGCGAAGGCGCCCTGCACGTTGCGGTTGGCCGGCGCGGCCCATACGCCGGTGTCGTTCTCGACTTGCGCGGTGATGCCGCAGGCGGCGCCGGAGGGCGGTACGGTGGCGGCGGTGCCGTCGGCATCGACCCGCAGCCACGGGGTGTACAGCGCGGCGCGGGGGCTGGCCAGGGCGTGGCGCCACTGCACGATGTCGCCGGCACGCAGGCCGGGCGGCAGATCGAGCATCGCGATGCGGGCGCCAAGGGCTTCGCAGTGCTGGACAAGGGCAAGCTGGGCGGCCTGGAGTTCGCTGGCGTCGAAGCCAAGCAGCGGGTAGTCGAGGGCGCCCACGGTGGTGTCAGCCTTGCCACGGCTGCACTGGGCGCCAAAGCACAACTCGTCGGGCAGGGCCGGCGGCACGCTGACGGCATCGGGCGGCGTGGGGTGGAGCAGATCGGGCAGGGTGACGAGCGCGACCGGCTCGAAGGGGTGGGCCTGGTCCCATACGGCGAGGGTGTCGAGGGCCGGCGGGCGGGCGTTGAAGGCCACGAAGCGGTGATCGGAATCCTCGACGAGGTCGTCCAGCGCCATGGAGGTGCCCTCGAAGAAATGCTGGCGGCCGGTGCTGGCGGTGGCGTCGCGGCCGTGGCGCGAGGCGGGCATCTCGGCGGCGGAGAGCAGGATGCCGGCGGGCGCGGCGAGCAAGGCCTTGGTGGGGAGCAGCCAGGCGTCGGCGAGCATCGCGCTGGGGCGCAGGTAGTCGGAACCCCAGGGCTCGTCGGCGCTGCCCCACAGGCGGTCGGCCTCGGCGGCTGGGTCTTCGGGGTTGGGCGTGTCGGTGCGGGGTGGCAGCAGGGCTTCGCTGGCGGCGCGGCGGCCCAGCAGGCGCGGCAGGAAGCGCGGGTGGCTGGGGTGGAGCGCGGCGTCGTCCCAGGTTTCGACGTGCCTGCCGTCGAGGAAGACGTCCAGCCGCAAGGTGAGCTCGACGGCGGCGGTGAGCAGCTCGGCGTCGAGGAAGGGCGCGGTGGGCGTGGGCACCAGAATGGGCTGGCGGGCGGCGTCGAGGGCGACCCGGAAGAAGCGGCTGCGGGGTGCGGCGCCGGGGCTGGTGGGCCGGCCGGTGAGGCGCAGGGTGGCGCCGACGGCGGGGCGGTCCGGCGGAATGCGGATGGCGTGGGTGACGGGATCGAAACCCAGCGCGACCGGGCGCTGGATGAGCTGGGCGCGCACCTGCAGCCGGTTGCCCCAGCTGCCCGGGTTGCGGGCAGCGATGCGCACCTGCCGGCGGGATGTGCCGCGTACGGCCTTGAAGCCGGGCACCAGCAGGCGGGTGGTGCGGATGTGCACGTGATCGACGCAGCGCACCACCACGCAGCGCCGGCCGCCGTTGGCGAAGAACAGGCGCACCGCCAGGGGCAGCTGCAGCCCGGGCAGGGCACGACCGAAGATCGCCTCGAACTGGCGGGCGTCGTCGATGGCGACCGGCGTGTTCACTGGCCCCCGTTCGGCGAGCCCGATCAGCGCGGCGACATCGAGGCGCACCCGCTGGCGGGTGGCCACGGCGGGCCGCTCTTCGTAGATGCCGGGCGGCAGCCCGGGACGCCACAGGCTGCCCAGCAGCGCGACGGTCATGGAACGACCCTCCGGTCACTACGTGACCACCTCCCCAAGGGAGGGTGAGCGCCCCCTTCGGGCGGCCGGGCGGTGGCTCTCATGGAATGAACCTCAGTTCAGCGCGGGTTGGGCGTGGGCTTATTCGAACTCCAGGTCTTCGCAGACCAGGGTGAGCTCTTCCATCGCCACGTCGGAGGCGCCCTTGGCGGCCAGCGTCGGGCCGGTCCATTTGGACGGGCGGGCGTTGATGAGTTTCCACTGGGCGACGGTGCTGCCCCGGTCTTCGCTCATCAGCTCGATGACGACGGTGGCGCGGGCGTCCATGTTGCCGCGGCGCACCTGATTGACCCAGTTCCACAGATCGAGCGAGGCGATCATGCCGCGCTTGAGGGTCACGTCGCCGGCCTTGTACATCAGCGGCACCTTGCGGGGCCGGTTGAAGGCGTCGGTGCCTTCGCGGTAGTCGGCGTGGGTGATCTCGGTGTTCAGCCCCGAGACATCGGAAAAGCCGCCGCGAAACTCGCCGCCGCTCGCCGGGTTGATGGTGACCTTGAAGTTGAACGGGCCGTAGGGGTCTTCACGCAGGGTGGCCATTGCCGGTCTCCTTTAGGTTTCGGTGTGCGGGGCTCAGACGATGGACGCGTCGGCGGTCCATTGGCCGATGCGGAAGATCACGAACTCGGCCGGCTTGGTGGGCGCGACGCCGATCAGGCAGACGAGGCGGCCGTTGTCGAGATCCGACTGGCTCATGGTGGTGCGGTCGCAGCGCACGAAGTAGGCGTCTTCGGGCTTGGCGCCGAGCAGCGCCCCGGTGCGCCACACGTCGTACAGGAAGCCTTCGATGGTGAGGCGGATCTTGAGCCACAGCTCTTCGTTGTTCGGCTCGAACACCGCCCACTGGGTGGAGCGGTCGATGGAGTGTTCGAGGTAGATGAACAGCCGGCGGACGTTGATGTAGGTCCATTCCGGGTCGGAGCTGATGGTGCGGGCGCCCCACACCCGGTAGCCGCGGCCTTCGAAGAAGCGCAGGCAGTTGATGCCTTCGGGGTTGAGCACGTCCTGCTCGCCCTTGTTCACGTTGCGCGAGAAGCGCAGCACGCCACGCACGGTTTCGTTGGCCGGGGCCTTGTGCACGCCGCGCTCGATGTCGCTGCGGGCGTAGATGCCGGCCATGGCGCCTTCGGGCGAGTACAGCACGGTTTCGCGGGCGCTGCCGGGGGTGCTGGCGACGAGCCACGGGTAGTACATGGCGGCGTATTTGGAGTCGTGCTGGCCGCGCACCTGACGGATGGTGGCCTGGTCGGCGTCCTGCGGGCCGGCGAGGATGGCAAAGCGGTAGCGCAGGTTTTCGCAGTGGCTGACGAGCGCGTCGCGCACGGCCTGGTCGATGGGCGAGGCGAGGGCGGCCGAGCCCGGCGCGGCGACGATGGCGATGTCTTCCACCTCGGCCAGCGCGGCGAGGCCGGTGGCGTCGTGGCCGCTGCTGCCGCCGGTGAAGGCGGCCGCATCCGGAGAGATGCCATCGCTGCCGCCGGAGAGGGTGATCGGCGAGGCGGCGACGAGGCCGGTGAGCAGGTCGCGGGCGAAGGTGGTGCGCTGGGCAGCGACGCTGGGCAGGTCGACCATCGCATCGAAGTAGATGCGCTGGCTGCGGTCGGCGGGCGGTTCGATGCCGGCGTCCGGGTCTTCGTGGCGCAGCACGCGGCCGACGAACTGGTCGGAATCCGGGTGGGGCGACAGGCGCTGGATCTGCTCGCTGCGGCTGCCGGTGGATCCATCCAGATTGGGGCCGACGCTGATGTCGAGGGTGATCTTCTGGACCGCGGCGAGGGCGGCGCCGTTGAGGTCGAGCGTGCCGCCGGCGTTGGTGAGGAGCGGGTTGCCCGCCGCGTCGAAGCTGACGCTGTAGATGTTGGCGCCGGTGACGGCGTTGGGGCCGGTGGCGGTGACGCTGCTTTCCTTGAGCGCACCGGCCTCGACCACGTCGCCCAGGCGCAGGCCCATCACGCGGCGGCTGCCGGCGGTGCCGGTGAGCAGGTTGCCGCTGCGGTTGGCGGCGATCTTGACCACCACGTTGCCGGCCCGGCCCGGGAAGCGGGCGCGCAGGAAGCGATCGGTGCCGAGTACCGAGATCGCGCTGCTGGACGAGCGGCTGGCCTCGACCGAGCCGCCACCGGTGGGCACGAAGATTCGCGACACGTACACCCGCTTGCCGCCGTTCTCGAAGAACAGCCGCACCGCGTGGGCGAGCTGGTTGGTGGTGGGCACGCCACCCAGCAGCAGGTCATTGCCATCGCCGAAGTGGCGCTGGAATTCCTCGAAGCCGGTGACGAGGGTGGGCAGGCCAGCGGTGGGGCCGAAGCGGGCCTGGCCGACGAAGCCGGCGGTGGAGGTCGCCACGCCCTCGATGGACTTGGCGCGGAAGCTGGTTTCTTCGACGTAAACTCCCGGGGCTAGGTATTCAGGCATTTCGAGCCTCCATCTTGGCTAGGGTAACAACTCGATATCCAGCCGGACCCGTGCGCCGACCGAAACCGAAGCGGGCGGATTCTGGCCGCCGACCTGCGGGTGCAGGGTGCCGCCAGCGTCACGCAGTTGGAAGTCGCGCGGCAGGAACAGCGCGTTGCGCTGGGCCGCGGTGAGTCCGAAGACATTGGCCGGTTGTCCGGCGAGGAAACCCTTGGTCGCGAGCGCGGTGGCCAGGGCCGGGCGCGGGGCGAAAACCGTGATGGCGCGGTCGAAGGCGCGCAGCGGCGGGGTCACGCTGCGGTCGATCAACTCGAAGGGCAGCACCAGCAGATAGCTGCCGTCGGGGCCGCTGAGGGCGGTCACGCTGTCGGCGGCGGCGCCCTGCACGGTGGCGATGGTGAGCAGCGCGCCGGGCACCGGCCGGCCGGCATCCCGCAGCACGCCCCACAGGGCGCTGGTGCCTGGAGGCAGGGCCATCGCCGGGCCGGGGCGCAGGGCGGCTTCCGGGTAGGCCGGGGCGGGGGCCGCGGGGGGCGCTTCGCCGGCTTCGAGGGCGGCTTTGAGATCGGCCCGGTCGGGCACGGTGGCGGTGATGGCCTGGGGCTGGTAGCGGCCGCTGGGGTCGTCGATCTCGATGCGGGCTTCGCCGGCAGGGATGTCGAGGAAGCCGTAGAGGCCGGTGGATTGGTGCCACAGGGGCTGTTCGGGCTGGCCGGCGACGCGCACCCGCAGGCCGGGGATGGGGGTGAGGCCGGGGTCGCTGCCGTCGGTGAGATGACGCCGCAGCTTGACGGCCAGCACGCCGACCGCGGTGATGCGGTCTGGTGAGTGGCGGGCGGCCCAGCCGAGGGGCGTGTCGGTGGCGGCGAGCATCACGGCACCTGGGGTGTGAAGACCAGCGTGCGCGAATCGGCGATGGCCGGATCGGGCCGCTCGCGGGCGGCGAGCCGGGCGGTGCGCACGACGTAAGGCACCGACAGCTGGTAGGGCGGCTCGAGGCTGTCCCACAGGCGCAGCATGTCTTCGGTGGAGAGGTGGTTGATGGCGACCCGCAGGCTGTCCTCGGGCTCCCACGGGTAGGCCGGGTCGAGGAGCGGGCCGGTGATCAGCGCATGGCGGTCGAGGATGTCCATGCAGCGCGCCAGCATCACCTGCTCGCCTTCGGCATTGCGCTGGCCCCACACGGTGAGCAGGTAGTGCAGCTCAAGCCCGAGGGCCTGGCGACGGGGCGCGTTGGGGGCGAGGCGGGGGAGATCGATGTTGCGCCGGGATTCATCCACCTCGACGCGGTAGAGGAAGAGCGCGACCTTGTTGGTGATGGTGCCGGTGAAATTGCGGGTGGAGAACAGCTGGATGTCGTAGCCGTCGAGACCGCCGGTGGCCACGAGCTGATCCTCGATCAGGCGTCGGAGGGTGGCGCTTGTCCCGGCTATGAACATTTCATCGTTTTCCCTGGCGAGGCCATTGGTACGACGTTGGATGTCTGCGTGCCGCCGTTGCCGATCAGCACGTCTCAATATGAAAGCTACACCTTTTTGGCGAAAGGTAAAACCTCGGAAGCGGGAAGAAACAGCTTGGCAACATGTCGGCACCCCGCGAACGGGGGCTGTCACGGAAAATGGCGCCTTTCAAGGCGCGAACGACTGCCGGCATGTCAGGATGATTGATGGAAACGCTCGCCCTGACTGCCTCTGCCAGTGCAGTCAAGCACATGCAAATTGGCAAATCAAGGCGGGCTGCGGCTGGCCGACGAACGGCGCCGCCGGGCCCGCGCGGGGCGGGGCGTTCAGCCCGGCTGGCGCAGTTTCTTCTCGGCCCACAGGGCGCGGGCGAAGGCTTTCCAGGCGTCGCCGCCGTGGCTCTCGAAGCCGGCTGAGGATGCGCTCTCCTGCATCGTGCGCAGCATCAGGCCGGCGAGGCCGAAGAGCTCCAGCCTGGCGAGGCGGGCGTAGTCGGGATGGTTCGCGTCGAGCGCCTTGTCCTTCTCGGCGGCGCCGGCGAAATCCAGCGCTTCCCGGGCAAGGGCGCGTACTTCGTCTTCGTTGGTCCAGTCGATGCCGAGGGCGACGCCCTTGCGTTCGATCTCCAGTTCGATGTCGCGGGTGTCCTGGGCGTAGTTTTCAAAGCCGGCCATGGTGTGCTCCTTTTTCGATCTCCCAAATGTGACACGGCGCCGTAGCGCCGTGTTCGGGTTTTTGGTGTGCCGATGTTTCAGGCCAGGGTGCCGTCCCGGTAGTCGGCGAGGGCCTGTTCGATCTCCTCGCGGGTGTTCATCACGAAGGGGCCGTACTGCACCACCGGTTCGCCCAGGGGCCGGGCGGCGAGGAGCAGGAAGCTCGCGCCCTCGGCGCCGGCCGTCACCTCGATGCACTCGCCTGCCGACAGCACGCCGGCCTGGCGTGCGGGCAGCGTGCGTCCTTCGTTGCCCACCTGCAGGCTGCCGGCGTAGGGGTAGAGGAAGGCCGTGTGGCCGTCTTCGACCGACTGCGCAAAGGCCGCGCCGGCTTCAAGGCGCACGTCGAGGAACAGCGGCGCGGTTGACAGCCCCTGGATCGGGCCCGGCACCGGCGCGTGGCCCACGCCGTCGAGGGTACCGGCGACCACCTTCACGCTGCCGCCCGGGATCGTCACCTCGGGGATGTCCTCGGGCTGGATGTCCCGGTAGCCGGCGGGCTTCATCTTCTCGGCGGCGGGCAGGTTGATCCAGAACTGGAAGCCGTGGAGGCGCCCGCTGTCCTGCAGCGGCATCTCCGAGTGGATGATGCCGCGCCCGGCGGTCATCCACTGAGCGCCGCCGCCACGCAGATGGCCGGTGTGGCCCAGGTGGTCGCGGTGCTCGAAATCACCGGCGAGCATGTAGGTGACGGTCTCGAAGCCCCGGTGCGGGTGCGGCGGGAAGCCGGCGATGTAGTCGTCCGGGTTGTCCGAGGCGAACTCGTCGAGCATCAGGAAGGGGTCGAGGCGCTGGCTGTGGCCGATGCTGCGCCGCAGCTTGACGCCGGCGCCGTCGGACACCGGGATGGAGGGGATGATGACGGTCAGGCTGCGGGTGGTCATGGCGTTCTCCAGTGGTCAGGCGGCCAGTTCGGCGACCTGGGCGTGGGCGGCGGCGAGGGCGGCGGTCTTGCTGTCCTCACCCATGTTGAGGCCTTCGGCGTAGATGAATTCCACGTCGGTGATCCCGATGAAGCCGAGGAAGTCGCGGACGTAGGTGGTCTGGCTGTCCTTGGCGGTGCCGGCGTAGATGCCACCGCGGGCGGCGAGCACGGTCACCTTCTTGCCGGTGAGCAGGCCTTCGGGGCCGTTGGCGGTGTAGCGGAAGGTGACGCCGGCGCGGGCGATGTGGTCGAAATAGGCTTTGAGCGTGGAAGGCACGCCAAAGTTGTACATCGGCAGCCCGATCACGATCTGGTCGGCCTGGCGGATCTCGTTGATCAGCGCGTCGGAGAAGGCGACGACGGCCTGCTGTGCTTCGCTGCGCGCTTCGGGCTTGGCCAGGAAGGACAGGAAGCGCTCGGCGTCCAGGTGCGGCACGGGGTTGGCGGCCAGGTCGCGGTCGATCACCGTGGCGCCGGGGTGGGCGGCCACGTAAGCGGCGACGAAGCGGTCGGCGAGCTGGCTGGACTGGCCCTGGTTGGAGAACAGGCTGGCGTTGATCTTGAGCAGGGTGGTCATTTCGAGGGCTCCGGTGTTGTGGGTGTGTTGCTATTTAATGATTTACCGGAGAGATAAAAAAGTAGAAGATTTCGTTTAAATCTATCGAATGGTTTGATGTATGACCGTCGCACCCCATCTCAGCCTCGACCAATGGCGGGCCCTCATCGCCGTGGTGGATGCCGGCGGCTACGCCCAGGCGGCCGAGGCGCTGTTCAAGAGCCAGTCGGCCGTCACCTACGCGGTGCAGAAGATCGAAACCGTGCTGGGCGTGAAGGCCTTCGAGATCCACGGCCGCAAGGCGGTGCTCACGCCCACCGGCCACATGCTGTACCGCCGGGCGCTGGCGCTGGTGGCCGAGGCGGGCGATCTGGAGCAGGCAGCGCGCAAGCTGTCGGCGGGCTGGGAGGCGGAGATCGGGTTGGCGGCGGAGGTGCTCTTTCCGCCGGATCTGCTGCTCGAGGCCCTGGCGCGCTTCGGGGCGGAGGCTCCCCGGACGCGGATCGAGGTGATCGAATCGGTGCTGGGCGGCACCGCGGAGGCGCTGCTGGGCGGGCAGGCCGACGTGGCGGTGACGCCCCACATCCCGCCGGGCTTTCTGGGTACGCCGCTGCTCGACATGCCGATGCTGGCGGTGGCCGCGCCGGATCATCCGCTCCACCAGCTGGGGCGCGAGCTGGGCGAGAAGGACCTGCGACCGTGGCGGCATCTGCAGGTGAGGGCCACCGGGTCGGCACGGGACCGGCGCACCACCACCGTGGAGGTGGAGCAGCGCTGGACCTTTGGCAGCATGGCCATGTCGATCGCCGCGGCCTGTGCCGGCCACGGCTTTGCGTGGTATCCGGAGGCCCACATCCTGCGCGAGCTGGGCGACGGGCGGCTCAAGCCGCTGCCCCTGGGCGGCGCCGAGCTGCGGCGGGTGACGTTGTACCTGGTGATCGCCGATCCGGATTGCGCCGGCCCGGGCGTGCGGCGGCTGGCGGAGATCCTGACCGAGGTGGCGACGGGCGCGTCGGGTTAGGATGGGCGCTCCAACTTGCAACGGAGCGCCACCATGAGCGATCGCCAGCCCATCATCCCGAAGGGGATGGAAGCGGTTTACGAAAAAATCCACTACGCCCCGGCGGTGAAGGTCGGCGACACCATCTACGTCTCCGGCCAGATCGGCCGGGACGAGAACATGCAGCTCGTCGAGCCCCGCGAGGCGCAGATCGTGCAGGCCTTCGAGAACCTCAAGAGGGTGCTCGCCGCGGCCGGCGCCGAGATGACCGACATCGTCGATCTGACCAGCTTCCACACCGACATGCGCGACCTGCCGCTGTTCATGGAGGTGAAGGACCGCTACCTGACCCGCGACTACCCGGCCTGGACGGCCATCGGCGCAGCCCAGCTGTGCGGTGTGCCGGGCTACATCATCGAGATCAAGGCCGTCGCGGTATTGCGGCGCTGATCCGCGCCAGCAGCGCGCAGCCCAGCCAGTAGATGGCGGCGAGGAAGAGCCAGGCCTCCAGGTAGAAGGGCCGCCATTCCCCGTCGCCGGCCAGGGCGAGGCCCAGCGAGCCGGTGAGCTCGTACAGGCTCACCACGGTGACCAGCGACGTGTCCTTGAACAGTGCGATCGCGCTGTTGGCGAGCGACGGCGCGGCCGCCCGCAGCACCTGGGGCAGCACGATCCAGCGCTGGGTCTGCCACGCCGACAGGCCCAGTGCGGCCGCGGCATCCAGTTGGCCCGGGCGGATCGCCTGCAGGCCGCCGCGGATGATCTCCGACAGATAAGCCGCGGCGAACAGCACGATGGCGATCAGCACCCGCCACAGCATGTCGAGCGCCATGCCCTCCGGAAAGAACAGCGGCAGCATGAAGGACGCCACGAACAGCGCGGCGATGAGGGGAATCCCCCGGGCCAGTTCCACATAGGCGGTGAGCAGGCCGCGCAGCACCGGCAGCGTCGAGCGTCGCCCGTAGGCTACCGCGATGCCCAGGGGCAGCGCGCCCGCCATGCCGCCGGCGGTGAGCAGCAAGGTGAGCGGCAGGCCGCCCCACAGTTCGGTGGGCACCGGCGCGAGCCCGGCAAACCCACCCAGCAGCGGGATGGCGACGAGCGGCGGCAGGGCCAGCGCGAGCAGCGCCGTGCGTCCGCCGATGCGGCCGAAGGCGACTGCCAGCCAGCTGGCGACGATCAGCCCGGCGGCGGTGATCGGCCGCCAGCTCTCGTCGCCCGGATAGCGGCCGAGCAGGATGAAGCGCGCCTTCTCGGCCACCACGCCCCAGCAGGCGCCGGCGTGGTCGAGGGCGGAGCAGGCGGCGGCGTCCGGTCTGAGCTCGGCGTTCAGCACCGCCCAGCGCAGCAGCGGCGGCAGCCACGTGGCGAGGGCCGCGGCAACCAGCAGCGTGAATGCAGTGCTCAATGGGTCGCCGAACAGGCGTCGGCGCAGGGTGGACAGGGTCATGGCCATCATTCCGCCGTCGAGTGGCGCCGCAACGACGACCTCAGTCGCCCATCCAGCCTGGCCGTCAGGCACCCAGGCAAAGGTGCGCGGGCGACTGAAGTCGCCGCCACATCAGTAATCACGCCTGGCCTCCCACGAGCACGCGTTTTTCGAGCCGGTGGCTCACCGCCGCGCCGGCCAGCGACAGCAGCAGGTACACCGCGATCACGATGCTGAGGCATTCGATGGCGCGGCCGGTCTGGTTGAGGCTGGTGCCGGCCACCGACACCAGATCCGGGTAGCCGATGGCCACCGCCAGCGAGGCGTTCTTGAACAAATTGAGGAGCTGGCTCGTCACTGGCGGCAGCGCGGCGCGCCAGGCCTGGGGCAGCAGCACGAGGCGGAAGGCCTGGCGGGGCGTCATGCCCATCGCCAGCGCAGCGAGGCGCTGGCCTGGCGGCAGGGCCTCGACCGCGGCGCGCAGGATCTCGGCGATGTAGGCGGCGGTGTAGATCACCAGGCCCACCAGCATCGCCAGGTATTCCGGCGTGAGGCGGGCGCCGCCGTCGATGCCGAAGCCGGCGGGCTCGGGGATCTCGAAGCCGGCTTCGCCCCACCAGGGCAGGGCCAGCCCGGATTTGCTGAGGAACACGCCGGGCGCGAGGCGCAGCGCGGCGTCGGAGGCGGGCAGCAGATCGGTGAGGATGAAGTACCACGCCAGCAGCTGGAGCAGCAGCGGGATGTTGCGGAAGGCATTGACGAAGGCGCTGGCGAGGCCGCGCATCAGCGGATGCTCGGCGAGCCGCCCGAAGCCCACCAGCACGCCCAGCCCCAGCGCCAGCGCGGCGCCGGGCAGGGCCAGACGCAGGGTGTTGGCGAGGCCGGCAGCGAAGGCCAGCAGGGTCGAATCCCCGGCGTCCAGCGGAATGGCGCTCTCGCCCAGGGTGAAGCCGGCGGGCTCGAGCAGGAAATCGAAGCCGCTGCGGATGCCGCGTTGGGCGAGGTGGCTGGCGGTGGTCGTGACGAGCAGCGCCAGCAGGCCGGCGACTGCGAGGACGATCAGCGCCTGGGCGGCGATGCGGGAGAACGATTTTGCGTGCATTGCAGGTGGCGCGGGCGCGGGTCCCGCGACGGAATCAGCGCAGCGGCAGGCCGTACATCAGGCCGCCCTTGTTCCACTGGGCGTTGAGCCCGCGGGGCAGCTTGAGGGGCGAGCCGGCGCCCACGTTGCGCTCGAAGATCTCGCCGTAGTTGCCGCCGGCCTTGATGGCGCGGGCGGCCCATTCGCGGTCGAGGCCGAGGTTCTTGCCGAGATCCTCACCCACGCCGAGGAAGCGCTGCACGGCAGGATCGGGCGAGGCCTTGAGGGCGTCCACCTTGGCCTGGGTGATGCCCAGCTCTTCGGCTTCGACCAGCGCCTGGACCACCCATTTCACGACGGCGAACCACTCGTCGTCGCCGCGGCGCACGGCCGGGCCGAGGGGTTCCTTGGAGATGATCTCGGGCAGCACCAGGTAGTCGTCGGGGTTGGGGGCTTCCTTGGTGCGGATGAAGGCCAGCGCCGAGGCGTCGGTGGTGTAGGCCTGGCAGCGGCCGCTGAAGAAGGCCTTGATGGACGGCTCGAACTTGTCGAAGACGACCGGCTTGACCTTGATGCCCTGGGCGCGGAACCAGTCGGCGAGGTTGCGTTCGGTGGTGGTGCCGGACTGCACGCAGATCTCGGCGTTCTTGAGCTGTCTGGCGCTGGTGACCTTGGACTTCTTTGCCACCAGGAAGCCCTGGCCGTCGTAGTAGGTGACGGCGGTGAAGTGCAGACCCAGGCCGGCGTCGCGGGTCAGGCTCCAGGTGGTGTTGCGGGAGAGGATGTCCACCTCGCCCGACTGGATGGCGGTGAAGCGCTGCTGGGAGTTGAGGGGCACCCAGCGCACCTTGTTCGGGTCGCCCAGCACCGCCGCGGCGATCGCCCGGCACACGTCCACGTCGAGCCCGCGCCACTGGCCCTGGCTGTCGGCGGCGGAGAAGCCGATCACGCCGGTGCTCACTCCGCAGGCGAGCTGGCCCTTGGACTTGATGGCGTCGAGGGTCTTGCCGGCGTGGGCCGGCGTGACGAAGGTGGCGAGGAGCGCGGCGGTGGCCGCGGCAAGGGTGCGGATTCGGAACATGGCAGGGGACGCGGAGAGGCCGGAGCCCCGTAGCTTACGGGCCCGGGGGCTGCGGTGCCAAGCGGCCCGGGCCGGCGACGATCAGCGCGGGAAGTACATCCTGGCCTTGTCGAGCTTGTACGACCAGGGCAGGCCGGCGTTCTTCCAGCCGTTCACGATGCGCTGGCCGGCCTTCGGGCCGTCCTTGGCGGCGTCGCCCTCGAAGCCATCCACCACGCTGTAGACGCGGGTGTAGCCGGCGTTGGCGAGGAGGTCGGCGGCGTGGGCGCTGCGGTCACCCGACCGGCAGATGAGGATCACCCGGTCCGTCTTGGTGAGCCCCTTCTGTTTGAGGCGGGTCTCGGCCTCGGTCAGAAAATCGCTGTTGGCCATCAGCTGGTACATGCCCCGGCGGTCGTCCCAGTCGGTCATCAACTCCTGGTGTTCGACGTAGGGCACGAGGGCGTCGGCATCACTGGGCACGCCCACGTACATGGCTTCGGCGCGGGTGCGCACATCGAGGAACAGGGTGCGGGCCGGTTCGCGGGTGTAGATGTCGTGGGCTTCGCGGGCGGTGAGGTAGAGCTGGAGGCGGCTACGCTTGATTTCCGGCACGCTGGCCGGATCGACCTGCGCCACGCCGGTCAGGGGCAGCCCGAAGGCGAACAGCGCGAGCATGGCACCGGCGGCAAAATGTTTCATACTTCCTCCGTGGAGTTCATCCGATCAACCTCTGAAAGAGGCAGACCATGAAAGCAATGCGATTCCTGATGCTGGCGGCCGGCCTTGCGATGGCGGCGGGCGCCCAGGCCGGCGATCCGGCCGTTGGCGAGAGACTGGTGACCGAGAAGGACTGCGCGGCCTGCCACAAGCGGCTGATCGGCGGTGACGGTTCCAAGCTTTACCTGCGTAGCGACCGCAAGGTGAAGAGCCTCCCGCAGCTCCATGCGCAGGTGAGTTTTTGCGCCACGCAGCTCAAGACGGGCTGGTTCCCCGAGGACGAGGAGGACGTGGTGGCCTGGCTCAATCACCGTTATTACCACTTCAAGTAGCCGGCTTCATCGGGCGCTGGCGCTGGCCTCGAGGGCCTGCAGCACGCGCTTTTCGAGATAGCCGCCATACAGCCCGACGCTGTCGCCGCCGAGGAGGGCCTCTGCGCGGGGCTGTCCGCTTTTGTCGAGGAACAGCACGGTCGGCGCGAACTTTACGCCGTAGCGGCGGGCCACATCGACGTGGCGCGTGGGGCTGCCGTCGAAATCGGCGATCGCCCGCGGACTGCTGATGGAGATCTCGCGGATGCGTACCCGTTCGCGGAATCGCGGGTCGTCGGGCAGGGCCGGCAGGTAGGCGTCGCGGATCGCCACGCAGTAGGTGCAGTCGGGCAGGCTGAAGAGCACGACATAGATCACGTCCGGCCGGGCGGCGGGTTCGTGGAGGCGGGATTCCAGCGGGCCCTTGGCGAAGACAGGCGCTCCGGCCAGGGTAAGGCCGGCGGTGAGGAACAGGGCTAGCAGGCCGGCACGCATCGGGTCAGCGGGCGAGGGATTCGCGCTCCAGGGTGAGGTAGGTGCCGTAGGCGTTGATGCGGTTGGCGGCCTCGAACGCGGGAAGCCCGCTGAAGCGCCGCCAGTCGGTGCGGGCGTAGGCCTCGTCGAAGGGAATCATCTCTTCCACGGCCTTGCCCATCTGCTCGCGCAGGTAGATGAGGTAGTCGCGGGTGAGGGTGAGGTCGGCGGCCGCGTTGGTGGAGTGGCGGCCGTGGCCGGTGACGAGGATCTTCGGCTTGAGCGCGGCGAGCTGGTCGATGGCGACGAGCCAGCGGCGGCTGTCGGCGCTGCCCACGAAGGGAATCCGCCCGGCAAACAGGATGTCGCCGCAGAAAACCACGCCGTCTTCATCAACGCTCACCATCAGGTCTTCGGACGAATGGGCCGGGCCGAGGTAGCTCACCCGGAAGTGCAGCCCGCCTTCCTCGAAGCGCGTGTCGCCGTCGAGCCAGCGGTCTGCTTCGACGAGGCGGGTGGATTCGTCCACCCACGGAAAGAGATCCTGCCGGCGCTGGGCGAGGCGGGCGGCGGCTTCGCCGCTGGAGAAGTAGTCGCGCCCGGCCCGGTGGGCCCACACCTCGGCGCCGGCTGCCTTGAAGGCAGGCAGGCCGTAGAAGTGGTCGGCATGGAAATGGGTGAGGATCACCCGTCGGATCGGCTTGTCAGTGATCTTCCGGATCGCCGCCACCAACGCCTCGCCCAGCACCGGCGTGCCCAGCGCGTCGATCACCACCACGCTGTCGCGGGTCACCACGAAGCCCGCATTGCTGTTGAAACCCTGGTTGGCGCCGGATGCCATGCCCGAATCGCCCAGCACGTACCAGGCGTGTTCGGAGACGCGGATCGGTTTGAGTTCGGCCGCGACGGCCAGCCCGGCGAGCAGCGGGACAAGGACGGCGACGATGATCCGCAGCCATGCG
>JAKLLO010000314.1 GCA_023150095.1 Zoogloea sp. | reverse complement strand
CCCCTCGACGCGGGCCTGTGGGCCGGCGCCGTCGACAACGTCGGCGGTGACATTCTGGCCTGGGTGCTGTCTACCATGAAGCAGGCCGGCACCGTGGCGAGCATCGGCAACGCCCAGAGCATCAAGCTCAACACCACGGTGTTCCCCTTCATCCTGCGGGGTGTGAGCCTGCTCGGCGTCGACTCCGGCTACATGGGCGAACCGACCCGCAGCAAGGTGTGGGCACGCCTGGCTTCCGACCTCAAGCCGCGTCACCTGGCCGCCATGACGCGGACGGTGCCGTTTGCCGAGCTTCCGGGCGTTTTCCACGACTTCATCGAAGGACGGGTCAAGGGACGCACGGTGATTGCCGTAAAGGACTGAAGTTACCCAATGTGAGCCCAGCATGAGTGAAGAACGCGATCAGAACCTTCCCCGAGTCCTGATCATCGACGACTCCCGGATGGTGAGAGCCTCCATCATCCGGCATGTGCGGGGTCGCTTCGAAGTGCGCGAGGAGGCCGACGGCGAGGCCGGCTGGCAGACATTGCTGGTCGACCCGACCATCCAGGCGGTGATTACCGACATCGGGATGCCGCGCCTCGATGGCTATGGTCTCCTCGAGCGCATGCGTTCTTCGCGCCTTTCCCGCATCAGCACGCTGCCGGTGGTGGTCATTTCCGGCGACGACGAGCCCGAGGTGCGCATCCGCGCCAAGAGTGCGGGTGCCACCGACTTCATCTCCAAAAGCGTCAGCAACGTCGAGCTGCTGGCCCGCCTTGAGTCTCTCACCCAGCTGGCCCGCACCCAGCGCGACCTCGAGGAGAGCCGCGCCGCGCTGGCCACCGCCAGCCCTGTCGACCCCGACTCCGGCCTCGCCACGGCCTCCTACCTGCATCACCACGCCAGCCAGGAGCTCGCCGCTGCCCAGCGCCACAAGGGTGAGCTGTCGGTGCAGGTGATCGAGATCGACCAGTTCGAGGGCCTCGTCGCCCGCTATGGTGCCCACGTCGCCCAGCTGGTCAATCGCAAGCTCTCCAAGATCATGGCCACCAAGCTGCGCAAGGAAGACACCGTCGCCGAGCTGGCGCCGGCGCGCTTTGCGGTGGTTTCGCCCAGCACCAGCATGAACGGCGCCGCCGGCTTTGCGCTGCGGCTGCAGAAGGCGATCGACCACATCGTGATGACCTACCGGGAGGAGCGCATCCGCATCCGTCTCACGGTGGGCATCGCCACCTCCGATGCCGGCCAGGCGCAGACGGTCAGCCACCTCATCGGCGTGGCCGTGCAGCGGCTGGCCCAGGGCCGCGCTGCCGGCGGCAACCGCATCATGGGCGACCAGGGCGAGATCACCGCCGACATGCTCGCGCCGCAGCCCCGTCCGCCGCTCAGCATCGACAAGCTCCTGCAGCAGCTGGCCGGCAACCCGGCCGATGCCCGGCTCGTCGAACAGCTTCCCGACGCGATCCGGGCCCTCCTGCCTCTCCTGGAATTGATAGAATCCCGCAGCCACTCCGGTCTGCCGCTGGCGAAGCTCGCCAGCTTCGCCGACTCGGAGTTGGCAAGCGCCGCCCCCTAAAAAAATCATAAGTGGCGAAGCACTGTCCCATGTCGTTTCGCCATGGGCGGCGTCGGCGTATTCGTTCAAGATTGAGGGAGAGAATCCATGACTTCGTACCAGGAATTCCACAAACGCTCCATCGAAGACCGCGACGGCTTCTGGGGAGAGCAGGCCGAGCTGATCCACTGGAACAAGAAGCCCGAGCAGATCTACGACTTTTCCAAGCCGCCCTTCGTCAAGT
>JAKLLO010000313.1 GCA_023150095.1 Zoogloea sp. | reverse complement strand
AAGGCAGCCTTCCCCAAGCACCGGATCCACGAGGTGAAGGAGCCGCTGTACGCGAACGTGAGGGGCTTTCAGCTGGCAGGGCAGAACTACGCAATGACTTCGCTCGCGACGCCGACGCCTTCGGATCGTGCACCAGGGGGTGGTGCATGAGCACGCAGGAACGCGGAGCCCTTCGACCGATCCGGCTGGTGTTCGAACTCTCGCGCGAGGAGAACCCGCGCCTGTTCGATGAACTGAGCCAGTTTCGGCAGGGGCGAAAGCGGGTGAACCGTCTGCGACTGCTGGCCTACGACGGTCTGCTGGCGCAGCATGGCGTGTTCGCGATGTCGAGCCTGCAGACGCCAGACACGATCAAGGTCCCGAAGAAGCCTGACGTGCAGCAGGCTGCTGCGGTGACGAACGGCGTGTTCCAGCCGGCGATCACGGAATGAAGACCGAGAAGGCACGGCGCGGCTATGGCGCTGTTGGGGCGTCCGAGCTGGCGAAGATGGGACGGTGTGAACGCCTGGTCGTTCTCGAATCCGTCCACGGGCCGCGTCGAAGCCCATCGCAGGAAGTGGCCCGCCGTAGGGGTATTGCTGCCCATGCGCGTTTCGAACTGCAGGGTCGGCGCGCCACAGCGGCAGGTGGCGGTTCGGCGCGACGATCAGGGGAGCGGTGCTTCATCGCAACGATGGTCTTCGGGGACGCATGGCAGACCGATGCGCTGCGCGACTTCAGGGACACTGTGCTGCGGCCGCGGTCTTGGGGGCGCCGCCTGGTCGCGGCCTACTATGCCGCCGGTCACCGCCTTTGCAGGGTTCTCCAGCGCTGCCCGCCATTGCGGTGGATCACGAGGTGTCTGCTGGGCTGCGCAGCAAGCGTCTGGCGCCGCCGATCGGCGAGGCGTCGACCATGAAGATCGAGTCACTGTGGCAATGGGGGCTGCTCCTGGCGGTCGCTTTGGTCGTCTCGTGGCAGCTACTCCGGCGCCAACACGCACTGGTTGCGGAACGGCGGGAACGACCGGCTGATCTGCGGGATGCCGACCTGATCTGCGTGGAGTCGCAGTTCAGGTCGAAGAGCCGCTGGCCCATCGTGGCCAGGGTGGACAGGGCCTATCGGCTGCCGAGCGGTCTGGTCGTGCTGGTTGAACTGAAGACGCGGTCGACTGCGGCGGTGAGGGAGTCGGATGTCATCCAGCTCTCGGCGCAGCGGGTGGCCGTGGAGGATGAAATGCGTGTCCAGGTGTCCGACGAGGCTTTCGTGGTCTTTCCTGGCCGGCACTCAGCGCCGCCGACAGCACGAGCGGTCAGGTTGATGTCGCGGGAGCAGGTCGAAGCCATCGGAGCCAGGCGCCGTCGACTGATCGATGGCCTCGACCGCCCGCGGTGGCCCGACAGCGAGCACGTGTGTCACGGCTGTGGGCAGCGAGCGGCTTGTAGCGCCGCTGGCGAGCGCTTGGCGGATATGGTCCGGAGGCGCTAGAATGTCCAAAATATTCGACATTTCTTCAGGCCAAGCTGTGGACCTCTCCAACCTGGGCACCATCATCCGCGAGCGGCGCGAAGCGCTGGGGCTGACGCAGTCCCGGCTCGCACAGCTGAGCGGGCTATCGCGGCAGACGCTGGTCGGCCTGGAGGCGGGCGCCCTGAGCGATCTGGGCTTCAACCGGGTCGCCCAGGTGCTGGCCGTGCTGGGGCTGGACCTCGATCCGCCGAGCCAGGCAGCGCGCGCGCGGAAGCGGGGCCTGTGGATGGCGGCGAAGAACGCCAGCGTGAGCTACGTCCAGGAGGTGCCGCCCGACATGC
>JAKLLO010000312.1 GCA_023150095.1 Zoogloea sp. | reverse complement strand
GGCGAAGCCCTGGCCCTGCCGCCGGAGAAGCTGGTGGTGAGCTTCCAGTCGCGGTTCGGCAAGGCCGAATGGCTGCAGCCCTACACCCAGCCCACGCTCGAAACCATGGCGCAGAATGGCGTCAAATCGGTGGACGTGATGTGCCCCGGCTTCGTCTCGGATTGCCTCGAAACGCTGGAAGAAATCAACATGGAATGCCGCGAGGCCTTCCTGCATGCCGGCGGCGAGCGCTTCGGCTACATCCCGTGCCTCAACGAGCGCGACGACTGGATCGACGCGCTGATGGCCGTGTGCCGTCGCGAGATGGGCCACTGGCTCACCGACGCACAGCCGGATGCCGCCACGCTCGAACGCCAGGCGCGCCTGGCCCGCGATCGCGGCGCCAAGGCCTGATCAATCGTCGCCCCGCCGGGGCTGGAGAGAACCAATGAAACTGATATTGCGCTGGGTGCTCAACGCGGTCGCACTGATGCTGATCCCGGAGATCATCAGCAAGGTGCAGGTGGACAGCTACGCAGCGGCGCTGATCAGCGCGGTACTGCTGGGCTTCGTCAATGCGATCATCCGACCGCTGCTGGTGCTGATCACCCTGCCGATCACCATCCTGACCCTGGGATTGTTCACGCTGGTGATCAACGCGCTGATGTTCTGGAGCGTGTCCGGCCTCGTGAAGGGCTTCGTCGTGCCGGACTTTTCAACCGCTTTCTGGGGTGCGCTGGCCTACAGCCTGCTCACCTGGATGGTCAGCCTCGCCCTGGCGGACAAGGACTGACGACATCGCAGTTTTCAGTGCGCCCCTGACGCGACCACCGGTGCCGTACGGCGCCGGGCGGCCTTGCGACGCACCGCACCCGGATCGAACGCCCCGACCAGCTTGCCGAGCGCCGACGCTCGGGCGTCCATCGCCATCTGGAAGGCGCCATCCTCGCCGTACTTCTTGACGGAGAACTTGACCCGCTTTCGACGGCCATCCGGCAAGGGCCACGACGCCACCCAGAACCAACGCTGCTTCTCTTCAGGCAGGTCGCGAGTTTCCGAGGCGCAGTAGCGACACACGCCGACGACCCCGGAACGGTTGTTCTTCTTGACGATGTTGGAATACTCCTGCATCGACAACGGGGGATGGGCCGCAATGATCTCGTCCCGGTATTCCTTGGCAGCCGCAAACGAGCGCTGCTTTCCGCCAAACACGCCGTCACTGAAGTGCTTGCGGTAGATCACACCGCGACGCTGGATCGTCACCAGCCAGCCGTGGGTGCGGCTGGTTTCATTGTCTACCCGACTGATTCCGTATGTGCTGCCTCGGCTCACAGGCCACCTCCTTAAAGGTCCGCGACGACATCGCGCTTCAGGAGCAAATTTCGGCCGGGGCGGCCAGAACTTTAGGTATCGATTGGCGCCAGAGGAATACACGGATGGCGCGCGCCCCTTGAAACTCGGCCGCCTCACCCCATCTGAACCCTGCCACAGCCTTCCGGATCCCATGCCATGAACCCGCCCGTCCTCGTCACCTGCCCCCATTGCCAGGCCCTGAACCGCGTACCGGCCGACAAGCTGGGAGACAACGGCACCTGCGGCCGCTGCAAGGGCCCGCTTTTCACCGGAGCGCCGCTGACCCTGACTACGGCAAATTTTGCCGCCCATGCCGAGAAAGGCGATCTGCCGCTGCTGGTGGATTTCTGGGCACCCTGGTGCGGCCCGTGCCGGAGCATGGCACCGGCGTTCTCGGCGGCCGCGGGGCAGCTGGAACCCCGCGTCAGGCTCGGCAAGGTGAATACGGAAGAAGAACAGGC
>JAKLLO010000091.1 GCA_023150095.1 Zoogloea sp. | reverse complement strand
CCCAGGCCGCCAGGCCGGTTTCGAGTTGCGCCGAGCCAGGGAAAAGCTCGACATCAAGGTCGAAGTCGGCCGCCGCCCGGCCCTCTCCCGCGGCGACTGACGCCCGCCCAGCCCGGCGTCCGCTCCTCGATCACAGGCAGACGCCGGCCCCGCACCCTCCGGGGCACACCAGACCAGATCGCCGACCGCTCCCGAGCGGAGGAGAAAGCAGGCAGACAAGCGCCCATCCGTGACGGAATAACAACCGGATACAAGTTCGATGTTGCAATGCAGCATTCCAGGCGCTATTCTGCAGTTGTCTCCTCCACCCTCCTCCTTTGGTGTGGATTTAACCCGAGTGGCGCCCCCGCCCTCGGGTTTTTCTTTTGGTGCGCCGCTAACAGCACTGCTCGCGGATTTCAGCCGGCACCGCCACCGCCCTGATCTTCGGCGGGTCCACCGACTCCCGCACCGCAAACACCCGCACCTCGCGCCCTTCGGCCAGCACCGTGTCGCCGCGCCGGGCGATGTGGCGCATCACGAAGCTCTTGCCGCTCCAGCTGTCCACCCAGCTCTCGATCTCGATGTCCTCGCCGTAGGTGGCGGGGTTGCGAAAGCTGGCCTGGGCGTCCACCAGCGGCGTGCCGATGATGCCGGACTCGCGCTCGGTGTCGCGCCAGCTGGGCACGCCGCAGGCGGTGAAGAACTCGCGGCTGGCAGTGTCGAACCACCGGAGGTAATTGGAAAAATGCACGATCTGCGCCGGGTCGCAATCGACGAAGGCGATGCGGTAGCGATGGATGTGGTGATAGCCCACGGCGGGCTCCTTTCAAGATTGATGGACGAAAAAAACGGCTGCGGGGACCTGAGCCGCGCAGCCGTGAACGAGCGAAGATCGGAAGGGAAAGACCGCCCTATCGGCCGCCGATCCGCTCGGAGAGATGACCCCATTCGGGCTGGAACAGGCCGGCGTCCATCAGCTGCACGTCGCGCATGATGGGCGGGAAGGCCATGTGCGCCACCACGTCGCGCTGGATGTCGATGCCCGGTGCCACCTCCAGCAGCTCCATGCCCTCGGCGCTCAGCTGGAACACCGCCCGCTCGGTGACGTACAGCACCGTCTGGCCGATGCTCGCCGCGTAGTGGCCGCTGAAGGTGATCTGCTCCACCTGCTCAATGAACTTGCGGCTCTTGCCTTCCTTGACGATCTTCAGCCGGCCGGCCTCCACGCCGATCTCCAGCCCGCCGGCGGTGAAAGTGCCGCAGAACACCACCTTCTTGGCGTTCTGGGTGATGTTGATGAAGCCGCCACAGCCCACCGGACGCCCGCTGAACTTGCTCACATTCACGTTGCCCTGGCCGTCGGTCTGGGCGAGGCCCAGGAAGGCCACGTCGATGCCGCCACCGTCGTAGAAGTCGAACTGGGCTGGCTGCTCCACCACCGCCTCGGCGTTGGAGGCATGGCCAAAATCGAAGCCCGCCGCCGGCACGCCGCCGATGGGGCCGGTCTCGAGCGTGAGCGCCATCAGGTGCTCGATCTTCTCTTCCGCCGCCACCGACGCCACGCCCTCGGGCATGCCGATGCCCAGGTTCACCACCGCACCGGGCTTGAGCTCCATCGCCGCGCGCCGGGCGATGATCTTGCGCTCGTCCAGCGGCAGGGGCTGCATCGCCCGGGTGGGCACCTTGATGTCGCCGGCGTACACCGGGTTGAAGTAGGTGTTCATCGTCTGGAGGTGATACTCCGGCCGGCCGATCACGATGTAGTCCACCAGAATGCCGGGGATCTTCACGTCCTTCGGGTGCAGGGTGCCGTTCTTGACGATGTGCTCCACCTGCACGATCACGATGCCGCCGCTGGCCCGCGCCGCCTGGGCGATGGACAGCGACTCCAGCAGCACGCCCTCCCGGGCCATCGACACGTTGCCGTTCTCGTCGGCAAACGAACCGCGGAGCAGCGCCACATCCACCTTCGGGTTGCGGTAGTACAGCCACTCCTCGCCATCCAGGTGCACCACCTCCACCAGATCCTCGGTGGCGGACGCATTCACCTTGCCGCCCTCGATACGCGGATCGACGAAGGTATCCAGCCCAACCTTGGTCATGAAGCCCGGCCGCCGACCGGCGATCTGCTTGGGCAGCTGCACCAGCACGCCTTGCGGCAGGTTGTAGGCCTCGATCTTGTTGTCCATGATGAGGCGCATCAGCTCCGGCCCGCCCACGCCAAAGTGGCCGCCGACGATGCGCTTGAGCAGGCCTTCGCGGGCGAAGTGATGCACGCCGCGATCCTTGCCGTTGCCCACGCCGGTGGCGTGATAGAGCGTGAGATCCCGCGGGTGGCCGGTGGCCTCGAAGGATTCGCGGATCGCCAGCACCGCCTCTTCGGCAAAGCCGGCGAGGCCCATGCCGGTGCAGTACACCGTGGCGCCGTTCTTCACCAGATGCCCCACGTCCGAGGGCGCAATGATTCGTGCCATCGCCGCCCCCTTACTTGGCCGACAGGCGCACGGCGCCGTCGAGGCGGATCACTTCGCCGTTGAGCATCACGTTCTCGACGATGGAACGCACCAGCTGCGCAAACTCGTCCGGCCGGCCCAGACGCGGCGGGAAGGGCGTCGCCTTGCCCAGCGAATCCTGCACATCCTGGGGCAGCGCCTCCATCATCGGGGTGAGGAACAGCCCCGGCGCGATGGCATTCACGCGGATGCCGGAGCGGGCCAGCTCGCGGGCGACGGGCAGGGTCATGCCCACCACGCCGGCCTTGGATGCCGCATACGCCGCCTGGCCCACCTGGCCTTCAAACGCCGCCACCGAGGCGGTATTGACGATCACGCCGCGCTCGCCCTCGGCGTTGGGCGTGCCCGCCGCCATCGCCGCGGCCGCCAGCCGAACCATGTTGAAGGCGCCCACGAGGTTGATGTTCACGGTGCGGGCGAAGCTCTCCAGCGGGTGCGGGCCGTCCTTGCCCAGCACCTTCCAGGCCGGGCCCACGCCGGCGCAGTTGATGAGGCCGTGGAGCGCGCCGAAGCGGCTCACCGCCAGCTCGACCGCGGCCTTGCCGTCGGCTTCGCTGGTGATGTCGGTCTTGATGAAGACCACGCGATCGCCAAGCTGGGCGGCCAGGGTCTCGCCCTTATCCACGCCCACGTCGGCGATCACGATCTTCGCCCCGCCGGCGTGCAGGTTGCGGACGGTGGCTTCGCCGAGGCCTGACGCGCCGCCGGTGACGATGAAAACGGAATCCTGAATCTGCATGTGCTGTCTCCTTCCAGTGGCCGGCGTGGGCCGGCGCTGTCGTATTTGTTTGAATCGCCAAGGCGCGCCCGTAGGGGCGACTTCAGTCGCCCATCCCTTCGTCGATCACGCGCGATTGCAGGATCGGAGTCGGCGGGCGACTGAAGTCGCCCCTACGGGGGCTTCGCGGCGTCAGGCGCGCTCGACCAGAATCGCCATCCCCTGCCCGCCGCCGACGCACGCCGAGGCGATGCCGAACTGCTGGTCGTCCAGCTGGAGCTGGCGCGACACGGTGTGGGTGAGACGCATGCCGGAGGCACCCAGCGGGTGGCCGATGGCGATGGCGCCGCCGCGGGTGTTGGCGCGGTCGCGGTCGAGGCCCAGCTCGCGTTCGCAGCCGAGGTACTGGGCGCCGAAGGCTTCGTTGATCTCGACGCGGCCCACGTCGCCGAGGGTGAGGCCGGCCTTGGCCAGCACCGCGCGGATCGCCGGCGCCGGGCCGATGCCCATGATCTCGGGCGGCACGCCGGCTGCGCTGCCGGCCACGATGCGGGCCAGGGGCTTGAGGCCGTGGGCGCGCACGTAATCGCCAGACGCCACCAGCACTGCAGCGGCGCCGTCGACAATGGCCGAGCTGTTGCCGCCGGTCTGCACGCCCTTGAAGGCGGGCTTGAGCTTCTGCAGCGTCTCGAGGCAGGTCGGCTTGACGTGCTCGTCGCGCTCGAACACCGTCTTGCGGTCAGCGAGCTTGAGGAAGCGGCTCTGGTAGCCGTCGAGCTGGAACTCGGCGTTGGTCACCGCAGCCACTTCGTCGGCAAAGTAGCCGCCGTCCCACGCGGCGTTGGCGCGGGCGAAGGTCTGGGCGGCGTAGGCGTCCACCTCCTCGCGGGTGATGCCGTACTTCTGGGCCACGTTCTCGGCGGTGTTGCCCATGCCCTGACGGGTCGCGGGGTCGGTGAAGGCTTCCCACAGGAAATCCTTGAACTCGATCTGCCCCATCCGGAAGCCCGCCCGGTGGGTGTAGGCCGCCACCGGGTTGCGCGACATGGATTCGGTGCCCACCGCCAGCACCACCTGGGCGCAGCCCAGGGCGATCTGGTTGGCGGCCTGCACGATGGTCTCGAAACCGGTGCCGCAGATCCGCGTGGCGAGCATCGCCGGCGCGGTGGCCGGCACGCCGGCGTAAAGGCCGATGTGGCGCGGCAGGTAGTAGGCGTCAAAACCGGCCTGGGCCATGTTGCCGGCCACCACCGACTGCACGTCGGCAGCCGGGATGCCGGAGCGCTCGAACAGCGCCCGGGCGGCAAAGATGCCCATGTCGATGGGGTTCACGTCGCGCAGCACGCTGTTGTAGTCGGCGAACGGCGTGCGGGCGCCGGCGACGAGATAGATGTCGTCGTATTGGGTGACCAGCGCGGCGGCGGTGAAATCTTCGTAAGCCATGGCTTAACCTTTCTTCCGGTTGAGGAATTCCTGCATGCGGCGGTTGGCTTCGTCGCTGCTCTGGGCGATCGCCGCCGCCAAGGATTCGGTGTAGAGGCCGTTGGCCATGGACATGTCGCCGATGTTGGCAACAGCGGTGATCGACGCCCAGTTGGAGAGCGGCGCGTTGGTGGCGATCTGGCGGGCGAGCATCAGCGCCTCGTCCAGCGCCTTGCCTTCTTCCACCAGGTAGTGCGACAGGCCGAGGCGGTAGCCGTCTTCGGCGTTGTAGCGCCGGCCGGTGAGCATCATCTCGGTCATGCGGTCGGGGCCGATGATCTTGGAGACGCGCACCGAGGCGCCGCCGCCCACGAAGATGCCGCGCTGGCCTTCGGGCAGCTGGTAGAAGGTGGTCTTGTCGGCCACGCGCACGTGGGTGCTGGTGGCAAGCTCAAGCCCGCCGCCCACCACCGCGCCGTGCAGCGCCGACACCACCGGCCGGCCGCCAAACTGGATCTTCTGGAAGACCCGGTGCCACCACTGGGAGTGCTGCAGCACCTCGAAGGGCGAGCGGATCTGGTGCTCCGACAGGTCCAGCCCGGCCGAGAAGTGCGCGCCCTCGCCCGAGATCACCACCACCGTGGCGTCGGCGCCGAGGCTGTCGAAGCAGGCTTCGAGATCCTCCAGCAGGCCGTTGTTCACCGCGTTGCGCTTGGCCGGCCGGTTGAGCCGGATGTGGGCGATGCTGTCTTCGAGGGTGACCAGGATGTTTTCGTAATTCATGCTCTTTTCCTTGTTGTGGCACGCGGGGGGGCTGTTCTCCCAGCTCGTGCGTGTTGCTCTCTAGGCCGCGCCCGCCGGCAGGATCACGCTGTGGTCCGGCTCGTCGGCGTGCAGGCGCAGCACCAGGTCGGCCCGGCGCGTCAGCACGAGGCGCTGGTTGATGTAGCCCTTGTCGGTGATCTCCCCGGCGTCGATCGAGGGCGGCTCCACCAGCAGCATCGCCCGCGCCGCCGAGCCCGCCGAACCGCCGCCTTCCTTCTTGAGCCGCGCCAGGCCGCGGGCGACCATCGCGCGCACCGAGGGCTGGTGCAGCAGTTCTTCCACCGACGCATCGGCCGGCAGGTTGGCGGAGAGCTTTCGCAGCTCGGGGATGTTGGGGAAGATCAGGAAACCAATCTCGTCGCGGTCGTGGCCGGTGACAACGATGTCCTGAGCCACCGGCACCAGGGCGTCGAGGCCCTTCATGCGCAGCGCGCCCACATGCACCCAGGTGCCGGTGACGAGCTTGAAGTCCTCGCCCACGCGCCCGTCGAAGAGCAGGCCCTTCTGGGGCTTGGTCGGGTCGACGAACTCCACCGCGTCGCCGATCTTGTAGAAGCCTTCCTCGTCGAAGGCGGCCTTCGACAGCTCGGGCAGCTTCCAGTAGCCGGGCATCACGTTGTGGCCGCGCACCCGCACTTCCATCTTGTCGGCGGAAGGCACCAGCTTGAGCTCGGTGCCGGGGATGGGGATGCCGATCACGCCGGAACGCTCCGGCGCAAAGTGGCTGTCGGTGCACAGGGGCGCGGTCTCGGTCGAACCCCAGCCCGACACCAGCGGCACCTGAAAGCCCAGGGTCTCCAGCGACAGGCGGTTGAGCTCGTCGTACAAGTGCTGGGGCAGCGCCGCGGCGGCGTAGAAGATCACCTGCAGGTTCTTGAAGAAGGCCCGGCGCAGGGGTTCATCCTCGTGCAGCGCCGACACCAGCATGTCGAAGCCCCGCGGTACGTTGAGATACACGGTGGGCGACACTTCGCGAAGGTTCTTCAGGCTGGTCTCGAACAACGCGCCCGGCACCGGCTTGCCGGCATCGAGGTACAGCGTGCCGCCGTTACGCAGCACCATGTTGAAGTTGTGGTTGCTGCCGAAGGTGTGGCTCCAGGGCAGCCAATCCACGATCACCGGCGGCTGGGCTTCGAGGAAGGGCCAGATCTGCGCCTTGGCCTGCTGGTTGGAGCAGATCATGTGCTGGGTGTTGATCACCGCCTTGGGCGCCCCCACCGAGCCCGAGGTGAACAGAAACTTGGCGATCGTGTGGCCAGTCACCCCGGCGTAGGCAGCATCCACCGCCGCGGCGTCGGTGCGCTCCAGCAGCCTGGAGAACGGCACCGCCCCCTCGCCCGCACCGCCGGCCGTGCCGGCCACCACCACCCCGTCGTGGAGCGGCGCGATGGCCGCCAGCGCCGGGGCGAAGCGGGCGTGATGCTCCACGAAGATCACCCCGGGGGTGATGTGCTCGATGTTGCTCTTGAGCTTGGCAAAATCCTTCGACACCAGCGAGTAAGCCTGGGAGATCGCCGACACCGGCACGCCGATGTGCATCGCCGCCAGCATCAGAATCGCGTGCTCGACGCTGTTGTCGGAGAGCACCACCACCGGGCGCTCCACCGACAGCTTCTGCCCCAGCAGCCAGGTGGCCACGGCGCGCACGCGGGCCAGGGCCTCGGCGTAGCTCACCCGCACCCACTCGCCGTCGGCGCCGCGTTCGGCGATGAAGGTGCGCTCGGGCGCCTCGGCGGCCCAGCGCTCCAGGTGGTCGCCCAGCCTGGCCGGCACGGCACCGAGGGTCATCGGCGAGCGCAGGATGCGGCTGCCGTCGGCGCGGTGTTCCACCATCACGGTGGCCGGCGCAAACAGCCTGCCGGGATCACGAATGATCGTTGTCATCGTTCGCGCTCCTTATTTGCCGGAAAGCATCTTCCAGTCGCCGCCGGTCACGCGCACCAGCACCCGGGCGCGCTCGTCCAGCCCGAAGTGGTCGTTGGCGCTCATGTTGAACACGCCGTGGGCGCCGGCGATCTCGCGCTCGCTCTCGATGGCGTCGCGCAGGCCCTTGCGGAAGGCGGGCGTGCCCGGCTTGCCGGCCTTGAGCGCGGCGGGCACGGCCTTTTCGATCAGCTTGTAGGCGTCGTAGGCGTAGGCACCGAAGGACGACACGCTGCCCGGGCCGTACTTGGCCTCATACAGCTTGATGTATTCCAGCGCCGGCTTCTTGGACGGATGCAAATCCGGCAGCTGGGCCGCCACCGCCACCGGGCCGATGGGCAGGATGCCGCCTTCGACAGCCTTGCCGCCAACCTTCAGGAACTCTTTGTTGGCGGCAGCGTGAGTCTGGTAGATCTGGCCCTTGTAGCCGCGCTCGAACAGCGTGGAATGGGGCAGCGCAGCGGGCGTGCCGGAGCCGGCGACCATCACCGCGTCGGGCTTGGCAGCGACGAGCTTGAGCACCTGACCGCTCACCGAGGTATCGACCCGGTTGTAGCGCTCCACCGCCACCAGCTTGATGCCGGCGGCTTCGGTGGCGGCGGTGATCTGCTTGAGCCAGTCTTCGCCGTAGGGATCGTTGAAGCCGATGAAGCCCAGCGTCTTCACGCCGGTTTCGCGCATGTGGCCCACCAGCGCCTTGGCCATCAGCGAGTTGTGCTGGGGCGCGCGGAACACCCAGGTGTTCTTGGCAGCCGGCAGATCCACCGGGCACATGGCCACCTGCGGGGTGGCGGTTTCATTGGCCACTTCGGCGATCGCCGCGCAGGCCGGGGTGCTGGAGGAGCCCACCAGCACATCCACCTTGTCTTCGGTCACCAGCTTGCGGGCGTTCTTGGTGGCCTGACCGGGATCGGTGGCGTCGTCCAGCACGATGTAATTGATCTTCTCGCCGGCGATGCTGGTCGGCAGGATCGCGAAGGTGTTCTTCTCGGGGATGCCGAGGGATGCCGCCGGGCCGGTGGCCGAGACGGACACGCCGATGTTGATGTCCGCCTGGGCAACGCCGGCAGCGGCGATCAGGACGAGGGCGGGCAGTGCAGTGTGCTTCTTCATGGTGTCTCCTCCGTGGGATTTGATCCCGTTTCTTGTATCAGATATGAGATTTTGAACCGCGAACAAAATATACTTTACAATACTCACGGATTGCAAGAGATCGTATGTGATATTCGGAGGAGACATGAACAATTACCAAGCCCCCCTGCGCGATATGCGCTTCGTGATTCATGAACTGGTCGGCAGCAGCCCGATCTGCGCCCTGCCGGCCTACGCCGACTGCGACGCAGGGCTGATCGACGCGGTGCTGGAAGAAGCCGGCCGTTTTGCCGGCGACATCCTGTCGCCCCTCAACCCGGTGGGCGACCGGGATGGCGCGCGCTGGCAGACAGGCGCCGACGGCAAGGGCGAGGTGCGCACCGCCGCCGGCTTTGCCGATGCCTACCGGCACTTCGCCGAAGGCGGCTGGATGGCCCTGCCCTGCCCGCCCGAGTTTGACGGTCAGGGCCTGCCGCGCCTCCTGGCGGTGGCGGTGAGCGAGATGTGGAAGTCGGCCAACCTGTCGTTCTCCCACGTGGTCACGCTCACCCACGGCGCCATCGAGGCGCTGCTGATCGCCGGCTCCGACGCGATGAAAGCCACCTGGCTGCCCCGGCTCGTCTCGGGCGAATGGACGGGCACCATGAACATCACCGAGCCCCAGGCCGGCTCGGACCTCGCCGCCATCAACTGCCGCGCCGTGCCGCAGCCGGACGGCAGCTACCGCATCAGCGGGCAGAAGATCTTCATCACCTATGGCGACCACGACATGGCCGCCAACATCGTGCATCTGGTGCTGGCCCGCACGCCGGACGCCCCGCCGGGGGTCAAGGGCCTGTCGCTGTTCATCGTGCCCAAGTTCATCCTCGATGCCGACGGCAATCCGGGCGATCACAACGACGTGTATTGCACGTCCATCGAGCACAAGCTGGGCGTGCATGGCAGCCCCACCACCACCCTGGTCCACGGCGACCACGGCGGGGCGACGGGCTACCTGATCGGCGAGCTCGGCCGCGGGCTGGAGATCATGTTCGTGATGATGAATTCGGCGCGGCTCTCGGTGGGCACCGAAGGCCTGGGTGTCGCACAGCGGGCCTGGCAGCTGGCGTCGGAATACGCCAAGGAGCGGGTGCAGGGCACGGACGTGACGCAAAAAGGCGGCAAGTCGGTCGCCATCGTCCGCCACCCGGACGTGCGCCGGATGCTGATGACGCAGCGCGCCCACACCGAGGCGATCCGCGCGCTGGCCTACAGCGTGGCCGCGCTGCAGGACATCGCCCATCAATCGGACGACGCCGAAGCCCGCGCCGCCGCCCATCGCCGCGTGGAGCTGCTCACCCCGGTGCTCAAGGGCTGGAGCACCGAGAGCGCAGTGGAGCTCACCTCGCTGGCGATCCAGGTGTTTGGCGGGATGGGATTTGTGGAGGAAACCGGCATCTCGCAATACATGCGCGACGCCCGCATCACCCCGATCTACGAAGGCACCACCGCGATCCAGGCGGCGGACCTCGCCGGCCGCAAGCTCGCCCGCGACCGGGGCGCCGTGCTCGCCGCGCTGCTGGCCGACATGCGCGCCGATCAGGCCGCCCTCGCCGGCGCCGGCGACCCACTGCTTGCCGACATCGCGGTGCGCCTGGGTGCTGGCCTCGACGACCTGCACGCCGCCAGCGAAACCCTCATCACGCGCATGGGCAGCACCCCCGCCGCCGCGCTGGTGGTGGCCGAGCCCTTCCTCAAGCTGGCCGGCACGGTGATCGGCGGCTGGCTGATGGCGAAGGCCGCGAAGGTGGCCCACGACGCCATCGCCGCCGGCAGCAGCGATCCCTTCTACCAGGAGAAGCTCGCCAGCGCCCAGTTCTACATGGGCCACATCCTGCCGAAGAGCGCCGGCCTGCGGATCACCGTGGAATCGGACAACAGCCTGCTGCTGGGGCTGCCGGACGAAGCGTTCTGATCCATCCCCAATCACCCGGCGCCAATCGGGTTGCGCCGGGTGAAATTGCCAATCGCAGGCTGCAGATTGGCAATGTGCGGTCTCCGATTGGCAATTTCATGGCTCGATTGGCAATCGACGGCGTGCAAATTCGATTCTGTCGGCGGCGATTGCCAATCTCGCGCCGTGATTGCCAATTTCGCGCTGAGATTGCCAATCTCACGCTGCGATTGCCAATCTGCGCCCTCAAACTGTCAATCTGGCAGGCCTCACCGTCAAACGGTCATCGCACAATCCTTCTCGCAGCCACGCCAACCTGTCTGGCGGGGGCGGATTTGCTGGCCGATCGCGCCAGTCACGGGTGGCGCCGCAAGCTGTGCCATCGCGGGCATGAAAAATGCATTGTCGTGGCACCGAATCGCGCTGACACCGCGGCCAGAAAGGCAACGACATCGCCCAACGCTCCCGCGCCCCCGCGGCAGACACAGCGCCCCACCCCGCCTGCCCCGCAGGCTCCCCCCCAGGATTGGCAATCATGCGCGTCGCGCTGATCTCTTCATTCATGGCTTTCTCCAGCGCGCTACAAGCAGCCCTCCTGCGGAACGGCTTTTCGGTGCAGCGCGACGAAGACGAAGCCCAGCTCGCCCGCGACGCGGGGCAGATCCATTTCGACGTGCTGCTGGTGGATGCCGCCGGCCTCGTCGGCCACGTCTCGCGCAGCCTGTGCCGATTGGCTGGCCGCGACGGATTCGATGCGGCGCTGATCTTCTTCAACGGCCCCGACCGCGAACTCCTGCTGGCCGATGCCTTTGCCCACGGGGCCGACGACTTCATCCGGCGCGGCACCGGGCACCGGGAGCTGCTGGCGCGCATGGAGGCCGTGCTGCGCCGGCGCATGCGCTCGCACGTGATCGGCCCTGTTGCGCTGCAGGTTGCGCCCTATGTCTTCGATTTGAACGCGCGCATCGCCCGCCTGCACGGCGTGACCGTGCCGCTCACCGACCGGGAGTTCGATCTGGCCCTGCTGCTGTTCCGCAACATCGGCCGGCTGTTCTCACGGGATCATCTGCTCGCCACGTTCTGGCACGGCCAGCACGGCAGCCGCAGCCGCACGGTGGATACCCACGTGAGCCGCGTGCGCCGGCGCCTGATGCTCGACGCACGGCATGGTTTGCGGCTGGTTTCAGAGTACGGGCGGGGCTACCGCCTTGAACGGGTTCGTGCATCCCGGGCAGCGCCGGGGCACGACGCGACCCGGCCGGCAGACGGCAACGCGCCTCAGACGCCCATCTGCCCCACGATGCGCGCCACCACCTCATCCACGCTCAGTTGCGTGGTGTCCACGTCGAACGCAGCCATGCGGTAGAGGTGATCCCGCGCCTCAAGGGTGCGGTGGATGTTGTCCATCGCCTCGCGGTAGAGGGCCGGCTTGGCGATGCGGATGTCGTGCTGGTCCATCACCCGGCGGAAGTGGGTGTCGGGCTCGGCGTGGAGCCACACGGTGAAGAAGGAGTTGAGCAGGATCTCGTAGGTGAGCGGTTCGGCCACGATGCCGCCGCCGGTGGCGAGCACCACCTGCGGATGCTTCACCACCACCTGCTCCAGGCAGCGGCGCTCGAGATTGCGGTAGCCGGACTGGCCGTAGAGCGTGATGATCTCCTGCAGGCTGAGGCCGGCTTCTTCTTCCACTTCGCGGTTGAGCTCCACGAAGGGCCGGCCGAGGCGCGTCGCCAGGGCCTGACCAACCGTTGATTTGCCCGCGCCGCGCAGCCCGGTGAGCACGATGCGATCCTTGCGCACGCCCTCGGCGGGCTGGAAATCGGCAAAGATCTGCTCGCGGATGCGCGCCAGGTTGGACACCGGCTGGCGCTTGAGGAATTCGACGATCAGGTTGAGATCGCCGGCGCGGGCTTCTTCGTCGCCGAAGAGGCTCGCCACCGACTGGTTGAGGGCCTTCGCCACCTTGCCCAGCACCACCACCGACACGTTGCCCTGGGAGCTTTCCATGCGCGCCAGGTGCGGCAGCGACACGCCGGACTGCTCGGCCAGATTCTTGCGCGTCATGCCCCGCTGGCCGCGAAAATGGCGGATGTTGCGGGCCAGCACCGCCAGCAGCGCCGCCGAATCCGCATCCAGCCCGGCCGTCTGGGTTTCGGCTGGTACGTCGGCCTGAACTTCCGTCCGGACTTCCTTCTCGTCCTGCTCCGCTGCCACGATGTCGCCTGTCATTTCAATGCAATCGCGCATTTTAGCGTCAGGCGTGGCGCTCCCCAAAGGTCTGGATCAAGTCGCCAGCATGTCCTGGTGCTTGCTGCCGAAGCCCAGGTAGGCCTCGACCACCCGCGGATCATCGGCGAGATCGGAGGCCTTGCCTTCCATCGCCACCGCGCCCATCTCCAGCACATAGGCGTAGTCGGCCACCTGCAGCGCGGCGCGGGCGTTCTGCTCCACCAGCAGGATCGACACGCCCCGCTCCCGCAGGCCGGCGATGATGCGGAAGATCTCCCGCACGATCAGCGGCGCGAGGCCCAGGCTCGGCTCGTCGAGCATCAAGAGCTTGGGCTTGCCCATCAGCGCGCGGCCGATGGCGAGCATCTGGCGCTCACCGCCCGACATGGTGGCCGCCGCCTGAGCGCGCCGCTCCTTGAGGCGCGGGAACAGCTCGAAGACCTCATCCATCGTCTTCGCCTGATCCCGGTGGCCCTGCCGGTAGCGCTGGAAGGCACCCAGCAGCAGGTTGTCCTCGACGCTCATCTCGCCAAACAGGTCGCGCTTCTCGGGCACCAGGGCGAGGCCCTGGATCACCCGCTTCTCCACGTTGGCGCGGCGCTGGGCGTGGCCGTCGAAGACGATGCGCCCGGACGAGTTCATCAGCCCCATGATCGCCGCGAGGCTGGTGGTCTTGCCGGCGCCGTTGGGGCCGATCACCGTGACGATCTGCCCGGCGCCCACCTTGAGGCTGACGTTGTGCACCGCCTCGACCTTGCCATAATTGACCCGCAGGTCCTGCACTTCGAGCAGCGTGCTCATTCGACCGCCGTTCATTCCACACCTCCCAGATAGGCCGCGAGCACGCGCTCGTTCTGCTGGATTTCCTCCGGCAGGCCCTCGGCGATCTTCTCGCCAAACTCCATCACCACGATCCGGTCGACCAGCCCCATCACGAAGTCCATGTCATGCTCGACGAGCAGGATCGCCACGCCTTCGGCCTTGAGCTTACGCAGCAGCTCGCCCAGGGCCTCCTTCTCCTTGAAGCGCAGGCCAGCAGCCGGCTCGTCCAGCAGCAGCAGGCAGGGGTCGGCCGCCAGCGCCCGGGCGATCTCGACGATGCGCTGCTGGCCCAGCGCCAGGGAGCCGGCCTCGTCGTGCATGTGGGCTTCGAGCCCCACGCGGCGGATCTGCCTGGCGGCTTCGGCCAGCAGGCGTTCCTCTTCCTTGCGGTCGAGGCGCCACGCGGCGGGGAAGACGCCGGTCGAGCCACGCAGATGGGTGCCGATGGCCACGTTCTCCAGCACGCTCATCCGCGGCAGCAGGCGCACGTGCTGGAAGCTGCGGCTCATGCCGAGGCGCGCGATCTCGCGGGAGTCGTGCCCCGCCACCGCCTTGCCGGTGAAGATGATCTCGCCCGAGGTGGGCGTATCGACGCCGGAGATCTGGTTGAACATGGTGCTCTTGCCGGCGCCGTTCGGGCCGATCAGCGCCAGGATCTCGCCGGCCTTCACGCTGAAGTTCATGTTGTTGTTGGCAACGAGGCCGCCGAACCGGCGCGTCACATCCTTCACCTCCAGGATCGTCTCGCCGCGGGTCGGCATCGTCCGGCGCGGCAGCGCGGCGGCGGCTTCCGACACCACCTTGGGCGCGGCCTTCACCCGGAGCACGCGCAGCACCGCCGGCCACAGGCCTTCCCGCGCCCGGTGCAGGATCAGCAGCAACAACATGCCGAAGATGATGATCTCGAAGTTGCCCGAATGGCCGAACACCCGCGGCAGAAAATCCTGCAGCCACTGGTTGAGCAGCGTCACCAGCCCGGCGCCCACCACCGCGCCCCACACGTAACCGGCGCCGCCCACCACCGCCATGAAGAGGTACTCGATGCCGTGGTGCAGCCCGAAAGGCGACGGATTCACCAGCCGCTGCATGTGGGCGTACAGCCAGCCGGCCGCCGCCGCGTGCAACGCCGCGATCACGAAGATCACGATGCGCGAGCGCGAGGTATCCACGCCCATCGCCTCGGCCATCACCACGCCGCCCTTGAGCGCGCGGATCGCCCGCCCCTCGCGGGAATCCAGCAGGTTCTGGGTGGTCACCACCGCTGCCAGCAGGAAGGCCCAGATCAGGTAATAGATCTCGGTGCCCTCATCCAGCGCCCAGCTGCCGATGCGGATCGGCGGCAGACCCGACAGGCCGCTCTGGGCCCCCAGGAAATCCAGCGTGCCAAACAGGAAATACAGGCTGATGCCCCACGCGATGGTGCCCAGCGGCAGGTAGTGGCCCGACAGCCGCAGCGTGAGCGAGCCCAGCAGCAGCGCGATGAGCCCGGTGATCACCAGCCCGACACCCAGCGCCAGCCACGGCGACGCACCGGCCCACGCGATCCAGCCCGGCAGGCTGGTGGAGGTGGTGAGCACCGCGGTGGTGTAGGCGCCCACGCCCACGAAGGCCGCCTGCCCGAAGCTGGTGAGCCCGCCGACGCCGGTGAGCAGCACCAGCCCCACGGCCACCAGCGCCGAGATGCCGATGTAGTTGAGCAGGGTGACGTAATAGGCCGGCAGCAGCGCCGGCGCCACCGCCAGCACGGCGACCACCGCCAGCAGTCGAAGTACGTTCTTCATCGGGCTGGCAGCCCCTTGCGGCGGCAGCGCGCTGCCGACAGACGTTTGCACATGGGTGTTCATTCCTCGTCCTCCACGTGATGACTGTTGAAGGAGCGCCACAGCAGCACCGGGATGATCAGCGTGAACACCAGCACTTCCTTGAAGGCGCTCGCCCAGAACGACGAGAAGGATTCCAGCAGGCCCACCAGCACCGCGCCGGCCGCCGCCAGCGGATAGCTCGCCAGCCCGCCGATGATCGCCGCGACGAAGCCCTTCAGGCCGATCAGGAAACCCGTGTCGTAGTAGATCGTGGTGATCGGCCCGATCAGCAGGCCCGAGAAGGTGCCCAGCAGCGCCGCCAGCAGAAAGGTGAGCTTGCCCGCGACCACCGGCGAGATGCCCATCAGCTTGGCGCCCGATTGATTCACCGCCGTTGCCCGCAGCGCCTTGCCGTACAGCGTGCGGGCGAAGAAGGCGTACAGCCCGACGATGAAGGCCAGCGAGCAGCCCACCACCCAGATCGTCTGCAGGTTGATGGTGAACTCGCCGAAAGTCAGGCTGCCCTCCGAGAACGGCGCGGTGCGCACGCCCTCGGCGCCGAAGAACACCAGCCCGAGGCCGGTGAGGATCAGATGCACCGCCACCGAGGCGATCAGCAGCACCAGCACGCTGGTGTCGGCAATCGGCTGGTAGGCGATGCGGTAGATCATCGGCCCCAGCGGCACGAGGATCGCCAGGGTCAGCGCGATCTGCGCCACCATCGGCAGCCCGCCGCAATCAACGCCGTACAGCAGCGCGGCCAGCGCCAGTGGATAGGCGAGGTTCCAGCCCAGCAGACCGCCGACGCCTTCCATGTCCTTGTCGCGCACCCGGCCGATCAGGTCGATCGCCGCCACGAAGGCGCCCATCGCCACCAGCAGCCACACCGTGGCCGGCACCTTGCCGGCCTGTAGCGCCGCCAGGGTGAGCGCCCCGAAGGCGACGAACTCGCCCTGGGGAATGAAGATCACCCGCGTGACCGAAAAGACGAGGACCAGGGCCAGCGCCAGCAAGGCATAAATCGCCCCGCCGGTCACCCCGTCCTGTCCGAGTATCAAAACGATTCCTGCATCCAAGGCCGAACCCCTCTCCTTAACCAGACTTCCGTCAAGCCGCATCTAATATTTGATATAAGCGGCACCCATCCTCCAACAAATATACTTTATACGATATCTTTAAGTTGCAACAACTCTTTTTTGATATCTTTTGTAGGGGCGACTTCAGTCGCCCAACTGCGCGCGAAGCACGCGCGGGCGCCGGAGAAGAAGTCCGCGGGCGACTGAAGTCGCCCCTACAGCAGGGTGTGTCGACGCTCAAAAAAGAACCGGCCACCTGAAATCAGGTGGCCGGTTCTGGCGTGCGGCGCGGCAGGAAGGGGCGAACCGCCAGCGGCGGCGCAGGGTTCAGCTCAGGCGATCAACCCCGGTACGGGCCGGCGCCCAGGCCGATCGGCGCCGGCGCGGCGGCGACGAGCTTCGAGAACACGTCGGCGAAGTCTTCCGGCTTGCCGCGGGTGCCGCTCATGGGGTCGCGGTCCTGGGTGAAGGCGCGATCCACCTCGGCCCAGTCTTCGGCGGTGAGCACCTTGCGGGCCAGCGGCAGGGCTTCGCGCTCTTCCAGCATCATGTGGTTGCGGTAGAAATCGGCGTAGTGGTCGAAGGCTGCGGCAAAGTCGGCCAGCTTGGTCGGATCGGCGGCGTAGGCAGCCAGCGCCGCCTCCAGGGCCTGGATGCGCTCGGCCGAGGCCTGGTGCTGGCGGTCCAGCTCGGCAAGCGCCTCGGCGCCTTCGTCGGTGCGGGCCTTGAGGCGGGCGAAGAGGATGTCTTCCTTCGGGTGGTGGCGCTTCTCGGGGTAGGCGTCCAGGTAGTGGATCATCGCCTCGAACAGGCGGAGATCCGGCTGCAGGCGCCCGGAGACGACTTCCTTGAGCATGAAGCGGACGGCGTGGAGGATGGCGGCGAGGGACTGGTGTTCGTCGCCGAGGATGCGTAGGGCTTCCATCGGAAGGATTCTCCTGAAACGGGGCAGCGCGGCAGCCGGCCGCGTCGCCCCCGGTTGCTTACGTGGCCAGCATGGCCTGGTGCTTGCTGCCGAGGCCCAGATAACTTTCGATGACGCGGGGGTCGTCGCGCAGGGACTGGGCCTCGCCGTGCATCTTGATGCCG
>JAKLLO010000090.1 GCA_023150095.1 Zoogloea sp. | reverse complement strand
TCGTTGATCTGCGGCTCCTGGTCGCGGGCGTCGGAGAGCGACAGGGGCTTGTTCTGCACCACCGGGATCAGCTTGGAGAGCCGGTCGCACGGGCCGTAGGGCAGATCCAGCACGCGGCCCACGGCGCGGACCACGGCGTCCGCGGCCATCGTGCAGAAGGTGGCGATCTGGCTCACCGCGTCCTTGCCGTCGCGCTCGCGCACGTACTCGATCACCCGGTAGCGGTTGTCCTGGCAGAAGTCGATGTCGAAGTCGGGCATCGACACCCGCTCGGGGTTGAGGAAGCGCTCGAACAGCAGCGCGTAGGCGAGCGGATCGAGGTCGGTGATCTTGAGCGAGTAGGCCACCAGCGAGCCCGCGCCGGAGCCCCGCCCCGGGCCCACCGGCACGCCGTTGTTCTTGGCCCACTGGATGAAGTCCGCCACGATCAGGAAGTAGCCCGGGAAACCCATCTGGACGATGGTGTCGGTCTCGAACTTGAGGCGATCTTCGTAGCGCTGGCGCTGGGCCTCGCGCTCGTCCGGGTGCGGGTAGAGCTGGGCGAGGCGCTCCTCGAGGCCGGCCTTGGCTTCCTGCACCAGGAAGTCGTCGAGGCTCATGCCGTCGGGGGTCGGGAACAGCGGCAGGAAGTTCTTGCCGAGCTGCACCGTCAGCGAGCAGCGGCGGGCGATCTCGACGCTGTTCTCGAGCGCCTCGGGGATGTCGGCAAACAGCGCCGCCATCTCGTCCTGGGTCTTGAAGTACTGCTGCTCGGTGAAATCCTTGGGCCGACGCTTGTCGGCCAGCACGTAGCCTTCCGAGATGCACACCCGGGCCTCGTGGGCCTTGAAATCCTCGGGCCGGATGAACTGGATCGGGTGAGTGGCGACCACCGGCAGGTTGAGGCGCGAGGCGAGCTGGACGGCCTCGCGGATGTAGGTTTCGGTGCCCGGATGACCGGCGCGCTGCAGCTCGATGTAATACGAATCGGGGAAGCGCCGGGCCCAGTCGGCGGCCAGGGTTTCGGCCATCTGGGTGTTGCCGTTGGCCAGCGCCTGGCCCACGTCGCCATCCTTGGCGCCGGACAGGCAGATGAGGTCGGACGCGGCTTCGGCGGTCAGCCATTCGCGGCGGATCTCGGCCCGGCCGCGATACTTGTTCTCCATGTAGGCCAGGGTCAGCAGTTCGCACAGCTGGCCGTAGCCCTTGCGGTTCTTGCAGATCAGGAGGACGCGGGACGGCTTGTCGCGATCGACCGCGTTGGTGATCCAGGCGTCGCAGCCGATGACCGGCTTGATGCCCTTGCCGCGGGCGCCCTTGTAAAACTTGACCATCCCGAACAGGTTGGCCAGATCGGAGATGCCCAGTGCCGGCATGCCGTCGGCGACGGCGCGGGCAATGGCAGAATCCACCTGCGCGATCCCGTCGGAGATCGAATACTCGGTGTGGAGGCGCAGATGGATGAAACGGGGGGAGTGGGATTCAGGCATCCCGGGATTTTACCTTCCGGCCGGCCGCCGGTTGACCCCCGCGGCGAGATTTCCCGACTAGCGCCCCGCGGCCTCGACCGACTTGCGCAGGCGCATCTGCAGCAGAATGTTGTCCGCCTGCACCTGCAGGGTGCGCGAACGCTCGATCCACACCGCCTGGTGGGTTTCGATGGCCTGAGCCAGCGCCTTCAGGGCGTCGCGGCGGGTGGTGGCGTAATGCACCAGTTCGTCGCGCTGCCATTCGTAGTCGTCCGGCGCCTCGCGCCACGACAGGGCGGTGATCGCCCGATCCCAGCGGGGGATGAAGTCGTGCTCCAGCTTGTCGAGGGCCGCCGCCTCGCTGATCCGCTTCAGGCGCATGGCCTCCATCAGCGCGGTCTGCTCGCGCAGCAGCTCCTGCTCTTCCAGGGCGAACTGGCGGATCGTCTGCTGATAGGCCGAACCGATCTCGAAATTGCGCACCACCTGGGGCGACTCCTTCCACAGCCAGCCGCCCAGCGCCGCTGCCAGCAGCAGTCCGCCCAGCACCTGGGGCGCCAGCCAGCGCACCGGTCTTTGCGAAACCAGCGGCTCGGCGAAGGCCGCACCCAGCAGCAGGCCGCCCACCAGGCCGCCCAGGTGAGCCGCGTTATCGATGCCCGGAATCGAGAAGCCGGCAAACAGCGAGTAACCGATGAAACCCAGGGTGCCCGAGCGCATCTCGCGGAACACCTCGGTCGGCACCGATCCGCGCTGACGCAGCAGATAGGCCAGCAGCGCGCCATACACCCCGAAGATCGCGCCCGACGCCCCGACGCTCACCGGCCCCGGCTTCCACCACAGGCTGGCCGCGTTGCCCAGCAGGCCCGCGATCACGTAGATGGTCAGAAACCCCACCCGCCCGAACAGGCGCTCGACCACCTGCCCGGCCTGGTGCAGTGCCAGCATGTTCAGCCCCACGTGAAGCAGCCCGCCATGCAGGAACAGCGCCGTGAAGAAACGCCACGCCTCGCCCTTCTGGACCAGCGGGGCGAAGTTGCCGCCGAACCGGATCAGCAGATCGGACGGGATCTGCATCGGGTTCATCGACATCACCGCCAGCAGGACGAAGACGGCCGAATTGATCACCACCAGTCCGCGAGTCACGTCGGCCCGGGGCACCCGAGAGAACAGAACGTTGATAAAGGTGTCGTAGTTCAAGTGGGAAGCAATCTCCGAAGGAACCCGGAATTATACGCAGGCCATCCAGCTGGAAATCCGGACTTGTCGTCGGCCACCGCAATCTGCCGAAACGCCCGAAAGCCGCACCAGGCCTCCCGCTGGATGCTGAGGCACGTTAGAATCGCCAAAATGTGACTACAAAAAGCCAAAAATGTCGCGCCGGACACCATGATCCACGTCCTCAAACATGTCGAATCCATTACCCAGCATCGAGACCGGGCCCTGCTCGAGCTCGGCGTCGCTTCGGCGCTGTTCGAACTGGTCAAGGCCCGCGAGGTCAATCTGCACAAGATCGTCGGCGAAGGTGACGACCGCGCCCTCGAGCGGGTGACCCATGTAGGCGGCGACGGTGTCCGGTACGCAGCAGAGGCCGACGTGGACGACACTCAGCCCATCAGCGCCCGCCCTGAGATCGCCGCCTGCGTCGAGAACACCCAGATCGTACGGCGCGAAGAGGCCGAAACCGGCGCCTTCATTCACTGCTTTCCGATCAGCGTCGACCGTCGGGTGCTGGGCGTGCTCGAAGTCTCCTGCGACCGCCCCCTTTCCGAAGACGACCTGGGAACCGCCGAGGGTTTTCTCGGCCTTTACCGCAATTACCTGAGCCTGCTCGACTACAGTGAGCGGGACACCCTCACCGGCATGCTCAACCGCAAGACCTTCGACGAGAGCCTGTCGAAGATCCTTGCGGGGATGGCCGTGATGCAGGCCGCCGAGAGCGACCCGGGCAGCGCCCGCCGCCGGCGCCAGCAGGAAGACGGCACCCACTGGCTGGCGGTGGTCGACGTGGATCACTTCAAGCGGATCAACGACCAGTTTGGCCACCTGTACGGCGACGAGGTGCTGATCCTCCTCGCCCGCATCATGCGCGAGAGCTTCCGTCACCAGGACAAACTGTTCCGCTTCGGCGGCGAGGAGTTCGTCGTCACCCTGCGCGCGGTGTCGGAAGACGAAGTGCGCACTGCCCTCGAACGCTTCCGCAACGCCGTCGAGAACCACGTCTTCCCGCAGGTCGGGCAGGTCACGGTGAGCGCGGGCTACACTCACATCAGCGCATCCGACACCATCCCCGAGATCGTCGGCCGGGCCGACGAGGCGCTGTACGTGGCCAAGGAAAACGGCCGCAACCAGATCGCCAGCTACGAGGCCGCCCTCACGGCGGGCAAGGTGGCCGTGCGCGACAAGCCCGGCAACGACATCGAGTTGTTCTGAGCGGGCCGGGCGGCCCGCCTGAATTTCAGCGGCCCGCCGCCTGGGCCGGCAGATCCTTCAGCGCCTGCTTGCGCTCGCCTTCGGCGGCGAAGATCAGCGCCTGCTGCTCATCGGTGAGCGGCGCCTTCAGGTCACGTTCCAGCGAATTGTAGATCCGCGTCAGGCGGTCGGTGAGGCGGCCCTTGGCGGGAATCGCGCGCACCACCTGATCGTGACTGGCGCCGGTGATGCTCATCACTTTCTGGATGAAGGCTTCCTCGATGCGCCGGGTCTCGGCCTGCATGAAGGCCACCTGGCCCGGCGTCAGCACCGCGGCGGTCGGCGGGACCGGCGGCGCAGCGCTGACCGGCGCCAGCGGAAGTGACAGGAACAAGGCCAGGGCGGCCGACGCGGAAAACGGAATTACGGGTTTCATCATCACGGAAGCAATACAGTCGAACCGGTGGTGCGCCGGGCCTCGAGTTCACGGTGGGCGACGGCGGCATCCTTGAGGGGGTAGCGCTGGTTGATCGACAGGCGGACCTGCCCGGAGGCCACCACGTCGAACAGTTCGTCGGACATCGCCAGCAGGTCTTCGCGCCGGGCGATGTAGTGGAACAGGGTCGGACGCGTCAGGAACAGGGAGCCCATCCTGGCGAGCAGCGCAGGCTCGAAGGCCGGCACCGGCCCCGAGGCGTTGCCGAAGGTGACCATCACCCCCAGCGGCCGCAGGCAGGCCAGGGAATCCATGAACGTGTCCTTGCCAATGGAATCGTAAACCACCGGCACGCCTTCACCCGCGGTAATTTCACGGACGCGCGCCGAAACCGTTTCGCGGGTGTAGATGATCGTGTGATCGCAGCCATGCTGCCGGGCGATCTCGGCCTTCTCGTCGGAGCTCACGGTGCCGATCACGGTGGCACCCAGGGCCTTGGCCCACTGACAGACGATCAGCCCCACCCCGCCAGCGGCGGCGTGGATCAGGATGGTGTCACCGGGCTGGACCCGGTAGGTGCGACGCAGCAGGTACTGGGCGGTGAGCCCCTGCATCATCATCGCCGCGCCCTGCTCGAAGCTCAGGCTGTCGGGCAGGCTGACCAGCAGGCTGGCCGCAATGTTGCGGCTTTCGGCATACGCGCCGAGGGGGCCGCCCACGTAAGCGACCCGATCGCCGGGCACGAAATCGACGACACCCTCGCCGACAGCTTCGATGACGCCCGCCGCCTCCTGGCCGAGGCCGGACGGCAGCGTCAGCGGGTAAAGCCCGGAGCGGTGATAGGTATCGATGTAGTTGAGGCCGATCGCCTCGTGGCGGATGCGGACCTCGCCGGCCACTGGCGGCGGCAGGTCGGCCTCGACCCATTGCAGGACTTCAGGGCCGCCGACACGGTCGAAACGGATCAGATGGGTCATGGCGTCACCTCGCGGAACATCGTGAGCACACGATTGTACCGGAGGTGAGCGTTTATCGTCCCCCGTGCCGGCACGGGGGACGAAGGCCGCCGATCAGCTGGCTTCGCGCTGCTCCATGGCATCCACCACCGCCAGGGCGGTGATGTTGACCAGCCGGCGCACGGACGCCGACGGGGTCAGGATATGCACCGCGCGGGCCGAGCCGAGAAGGATCGGCCCCACCGACACGCCGTCGCCGTGGGCAACCTTGAGCAGGTTGAAGGCGATGTTGGCGGCATCCAGGTTGGGCATCACCAGAAGATTGGCTTCGCCGTGGAGGGTCGAATCCGGGTGCAGACGCTCGCGGATCTCCTGGGACAGGGCCGAATCACCGTGCATCTCGCCGTCGCACTGCAGGTCTGGCGCCTTGACGCGCAGGATGTCGCGGGCTTCGCGCATGCGGCGGGACGAGGCGGAGCGGGCGCTGCCGAAGTTGGAGTGGGACAGCAGGGCCACCTTCGGCTCGATGCCGAAACGCTTCAGCTCGTCGGCCGCCATCACGGCGATCTCGGCGGCTTCCTCGGCGCTCGGCATCTCGTTCACGTAGGTGTCGGTGATGGCCAGCACGCGCTGGGGCAGCAGCAGGATGTTCATCGCTGCGTACAGGCTGGCGCCGTTCTTCAGGCCGATCAGGTTCTGGACGTGGTCGAAGTGGTGGTCGTACGAGCCGGTGGTGCCGCACACCAGGGCATCGGCGTCGCCGCGACGCAGCAGCATGCAGCCGATCAGGGTGGTGTCGGAGCGCAGGGCTTCGCGGGCGGAATCCGGCGTGACGCCGTCGCGGCCCATCAGGCGGTAGTACTCCTGCCACAGCTCGCGATAGCGGCTGTCGGATTCGACGTTCACCACATCGAAGTCGCGGCCGGCCTGGAGGTTGAGGCCGAACTTCTCGATGCGCATGTCGATGACCGCCGGACGGCCGATGAGGATCGGGCGGGCCAGGTTTTCATCGACCACCGCACGCACGGCGCGCAGCACGCGCTCGCTCTCGCCTTCCGCGTAGAGCACGCGCTTCTTGTCGGCGGGGATGCGCTTGGCGGTAGAGAACACCGGCTTCATGATGATGCCGGACTGGTACACGAACTCGGTCAGGCTCTGGACGTAGGCGTCCATGTCGACCTTGCGCGTGGCCACGCCGGAATCGATGGCAGCCTGGGCCACGGCCGGGGCGATCTTGACGATCAGGCGCGGATCGAAGGGCTTCGGGATCAGGTAGTTCGGGCCGAACGACAGATCGGCGCCACCATAGGCCTGGGCCACCACGTCGGACTGCTCGGCTTCGGCCAGCTCGGCGATGGCCTTCACGCAGGCGAGCTTCATCTCTTCGTTGATCGTCGTGGCGCCGGCATCGAGGGCACCACGGAAGATGAACGGGAAGCACAGCACGTTGTTCACCTGGTTCGGGTAATCCGAACGGCCGGTGGCGATGATCGCGTCGGGGCGGACTTCCTTGGCCAGCTCCGGCATGATTTCCGGGGTCGGGTTGGCCAGCGCGAAGATCAGCGGCTTGTCGGCCATGCCCTTGACCATCTCCTGCTTGAGCACGCCGGCGGTCGACAGGCCGAGGAACACGTCGGCGCCGACCATCGCGTCGGCGAGGGTGCGGAATTCGGTGTTCTGGGCATAGCGGGCCTTGGTCGGCTCCATCTTCTCGTCACGGCCCACGTAGATCACGCCCTTCGAGTCGCACACGAAGACGTTCTCGCGCTTGATGCCGAGGCCACACCACAGCTCAAGACAGGCGATTGCTGCGGCGCCGGCGCCGGAACACACCACCTTCACTTCGTCGATCTTCTTGCCAACCACCTTGAGGCCGTTGAGCATGGCCGCGGCGGAGATGATGGCGGTGCCGTGCTGGTCGTCGTGGAAGACCGGGATCTTCATCCGCTCGCGCAGCTTCTGCTCGATGTAGAAGCACTCGGGCGCCTTGATGTCCTCGAGGTTGATGCCGCCGAGGGTGGGCTCGAGGGCGGCGATCATGTCGATCAGCTTGTCCGGGTCGTTCTCGGCGAGCTCGATGTCGAACACGTCGATGTTGGCGAACTTCTTGAAGAGGCAGCCCTTGCCCTCCATCACCGGCTTGGCGGCCAGCGGGCCGATGTTACCCAGGCCCAGCACGGCGGTGCCGTTGGTGACCACGGCCACCAGGTTGCCGCGGGAGGTGTATTCCTGCGCGTCGGCCGGATCGGCCACGATGGCGTCACAGGCGGCGGCCACGCCGGGCGAGTAGGCCAGCGCCAGGTCGCGCTGGTTGGTCAGGCCCTTGGTCGGCACCACCGAAATCTTGCCGCGGGTCGGGCTACGGTGGTACTCGAGGGCGGCGGCGATGAAATCCTTGTCCATGTTCTATCTCTACCAAAAAAAATGGTCCGACCCCTCCCCGCAAGGCAAACGGCCAAGCGGGCAAGGAGCGCTAACCCTGCTGCACACGGAAGTCTGTAAGCGTCTTGGATGCCCCGATGCGGGCATTTGCATAGTCTGACAGCCGGATGCAAGTGGTGCCTGCACCTGGCCGGAGTTCCGCCGCCGGGAGGGGGCGACGAAGACTGCAGATTATTCTTGTCGGGCGAGTTTAACCGACGAGGCGCATTTTCGCACCCCTCGTAATTAGGGCGGACCCGCATTGCGTGGCACAATCGCGGCCAGTCATAACACTGGCACCAGAGATCAGAGGGAAGAGACGATGCGACGAGTGGTGTTCAACCAGAAGGGCGGCGTGGGCAAATCCACCATCACCTGCAACCTCGCGGCGATCAGCGCCGCCAACGGCCTGCGCACGCTGGTGGTGGATCTGGACCCGCAAGGCAACTCCACCCACTATCTGCTCGGCAACGGCGCCGAGAACGCCGACGACACCATCGCCGGGCTCTTCGAGCAAACGCTGAACTTCAAGTTCAACCCCAAGAAGACCGCCGAGTTCGTCCAGCCGACGCCCTTCGCCAACCTGTCGATCCTGCCGTCCCACCCGGATCTCGAAGAGCTCCAGGGCAAGCTCGAATCCCGCTACAAGATCTTCAAGCTGCGCGACGCGCTGGATGAACTCGCCGACGACTTCGACGCGGTGTTCATCGACACCCCGCCGGCGCTCAACTTCTTCACCCGCTCGGCGCTCATCGCCACCCGGCTGTGCCTGATCCCCTTCGACTGCGACGACTTCTCGCGCCGGGCGCTGTACGCGCTGCTCGAGAACGTCCAGGAGATCAAGGCCGACCACAACCGCGATCTGGAAGTCGAAGGCATCGTCGTCAATCAGTTCCAGCCCCGCGCCAGCCTGCCGCAGAAGCTGGTGCAGGAACTCATCGACGAAGGCCTGCCGATCTTCAAGACCTACCTGTCCAGCTCGATCAAGATCCGCGAAAGCCACGAGCAGGCCAAGCCGATGATCCACCTCGACCCGAAGCACAAGCTGGCCCAGGAATTCAGCGCCCTGCACGCCGAGCTGCGCCGGTGATTTCACGGCGCCGGCACCCGGCGTCGTGACATATCTTTCACCCCGCAACCTTCCGCCACAGCGCGGGGCACTCAAAACGGATAAGCTGCGCCCGGTCGACTCAAGGGCGCGGCACCGCCCCCCACGCACGCATGCTGTTCAATTCGTACTCCTTCCTGCTGGCCTACCTGCCGGTCACGCTGCTCGGCTTCTTCATCCTCGGCCGCATCGGCAAACAGGCGGGCGCTGCTTGGCTGGCCGCCTGCTCGCTGTTTTTCTACGCCTGGTGGGATTACCGCTACCTGGCCCTGCTGCTCGCCTCGATCTGCGCCAACTACCTGGCCGGTGGCTACATCGCGCGCCGCGCCGGCACAGCCGAGGGGCGCCGGGTGCTCACCCTCGCGGTGATCGTCAATCTGGCGCTGCTGGCCTATTACAAGTACGCGGATTTCTTCCTGTCCAGCGCCAACGCGCTGCTGGGCACCGAGTGGCCGATCCTCGGCATCATCCTGCCCATCGGCATCTCGTTCTTCACCTTCACCCAGATCGCCTTCCTGGCCGACGCCTACGCCGGCAAGGTCACCGAGTACCGCTTCATCTACTACGTGCTGTTCGTCACCTACTTCCCGCACCTCATCGCGGGGCCGGTGCTGCACCACAAGGAGATGATGCCGCAGTTCGACGAGGACCGTAATTACCGCCCTCACGCTGCCAACTTCGCCATCGGCCTGACCATCTTCGCCATCGGCCTCGCCAAGAAGGTGCTGATCGCCGACAGCCTCGCCGACTACGCCGCGCCAGTCTTCGCCCCCGGCGCCGACGCCCCGTCGCTTTTCAATGCCTGGGGCGGCGCGCTGGCCTACACCTTCCAGCTGTACTTCGACTTCTCGGGCTATTCCGACATGGCCATCGGCCTGTCACGGATGTTCGGCGTGCGCCTGCCCCTCAACTTCAACTCGCCCTACAAGTCGCGCAACATCACCGAGTTCTGGCGCCGCTGGCACATGACCCTGTCGCGCTTTTTGCGCGACTACCTCTACATTCCGCTGGGCGGCAACCGCAACGGCCGCTTCCGCCGCCATTTCAACCTGCTCACCACCATGGTGCTGGGCGGCCTGTGGCACGGCGCGGGCTGGAACTTCGTGATCTGGGGCGCGCTCCACGGCGGCTTCCTGGTGGTCAATCACGCCTGGCAGGACGTCTGCCGCCGGGTGCCCGTACATCTGCCGGCCGGCCTCGGGCGGGTGCTGGGCGTGGCTATCACCTTCCTGTGCGTGGTGTTCGCCTGGGTGTATTTCCGCGCGCCGGATCTCGCCACCGCCCACAAGATCATCGCCGGCATGGTCGGCCAGTTCGGCGCCACGCTGCCCGAGCCGATCCTGTCGCGCCTCGGCCCGCTCAAGGGCGTCGTCGACGGCCTCGGCATCAGCGCCAGCCTCGGCGGCGGCGCCGCTTTCGTCGAAACCTGGGTCTGGGTGATCGTCGGCGCGCTGGTCGCCTTCTTCGCGCCCAACACGCAAGAGATCATGGGCCGCTTCGACCCCGCCCTGCCCGAAGACAGCCGCCACGCCCAGCCCGTGGCCCCGCGCCTCGCCTGGCAACCCAGCCGGCGCAGCGCGCTGGCCATCGGCCTGCTGTTCGCCCTCGGCGTGCTGGCCCTCTCCCGCCCCACCGAATTCCTGTACTTCCAGTTCTGATGGCTTCCCCGACGACTCCCTATTCCTGGGCCAGCTACCTGCGCTGGATGCTGGCAACCCTCGTCGCCTGCGTCGCGCTGGTGGGCGCCGTCAATGTCTTCATCGACCCGCTGGGCATCTTCGGCTCGCCGCGGATCGCCGGCCTCAGCGCCACCAAGCCCTACCTCGACCACCACCGGGAGCTCACCCGCTGGCAGGCTGCCCGCCGGCTGTGCCCCAGTGCCGGCATCTTTGGCAACTCCCGCGCCGAGATCGGCTTCGACCCCGAGCACCCGGCCTTCGCCGCCCAGGGCCTGTCAGCCTTCAACCATTCGATCCCCGGCTCGGCGGTAAGCATGGCCCTGCGCCAGTTTGGCTGGCTGCAGGCCGCCGGCTGCACGCCCAAGGTCGCGCTGATCGGCGTGGAGTTCTACGACTTCCTCGGCGCCACCAAGGCCGCCCCCCTGCCGCCCCTCGACACCCCGCCGGCCATCGACGGCAAGGTGCTGGCCGAAACCGTGTTCTCCATCACCGGCCTGCGGGATTCCGCCAAGACGGCCGCCCTGCAGCGCGCCCGCTACGCCGCCACCCTCACCGAGCGCGGCTTCAATCCGCTGGACAACTACATCGCCGAGGTGGACAACAGCGGCCACTACATCCTGTTCCGCCAGCGCGCCGACGAGAACGCCCGCAACTGGGGCCGCAAGGCCAAGGCCATCCAGCCGGCCGAAGGGCAATCCATCGACCAGCAGGCCCTCGACGCCCTCCTCGCCGGCATCCAGCAAAGCAGCGGCAAGGCGCGGCTGGTGATCTACCCCTACCACGCCGAAATCCGCCTGATGCAGGCAAAGCTCGGCCTGGCCGATCTGTTCAATGACTGGAAGCGGATGATCGTCGCCATCGCCGCGCGGCATCCGGGCGTCGAGGTGTGGGATTTCAGCGGCATCGGCCCCGAAACCCTCGAAGCCATCCCCGCCGCCGGCGACCGCAAGACGCATCTGCAGTATTTCTGGGAAGCCGGCCACTTCAAGCGCGCCCTGGGCGACAAGGTGATCGCCCGCGTGATGGGCGCCGCCGACGCCGACAGCGCGTTCGGCATCCAGCTCACCCCGGGCAACATCGAAAGCGTGATCGCCGCCGACCGCAAGCAGATCGACGCCCTCCTCTCCACGCCGTCACCGCTCCTTACCGAAGTGGACGACGTGGTCGGCAAGCGTAGATAAGTTCGCAGGGGCGACTTCAGTCGCCCATCCGCACGCTGATCAATCGCAGAGGGCTGATCGGAAGTCTGCGGGCGACTGAAGTCGCCCCTACACCCCAGCCCTCCGCGCCTTCAGCTCACCCGATCGGCGTGAGCTTCGCCACCGCCAGCATCAGCCACTTGGCGCCGGATTCGGCAAACTTCACCTGCACCCGCGCATCGCTGCCGCTGCCTTCGGCGGCAACGATCACCCCTTCGCCAAAGCGGATGTGGCTCACCGCCTGGCCGATTGACAGCCCGCCCAGGTCGCGGGATTTCTGCGGCGGGGGCGGCGGCATTGATGGGGCGGCCGGCTTGCCCGAACCCGGGTTGTAATAGCGCGGCGACGGCTCCGACACGAAGCTGCGGCGCGGGTTGGGCGGGGTGAGCCACTTGGTCAGCGCTTCCGGGATTTCCTCCAGGAAGCGCGAGCGCAGGTTGTAGCGCACCTGGCCGTGGAGCATCCGGCTCTGGGTGAAGCTCAGGTACAGGCGCTGGCGGGCGCGCGTCACCGCCACGTACATCAGCCGGCGCTCCTCCTCCAGCCCGTCGGATTCGAGGATGCTGTTCTCGTGGGGAAACAAGCCCTCCTCCAGCCCCGACAGAAACACCACGTCGAACTCCAGCCCCTTGGCGGCGTGCACCGTCATCAGCTGCACCGCTTCGGCGCCGGCGTCGGCCTGGTGGTCGCCGGCCTCCAGCGAGGCGTGGGCGAGGAACTCGGCCAGCACGCTGCCGGTATCGGTGCCGACGTCCGCCGGGCGCTCGCCCGAGCCCACCTCGGCGCTGAAGTTGGCCGCGGCGTTGATGAGTTCGTCCAGGTTCTCGAGGCGCTCCTGGCCTTCCTTCTCGTTCTGGTAATGGGTGCGCAGGCCGGACATCTCGATGACGTGATCCACCATCTCGTGGAGCGGCAGCGCAGCGGTTTCCTGGCGCAGGCGCTCGATCAGCCCGACGAACTGCGCCAGCGACGTGCCCGGCTTGCCGGAGAGGTGCGGCACCGTCTGGTAGAGCGGCGTGTTCCAGGTGCGCGCCGCGTCCTGCAGCGCTTCGAGTGACCGGGCGCCGATGCCGCGGGTCGGGAAGTTCACCACCCGCGTGAAGGCCGTGTCGTCGTCCGGATTGGCGATCAGACGCAGGTAGGCCAGCGCGTGCTTCACCTCCTGACGCTCGAAGAAGCGCAGCCCGCCATACACGCGGTAGGCCACGCCACTGGAGAACAGCTGATGCTCAAGCACCCGCGACTGGGCGTTGGAGCGGTACAGCAGCGCGATGTCGGAACGGCTGATGCCTTCGCGCACCAGCGACTGCACCTCCTCGACGATGAAGCGCGCCTCGTCGCTGTCGGTGAAGGCCTCATACACGCGGATCGGCTCGCCGGCGCCGCGGTCGGTCCACAGGCTCTTGCCCAGGCGCTTGCTGTTGTTGGAGATCAGCGCGTTGGCGGCATCCAGGATGTTGCCGTGGGAGCGGTAGTTCTGCTCCAGGCGGATCACCGCCGGCACTTTGAAATCCCGCTCGAAATCCCGCATGTTGCCGATCTCGGCGCCCCGGAAGCGGTAGATCGACTGGTCGTCGTCGCCCACGCAGAACAGGCAGGCGCAGCCTTCGTCACCGTTCCCCGCCAGCAGCTTGAGCCAGCGGTACTGCAGCACGTTCGTATCCTGGAACTCATCCACCAGAATGTGGCGGAAGCGCGCCTGGTAATGCCTTCGGATCGGCTCGTTGCGCTCCAGCAGCTCGTAGCTGCGCAGCAGCAATTCAGGGAAATCCACAACTGCCTCGCGCTGGCATTGGGCCTCATACTCCATGTAAAGCTCGACCCGACGTCGGGTGTAGTCGTCCCACGCCTCTACTGCAGCCGGCCTGATGCCGGCTTCTTTCTGGCCGTTGATGAAGTGCTGGAGCTCCCGCGGCGGAAACTTCTCGTCGTCGATGTTGAGGGTTTTCAGCAGGCGCTTGATCGAAGCCAGCTGGTCGCCCGAATCGAGGATCTGGAAGAGCTGCGGCAGGCCGGCCTCCCGGTGATGGGCGCGCAGGAAGCGGTTGCACAGGCCATGGAAGGTGCCGATCCACATCCCCCGGGTGTTGATCGGGAACATCGCCGACAAGCGCGTGAGCATCTCCTTCGCGGCCTTGTTGGTGAAGGTCACGGCCAGGATGCCCTGGGCGCTGCAGAAGCCGTTCTGGATCAGCCAGGCGATGCGCGTCGTCAGCACCCGGGTCTTGCCCGAGCCGGCGCCGGCCAGGATCAGCGCATGTTGCGGCGGCAGGGTGACGGCGGCGAGTTGTTCGGGGTTCAGGTTGTCGAGAAGCTGGGACATGGCGGGGAAGAGGGTTCGTGAGTTCGGCTGCGAAGCGCGCCATTCTACCGCCCCGGCCCCTGCAGGATGCCTCCGCAAAACGGGCAACCGAGGTGTTGCAAAAACGCAAATCGCCGTGACGGAATTCATCCATCGCCGACGAGCGGCACTTGCGGTGGGCGGGTCGCATGCCTAGAATGAAGTTGTGCAGTGCAGCAAACAATTCGAAACGGAAGTCAAAAACCTCTGTTTCGCAACGGCTTAATACTGATCGTAAAATACTGCAACGCAACAGAGAGCCAAAAGACTGCGCCAGGATCACAAATCGGCGCAGCAATACAGGAGTAACAGCCATGAAAGCACCGAAAAATCTACCGTGGCACGCCCGCAAGGCCGGCGTGTCCATCGAACGAGCCGAAGCCCTGTGGCGCAAGGCCGTCCGTGAAGCCACTGCCGATACCGGCTGGGTTGGCACTTCCGAATTCTGGGGCGCGGCCGAGGCCCGCTTCCTCGACCTGCTCAAGGACGAACAGAACACCCTCTGTACGCCGCACGTCGAAGCCTTCGTGCGCAGCCAGCACCGCATGGGCCTGCTGCCCCTGCTGGCCGCCGAAGAGATGATCGCCGCAATGTCTGCCAACTGGCAGCGCTTCTGCACCCAACTGCGCAAGGCAGCCTGACCGCTGCCTGCAAGGCCCCGCCAGGGGCCCGCAAACCGTGTTTTTCTCCCTCCTCTCCCTCGTGGAGACTTGACGGCGTCTGTCGCAAGGCAGACGCCGCTTTTTTTCGCCCTGTGCGCCGATTTCCCGTAGGGGCGACTTCACAGTCGCCCGCGGACTCCGAATCAAACACCCGAGGTGGCCGAACGTGCGGCTGGGCGACTGAAGTCGCCCCTACAGCCCCCATATCGCCCCCTACATCCCTCCCCACATTGCCGCCTTCATCTCGGCCGTATTTCCCCGGAGCCGGCCCAGTCGACGCCCCTGCGGGGTGGACCGCCCCAGGCAGGACTCCACCGCCGACCGTCGCGGCGTTTCTTTTGCCCGCCCGCTGGCGGCGCAAACCGGTCGCCGGCCCTCCCCCCCCTGATATAATCTGCAACTTTGCATCCCTCACCGGAGTTCAATGTGCTGATTTCCAACGCCTTTGCCCAGGCCGCCCCGGCCGCCGCGCAAGACCCGATGTCCACGTTCACCAGCCTCCTGCCGATGATCCTCATGTTCATCGTGCTGTGGTTCCTGATGATTCGTCCGCAGATGAAGCGCGCCAAGGAACACAAGGCTCTCCTCGAAGGTCTGCAGAAGAACGACGAAGTGCTCACCCAGGGCGGCATCGTCGGCAAGGTCACCCAGATCAGCGACGGCTACGTGCACGTCGAAGTGGCCCCCAACACCCAGATCGTCGTCCAGAAGCAATCCATCGGCGCCGTGCTCCCCAAGGGCACCCTCAAGTCGATCTGATCGCCATCCGGCCGGAGCCCTGCTCCGGCCGTTTTGCGTCGCAGCACCGTCTCTGTAACACCCGTTTCCTCTCCTTTTCGCCAGACCATGAACCGCTACCCTCTCTGGAAAAATCTCCTCATCGGCATCGTCCTGCTGTGGGGACTGATCTACACCCTGCCGAATTTCTACGGAGAGGTGCCCGCCGTCCAGGTCTCCAGCGGCAAGGCCACCCTCAAGCTCGACGCCAACGCCACCATGGCCCGCGTCGAGGAGAGCCTGAAGGCCGCGGGCATCGCCCATGACGGCCTGTTCGCCGACATGACCAGCGTGCGCGCCCGTTTCCGCGACACCGACACCCAGCTCAAGGCCAAGGACGCCATCGAGAAGGCCTTCAACCCGGATGCCGCCGACCCTTCTTACGTGGTCGCGCTCAACCTGCTGTCGGCCAGCCCCCAGTGGCTCACCTCGATCCACGCGCTGCCCATGTACCTGGGCCTAGACCTGCGTGGCGGCGTGCACTTCCTGCTCCAGGTGGACATGAAGGGCGCCGTCACCAAGCGCCTCGACGCCACCGCCGGCGACCTGCGCACCCTGCTGCGCGACAAGAACGTCCGCCACGCCGGCATCGGCCGTGAAGGCGCCGCCGTGGTCATCAAGTTCCGCGACACCGAAACCCAGGCCCGCGCCAAGAATGTGATCTCCGCCGCCAGCAACGACCTGCAGCTGGTCGAAGGCCAGGACGGCGCCGACTACAAGCTCACCGCCAGCCTCACCCCGATGGCCCAGAAGACCATCCAGGAATTCGCCATCCGCCAGAACATCTCCACCCTGCACAACCGGATCAACGAGCTCGGCGTGGCCGAACCGGTGATCCAGCAGCAGGGCCTCGACCGCATCGTGGTGCAGCTGCCCGGCGTGCAGGACGTGGCCAAGGCCAAGGACATCCTGGGCCGCACCGCCACCCTCGAAATCCGCCTGGTGGACGACACCCCGGGAGGCCTCGAAGCCGCGCTGCAGGGCAACGTGCCGCCGGGCACCGAGCTCTACACCGAGCGCGGCGGCAACCCGCTGCTGGTCAAGAAGCAGGTCGTCCTCACCGGCGAGCGCCTCACCGACGCCCAGCCCGGCTTCGACGGCCAGACCCACGAAGCCGCCGTGCATCTCACCCTGGATTCCGCCGGCGCCCGCATCTTCAAGGACATCACCCGCGAGAACATCAACAAGCGGATGGCCATCCTGCTGATCGAAAAGGGCAAGGGCGAGGTCGTCACCGCGCCGGTGATCCGCTCCGAGATCGGCGGCGGCCGCGTGCAGATCTCCGGCCGCATGACCTCCGAGGAAGCCACCGACACCGCCCTGCTGCTGCGCGCCGGCTCGCTGGCCGCCCCGATGGAGATCATCGAGGAACGCACCATCGGCCCGAGCCTCGGCGCCGAGAACATCTCCAAGGGCTTCCACTCCACGCTGTGGGGCTTCGTGGCGATCGCCATCTTCATGTGCGTCTACTACATGCTGTTCGGCCTCGTGTCGGTGCTCGCGCTGGCGTCCAACCTGCTGCTGCTGGTGGCCCTGCTGTCGCTGCTCCAGGCCACGCTCACCCTGCCCGGCATCGCGGCCATCGCGCTCACCCTGGGCATGGCGATCGACGCCAACGTGCTGATCAACGAACGCATCCGCGAAGAGCTGCGCAACGGCTCCACGCCCCAGGCGGCCATCCACGCCGGCTACGACCGGGCCTTCGACACCATCCTCGACTCCAACGTCACCACCCTGATCGCCGGCATCGCCCTGCTCGTCTTCGGCTCCGGCCCGGTGCGCGGCTTTGCGGTGGTGCACTGCCTGGGCATCCTCACCTCCATGTTCAGCGCCATCCTCGTCTCGCGCGGGCTGGTCAACCTGATCTACGGCAAGAAGCGCAAGCTCGAAAAGCTCGCCATCGGCCAGGTGTGGAAGCCGGGGGTATGACGACAACGGTCCGCGCGGCCTGCCCACCCGTAGGGGCGACTTCAGTCGCCCTTGCGTATCCCGGGTCTGCGC
>JAKLLO010000089.1 GCA_023150095.1 Zoogloea sp. | reverse complement strand
CGACAACGCCCAGCAGTCCGAAGCGCTGGGCATCCTGGGGGTGAACCTGATCCACGGGGCCTTCCACCACTTCCACCACCCGGCGTGGGTGGTCGAGGGTCTGGCCGATGGCCTCGGCTCGGAGCGCATCGAGGTGGACCTGATCCACTTCTCCGGCCCCTACTTCGAGGAAGTAGAAAACCGCCTGATGAACCTGCACCTGATCCGCAGCTGGCTCACCCGCGCGGTGGTGTTCTCCCCCAGCGGCGACGTGGTGGTGCCGGGCGAGCTGTTCTACCGCAAGCCGGTGATGGTGATGCGCGGCAGCTTCAAGCCGGTGACGCTGGTGAACCAGGACATGATGTGCGCCGGCCTCAAGCAGTTCAGCCAGCTGGCAGCGGTGGATGAAGCCGAGATCCTGTCGCTCGCCGAGATCACCATGAACTCGCTGATCAGCGGCGACAACGTGGATGGCGCGGATTTCCTCGCCCGCATCGACCTGCTGGCCTCCCTCGGCTACACGGTGATGATCTCGGACTACGTGCGCTACTTCCGCCTGCGCGCCTACCTGCGCCGCTACACCCAGAAGCCCATCGGCATCGTGCTGTCGGTGCGCGACTTCAACTACCTGTTCGACGAGAAATACTACGAGGGCCTGGAGGGCGGCATCCTGGAAGCCTTCGGCAAGCTGTTCCCGGACAACACCCACGTGTACGTTTACCCCAGCCGGATGAGGCGCGGTGGCGAGACGGCGCTGGTGACCCTCGACAACGTGGACGTGCCCGCCAACCTGCGCCACCTGCTCACCTTCCTGAAGGAAAACGACAAGCTCCTCGCCGTCGAACCCCACGACGACAGCCACCTGCACATCGACGTGACCGAAGTGCTCACCGGCCTGCGCCGCGGCCGCGGGGCGTGGATGGACGACGTGCCGCCGGGTGTGGCCGAGCGCATCGTCAGCAACCGCCTGCTGGGCTTCGATACGGAGTAAGCGCTTCGCCGCGAGGGCGTCAGCCCAGCGCCTTCGCCAGCAGCACCGCCACGTGCACCGCCTCGCGGCCGCTGCCGTCCTTGATCTGATGCCGGCACGAGAAGCCGTCGGCGATGATTGGGGCGTCGTCGGCAGCGGCGCGTACTGCCGGCAATAGCGCCAGTTCGCCCATCGCCTGGGAGGCTTCGTAGTGCTCGGCTTCCAGCCCGAAGCTGCCGGACATGCCGCAGCAGCTGGCGTCCACGATGTCGAACTCGAAGCCGGGAATCCAGCCGAGCACTTTCTTCACCGACTTCATCGCCCCGAAGGCCTTCTGGTGGCAGTGGCCGTGCACCACCGCACGGCCGCCGGGGATGGGCTTGAGATCGAGCTTGAGCCCCTTGTTGCCCTCGCGCATCAGGAACTCCTCGAACAGGAAGGCCTGCTTGGAGAGCGGCCCCACCGCCGGGCCCAGGGACAGGCTGTAGAACTCGTCCCGCAGCGCCAGCAGGCAGGAGGGCTCCAGCCCGACGATGGGCGTGCCCTCGGCGAGCGCCGGGGCCAGCGCGGCCATCACCCGCCGGGCCTCCAGCTTCGCCTCCTCCACCAGGCCCTGGGAGAGATAGGTGCGCCCGCAGCACAGGGGCCGCGTCGGCTCCGCGTCGGTGGCGACCGGCTGAAGCACCTCCACCGCGTAGCCGCCGGCGCGCAGCACCTTCAGCGCCGCCTCGGCCACCTCGGGCGTGTAGTAGTGGGTGAAGGTATCCACGAAGAGCATCACCTTGCCCCGCGTACCGGTGGCGTCCACCGCCGGCGCGGCAAAGCCGTCGGCGACGATCTCGGGGATCGGCCGCCGGGCCGAGATGCCCAGCCAGCGCTCGGCCACGCCCGCCAGCCACGGCGAGGCGTTGCGCAGGCGCACCAGGCGCTTGAGGAGCGCGCGCCGCGCGTGCAGCCAGCGGGGCAGCCCGGCAAACAGCCGCACCCGCCGCGAGGCACCGAGCCGGGCATTACGCTGGGCGAGGTATTCGGTCTTGATGAGGGTCATGTCCACCGCGCTGGGGCATTCCTTCTTGCAGCCCTTGCACGACACGCACAGATCCATCGCCGCGGCGAGATCGGGGTGGGCGAAGGGTTCGTCGCCCAGCTCGCCGTTGAGCGCCGCCTTGAAGGCCTTCACCCGCGCGCCGGTGGAATGCATCGGGTCGTGGGTGATCCGGTAGCTCGGGCACATCACCCCCTTGCCGTCGCGCTGGCACTGGTGGTTGTTCATGCACACGGCCACCGCCTTGGCGTAGTTGCCCCCGGTGGCGGGAATGCCGGCATAGGCGTCGCCCACGCCGTAGGTGTCGTAGGCCGACCAGTCGAGATAGGTTTTCATGGCAAGCGCTCATGCAAGACCAATGCCAGGCCGTACGCCCCGGCTTCAGCCGCCCGCGAACGTCCCGCCACGCACCGGCGCCCACGGAGCCCGCGGAAGGGCGACTGAAGTCGCCCCTACAAAAATCCGATCCGGCGAATTGGCCCGCGCATTTGTACCAGGCCGTTGTAGGGGCGGCTTCAGCCGCCCGCGGATGTCCCGCCACGCTCCTGCGTCCATGGAGCCCGCGGATGGGCGACTGAAGTCGCCCCTACAAAAATCCGATCCGGCGAATTGGTCCGCGCATTTGTACCGGGCCGTTGTTGGGGCGGCTTCAGCCGCCCGCGGATGTCCCGCCACGCTCCTGCGCCCATGGAGCCCGCGGAGGGGCGACTGAAGTCGCCTCTACAAAAATCCGATCCGGCGAATTGGTCAGCGCATTTGTACCGGGCCGTTGCAGGGGCGGCTTCAGCCGCCCGCGGACGTCCCGCCACGCTCCTGCGCCCATGGAGCCCGCGGATGGGCGACTGAAGTCGCCCCTACAAAAATCCGATCCGGCGAATTTGTCCGCGCATTTGTACCGGGCCGTTGCAGGGGCGGCTTCAGCCGCCCGCGGATGGCAACGCCCGTGCGGAACCCATCGAATCCGGCCCTTCCGCACAAAGCCGGCTGTCGCCTTTGCGACAAAGGGCTGACAAGCGCACCTGCACGAAAGCCTTAAACCCCTGTTTTGGCGCTGATTTCGTCTCTGGCACAGCGATTGCTGAAAGACTGGCGTAACCCCAGATCCAGAGGAGCCCAACGTGGAACTGCCCGTCATCAGCAATGCCGCCCACGAAGAATCCGGCGGCGGTTGTTCTTCAAGCGGCTGTGGCACGGCGCCCGACGCCCTGTCGCACCTGCCCGATCACATCCGCGCCAAGGTCCAGGACCATCCCTGTTATTCGGAAGAGGCCCACCACTACTTTGCGCGCATGCACGTGGCCGTCGCCCCGGCCTGCAACATCCAGTGCAACTACTGCAACCGCAAGTACGACTGTTCCAACGAGTCCCGCCCGGGCGTGGTGTCCGAGCTGCTGACGCCGGATCAGGCGATCAAGAAGGTGCTGGCGGTGGCCGCCGAGATCCCGCAGATGACGGTGCTGGGCATCGCGGGGCCGGGAGACCCCCTTGCCAACCCGGCCCGCACCTTCGAGACCTTCGAGCAGCTCTCGGAGAAGGCGCCGGACATCAAGCTGTGCGTGTCCACCAACGGCCTGTCGCTCCCGCAATACGTGGACGAGATCGCCAAGCACAACATCGACCACGTGACGATCACCATCAACTGTGTCGATCCGGAAGTGGGCGCCAAGATCTATCCGTGGATCTACTGGAACAACAAGCGCATCTTCGGCATCGAGGGCGCCAAGATCCTCATCGAGCAGCAGCAGAAGGGCCTCGAGATGCTCACCTCGCGGGGCATCCTCGTGAAGGTGAACTCGGTGCTGATCCCCGGCGTGAATGACGAGCACCTCAAGGAGGTCTCGAAGATCGTCAAGGCCAAGGGCGCCTTCCTGCACAACGTGATGCCGCTGATCGCCGAGCCCGAGCACGGCACCTACTACGGGATCATGGAGCAGCCGGAGCCGACCCCCGAGCAGCTGCAGGACCTGCAGGACGCCTGTGCCGGCGACATGGCGATGATGCGCCACTGCCGCCAGTGCCGCGCCGACGCGGTGGGCCTGCTGGGCGAGGATCGCGGCGACGAGTTCACGATGGACAAGATCGACGTGATGGACGTGGATTACGAGGCCGCGATGGTGCGCCGCAAGGAAGTCCACGACTCGATCATCGAGAAGCTCGAAGCCCAGCGCGGTCACACCAAGCCGAAGCCCCAGGGCATCCCCGAAGGCTCGCGCCCGGTGCTGATGGCGGTGGCCGGCAAGAACGGCCTCGTCGCCGAGCACTTCGGCCACGCCAAGGAGTTCCTGATCTACGAGGCTTCGCCTGACGGCGTGCGCTTCATCAGCCACCGCAAGACCGAGCTGTACTGCGGCGGGATGGACAGCTGCGGCGAAGGCGACGAGGAACCGGATTCCCTCCTCGACCGCAACATCAAGGTGCTCGAAGGCTGCGAGGTCGTGCTGTGCTCCAAGATCGGTTTCGAACCGTGGGGCAAGCTCGAGGCGGCCGGCATCGCCCCCAACGGCGAGCACGCGATGGAGCCGATCGAAGAGGCGGTGATGGCGGTGTACAAGGAGATCGCCGCCTCCGGCCGGCTGCTCCCGAGCACCGACAGCCTCAAGGTCGCCTGAGCGCCCACTTCATCCACATCCTTCGTCACGCCCGCCGGGGACACCTCCGGCGGGCCTTTCGGGAGCCCTGACATGGCACTTCAGATCACTCAATCCTGCGTCAATTGCTGGGCCTGCGTGGACGTCTGCCCCAACGACGCGATCTACGCCGACAAGCCCCACTTCCTCATCGACGACATGAAGTGCACCGAGTGCCTCGGCGATCACGCCACGCCCCAGTGCGCCGCGATCTGCCCCATCGAGATGGCCATCGTCGACGAGCTGGGCGAATTCCTCAACCCGCCCGGATCGCTGACCGGCATCCCGATCGAGAAGCTCAAGGAGTACGGGTTGTACCGGGAGGTGGCGTGAGATGACACAGCCCCCACGCTCGCTGCACTCGCTCCCCCCCAAGGGGGCGCAGGCCTCCCTTGGGGCGGCCCTGCGGGAGTCCTGACATGGCCGACGTCCTCTTCTTCGAGAAGCCCGGCTGCCAGGGCAACCAGCGCCAGAAGACGCTGCTTGCCGCGGCGGGCCACACGGTGCACGCCCGCAGCCTGAAGGCAGAGGCATGGACGGCCGAAGGGCTGCTCGCCTTTCTCGGCCGGCTGCCGGTGCCCGAGTGGTTCAATCGCAGCGCCCCGGCGATCAAGCTCGGCCACATCGACCCGGACGCGCTGGACGTGCGCCAGGCCCTGACGCTGCTGCTGGAGAACCCGCTGCTGATCCGCCGCCCGCTGATGCAGGTGGGCGAGGAGCGCATGGTGGGCTTCGACGCGGCGGCCGTGGACGCCTGGATCGGCCTGCGCGGCGTGGAGCTGCCGGCGGGCAACATCGAAGCCTGCGTGCATGGCACGGCCGGCCACGGTAGCTGCGGTTCCGCAGGTCACGGAGAAGACCATGCGCGCGTCGGGAATCACTGAAGGCGCGGTCGAACTCGCCCCGGGCGTCCACTGGGTGGGCGCCCTCGATCCGCATCTGCGCAACTTCGACATCATCCTGCGCACCGCCAACGGCACCACCTACAACGCCTACGTGGTACGTGGCGAAACCGGCGTGGCGGTGATCGACACGGTGAAGGAGAGCTTCGCCGACGATTTCTTCCGGCGCCTCGAATCCGTCGCCCGCTACGACGAGATCACCACCATCGTCCTCAACCACCTGGAGCCGGACCACAGCGGCGCCCTGCCGGAGCTGCTGAAGCGCGCGCCCCAGGCCAGGGTGTACCTCTCCCGCCGCGCCCAGATGATGCTGAAGGCGCTGCTCAAGCCCAGCGGCGAAGCCCCGCCCGAATACATCCCGGTGACCACCGGCGACACCATCGACCTGGGCGGGCGCACCCTGCACTTCCTGCACACGCCCTACCTGCACTGGCCCGACACCCAATGCACCTACCTCGTCGAGGAAGGCATGCTGTTCTCGGGCGACGTGTTCGGCTGCCACTTCTGCGACGCCCGGCTCTACAACGACGCGGTGGGCGATTTCCGCTTCTCGTTCGAGTACTACTACGCCCACATCATGCGGCCGTTCCGCGAGAACGTGCTGGACGCGCTGGCCCTCATCGAGCCCCTCAACCTGCGCCTGATCGCCCCGGCCCACGGCCCCATCCTGCGCCACATGCCGCGGGACTACGTGCAGCGCTACCGCGAGCTGGCCATGCCGCGCCTGTTCAACGAGGCCCGCAGCGAGAAGACCCTGGTGGTCTTCTACATCTCGGCCTACGGCAACACCCGGCGGATGGCCGAATCCCTCGCTGCCGGCGCCGAATCCATCGGCGGCGTGCGGGTCTCGCTGTACGACCTGGAAGGTGGCGAGTCCGGCATCTTCACCGACCTCATCGAGGAAGCCGACGGCCTTGCCTTCGGCAGCCCGACCATCAACGCCGACGCGGTCAAGCCCATCTGGGACGTGCTCTCGTCCCTCACCACCGTCAACGTCAAGGGCAAGCTCGGCGCCGCCTTCGGCAGCTACGGCTGGAGCGGCGAGGCGGTGCGGCTCATCGAAGACCGCCTGCGCGGCCTGAAGCTGCGGGTGCCGGTGGAAGGCCTGCGCATCAAGCTCGTGCCGGACGCCGGCGAGCTGGAGCAATGCCACGCCCTCGGCGAGACCCTCGCCCGCCACCTCACCGGCCAGGTCGAGCACCGGGAGATCGAGTTCGGCGCGCTGCAGGTCACCCCCGCCTAAATCATTCAGGACAACCAGGAAAACCCACCATGCCCAAAGCCAAAGTCACCTTCGAAGACATCGGCGTCTCCGTCACCGTCCCGGCCGGCACCCGGCTCATCGAGGTGTCGGAGAAGGTCGGCGCCGGCATCACCTATGGCTGCCGCGAAGGCGAGTGCTGCACCTGCCTCACCAAGATCGTCTCCGGCGGCGACAACCTCGCCCCGCCCAGCATGCTCGAGGACCAGGTGCTCAAGGACAACCTCGCCCCCCGGGGCCATCGCCTGGCCTGCCAGGCCCAGATCATCGGCGGCGAAATCGTCGTCAAGCCCGCATAAGACTAAAAGCACGTCCCGCAACCACAGAGAAATTCGTGAACCCGTCATTCCAGGAGAACTTCAAATGGCCCTGATCACCTTCAGCAGCCCCATGCACAAGGACAAGACGGTCTATGCCGTGGCCGGTAGCCACACCCAGACCATCCTCGCCCTTGCCAAGGAACACCACATCCCCATCGACTTCGGCTGCCAGGAAGGCAACTGCGGCACCTGCCTCGTGAAGGTCTCGTCCGTCGATGGCAAGCGTCGTCCGATGGGCGGCCCGCTCAACGTGCGCGAAGTCGCCGCCCTAACCGAACTGGGCCACATCACCAAGGCCCAGGTCGAGCAGATGTACGTGGATGACATTCCTCCGACCCAATGGCGTCTGGCCTGCCAGATGATCATCCGCGACGAGGACATCCTGGTCGAGTATCCGAGCAAGTAAGTCCCACCCCGGGGGAGGCTGCCATGAACGTTCTGGACCGCAATGCGCATCACGCCCTGGCCGTCGCCGGCCTGCTGGCCATGCCCTGCCAAGACCACGCACGCTTCGATCCGAGCCGGCCGCTGCTGGCCAGCCTGCTGGCCGGACAGCGCCTCGGCGAAGGCTGCCTGCCCCCGGACCTCGGCCTTGGCGAGCGCACCTGCCGCCAGCTGATCACCGAATACTTCACCGGGCTGGCCATGCAGCCCTTCCCGCGCACCACCGAAAAGGTGCCCGAGTGGAGCGACCTGCAAAAGCTGCTCGCCGATCACCGGGCCGGGCAGCACGCCTCCGAGCTGTGGGTGGCCGACATCATCGCCACCGCCTGCACCGGCGCCGACCACCTGTGGCAGGACCTCGGCCTCGCCAGCCGGGACGAACTCTCCCGCCTGATGATGGTGAACTTCCCCACCCTTGCCGCCGCCAACACCGGCGACATGAAGTGGAAGAAGTTCCTCTACCGGCAGTTCTGTGCCGCCGAAGGCATCTACGTGTGCCCCGCCCCCTCGTGCGGCGTGTGCAAGGACTACGCCAAGTGCTTTGGACCCGAGCAGTAAGCCCGCCGCCAGCCGCGCCGGCCCCATCGGCCACCACGCCTGACAGCCGGGCCGTCGCGGCCTACCTGGGGCTCGCCATCGGCGACGCCCTCGGCGCCACCGTCGAGTTCCTCACCCCCCGCGAGATCCTGCACCAGCACGGCGTGCACCAGGACATCAGCGGCGGCGGCTGGCTGCGCCTCAAGGCCGGGCAGGTCACCGACGACACCACCATGTCCCTGGCCCTAGGCGAGGCGATCCTGGCCGCCGGCCGGGTGGACGCCCGCGCCGCCGCCGACGCCTTCGACGCCTGGATGCGCGGCAAGCCGGTGGATATCGGCAACACCGTGCGGCGCAACCTCATCACCTACCGCAAGACCGGCAACCCCGAGGCGCCGCCCTCCGAGCACGACGCCGGCAACGGCGCGGCGATGCGCGTGCTGCCGGTGGCGCTGGCCACCTTCGGCCAGCCGCCCGACGTGGTCGCCGCGGCCTGCCGGGCCCAGGGCCACGTCACCCACCACAACCTGCTGTCCGACGCCGCCTGCGAAACCCTGGTGGCGATGGTCCACGACTTCCTCGCCGGCAACGGGCTCGATGCCGCGTGCCAGCACGCCGACGCGCTCGCCGCCCGGCACCCGGTGTTCGCCTGGCAGGGCAAGCGCCGGGACAACCCGAGCGGCTACGTGGTGGAAACCCTGCAGGCGGTGTTCCAGGCGCTGTTTGCCACCCACGGCTTCGAGGCCTGCCTGGTGGACATCGTCAATCGCGGCGGCGACGCCGACACCACCGGCGCCATCGCCGGCATGCTGGCCGGCGCCTGCTACGGGCCCGAGGCGATCCCCGCCCGCTGGCGCAAGGCGCTGGATGCGGGGGTGCGGGAGACGGTGGAGCTGCAGGCCCTGGCGCTGATGAAACAGGGCTGAGCGGCGGATCGGGGCGGGCCCTGTCGGCCTGCGCGGCGCGAACGCCTCCAACGCTATGGCTCGGCGATCCTCTGCAATGACGTGGTGGGCTTGGCGGCTCAGGTGATGCTGCGCCAACCGGATCAACGCGATTTCTTGCCTCGGAAGTCTGTTTGGCGCCGGCGAAGCCTGTTCTGCGGCGCCGAAGTGTGTTTGGTGACGCCAAACGTCGTTCGCCGCCGCAAAACGCAATCCCGGGCCCGACGAACGTCGTTCGCCGCCGCCAAACTGTGTTCGGCGGCACGGAAGTACGTTCGTCGTGAGCAAGATGCTGTTTGTTGCGGCCAAAGTTCATCTGGCGCGGTGAACTCGCCGTTTGGTACCGCCAAACCCGCCGTGGCGCTCCGCGCAGGTCGGGCTGGCGCAGCGTAACCCGACACCCGGCCCCGGCACCTCCGCGGCCGCAGACCGCCTCAACCCTGAGCGCGTTTGATGCACCCGGCCAGCGCGGCATCCATCGTGGCCAGATGGGTGTCGAACCACCCGGGCAGGCCCTTCACGTACTGCCGGGCCAGGCCCAGCCGGCCGGCGGCCACGCCGCGGGCGAAGTGGGCGAGTTCGCCCAGCACCCGCAGGTGTTCGCTGTTGTGCTCGCCGATGGCCGGGAAGCGGCTGGCTTTCATCAGCCGCTCCTCGTTCTCGAAGTGCTGCCGGGTGTGCACCTGCAGGCGGGCGAAGAGCGCCGGAAAGTCGGCGTCCGACGCCGCCTGCAGGGCCTCGGCCATGTCGAGGAATTCCCGGTGGGTGGCGTCCATCTCGGCCACCCCCAGTTCATGCCTTTCGGCCCAGGGCATCAGACCGCCCCGTGGGTCTCGCGCTTGGCGTTGTTGGTGCTCTTGAGCGCCTCTTCCACCGTGGATTGCGGGTACTTGAAGGTGTGGCCCTTCAGCGCCTGGTAAAGCGTCACCACCTTGTCGGCAGAGCTCTGCCCCTTGAAGTCGCTCTTTTCGAGGGCGACCAAGTCGATCAGCTCGTTCCAGGCCATGCCCTGCACCAGCGGGATGAACACCACCGGCACGTCGCCCACCAGCGCGGTGAAGGGCTTGTCGATGTTGACCACGAAGATCACCGCGATGGCGCCGGGCTTGAGATCCGGGCCGTACTTTTCGAGGAAGGGCGCAAAGTGCGCGAGCTCGTCCATGTGGCCGGAGATGAAGCGCAGCTCGTCGCCTTCGGCCAGCACGGCGGCCTGGCGCAGCAGCTCGTGGGGCGGCTTGCGGCGGCCCTGGGCATCGGCCACTTCGCCTTCCACCAGCACCAGCTCGCCGCGGTAGGCGACCCAGCCGGCCTTGCTGGCGGCTTCCTTGAAGTTGGAATTGAAGAAGTAGGGTTCGTAACGGTCGAGCAACATGGCGGAATTCTCCGGATGGTTTGAAATGGGGTGCGGATGGGGTTCGCGGGGCGGCGCTCAGGCGGGCTGGGCGGCGCCGATGAATTCGAAGACGTCAGCCTCGATGATCTCGAGGCCGATGCGGGCACAGAAGCGGCGCTCCTTGGCGGTGGGCTCGGCGATGAAGACCCAGCCCGCCGGCTTGGCGGCCGAGAAGATCATGTCGGCCATCACCATGCGCTCGGTGTCGCGGTTGAGGCGCATGCCCATCAGCAGGTATTGCTTGCCCTGGCGCAGCTGCTTGATCTCGGGCGGGATCGAGAAGCCGCCCATCAGCTCGGTGATGAAATCCACGTAGTCGGCATCCGAGGCGATGTACACCGGCTCGGGGCGCGGCGTGCCCATGGGCTTGAAGAGCACCGGCAGCCGGGTGTCGATGGATTCGACCTTGCTGTAGACCTGGCCGTCCCAGCGGTAGAGCTTGTAGCGGTAGTCGGTGCCGCCGATGCGGGCGATGCCGACGATCAGGGTGTGGGGCGCGTCGGCGTAGGAGTCCTGCAGCTGGGTGTCGCGGTTGATGTCGATGACGTAGGGCGGGGCGATGTCCTTCAGCCAGTCGTGGAAGGCGCCGCGGGTCCAGGCCGTCTCGCCATAGGTGCGGGTGAGGAACTTGGTGACCGTGGTGCGGCCGCGCTTGAGCTCGATGTTCATCGCCGCACGGGGAAACTCGTACATGAGCTTGGGCGCCATGGGCTTGCCGTCGTTCATGGCGTAGATCAGCGAGTCGCTGTCGGCGGGGATGGGGGCGCCGGTGGCGGCATTCTTCACGTCGGCCAGCACGCCGGGGCCGAGGTAGGGAACGATGCTGCCGTCGGTGATGCCGGCGATCAGCTTGGCGCGGAGTTCGGGTGTCATGGTTGGGCTCGCAAGTGGGATACGAACCCCTCACAGCAATTTCCACGCCCGCTCGCACACCCAGCATCGGCAGGGCTTTCGATCCGCCGAAAAACGCCATTGTCGACTTTGCGACAGGCGGCTTTGTCGGCTGTCGCCGCCACCCGGCGTAGCCCGCTTTGACAGCCAGCCACCGGGCGGAGATCATCGCCGTCGTCGCCAAGCCCACGCCGCCACCATGCCCTTCATCCCCGACTTCCACGCCATCGGGCTCGTCATCACCCTCGCGCTCTTCGTGGGCTGCGTGGCCGAGCCGATCCGGGTGGTGCAGGCGCTACGGGGCTCGCTGGGCCGCCGGCTCGGGGTGTCGGATGCGGGACGGCGCAAGGCGGCGCGCTTGTTCTACTGGGCTTTTCCGTTCTGGCTGGGGCTCTTGTGGGCCTTCCTCAACATCAACGTGTTGGGCAGCTGCAGCGGCGACACCTGCATCGGCTATTCGCTGCCGGCGTTTCCGTTTCCCTTTCTGTATGGCATCGGCGAGCTGGTGCTGCTGAGTGAACGGCAGCCGCGAGCCGACCACTAGAAGGTGGACAGCAGCACCGACGACACGCCGCCGATCACCAGGAATTCGTCCTCGCCCTGCAGCGCGCCGGGCAGCAGGCCGCAGTAGAACAGCACCTTGGTGAGCGGCACCTCCACCGCAAGGATGTAGTCGCCGAACTCGCAGGCCCGGTCGCGGCTGCAGGTAAATGAGTTGAGGTTGTTGAGCAGCACCACGTGCTCGCCGCCGGCGCCTTTTTCCAGCACTTCATGGTCGGCCAGCCGGTTGACGCCCCGGTACAGGGTGACGTGGCGGCTCGCGCCGTGGCGCCGCGCCAGCTCGAACTGGCAATACGTGTACAGCAGGTCGAGCTGGGCCTCGAGGGCGTTGGTGCCGTACAGGCCCTGGGCGCGCATCTCTGTGTAGCGCCGGTAGGCGTCGCCCGCCGGGTCGCGCAGGGCTTCCCGGTGGTAGCGCGGCGTGAGCCCGAAACGGGATTCGACCCAGCCCTTCAGCACGGCCCCTTCCCCGCTGTCCGAATCGAAGCTCCAGCCCCGGATCACCTTGATGTAGTTGGCCTTGGCCCGCGCCTGGTTGCGCCCGGTGAGGCCCACCTCCTCCGGCCATTCGAGCCGGAAGCGCACCGTCATGTAGTCGCGGAAGACGTCCGGACGATCGGCATCCGACGCCGCTTCGAGGCGCCGGAAGAGATCCCGGTGGAGTTCGGCGATGCCGTCGAGGAGCAGCGGCGCCGGGTGGCGCTGGTAGGCGAGGCTGCCGAGGATGACCGCCGGGAGGTTGCAGCGGTTGATCGGGAGGCGGGCGTCGCGGGGGAGTGTCGCCTTGTCATCACCCCTACAAGCCATGGGGGATTTGTCGCATCCGTACAGTCCACCCACAACCGGGCCTTTTTGACTTTCTATTGATGTATCAAACACTTGGGTTCTGTCAGCCGACCTGGCACGCAACATGCTGAAGTGGAGGTGCGACTCTCACTGCTTCATTTTCAAATCGACTGACAGATCAAGGAGATTACACCATGGCAAAACTGCGTCAATGCGCCATCTACGGCAAGGGCGGGATCGGCAAGTCCACCACCACCCAGAACCTCGTCGCCGCGCTGGCCGAATCCGGCAAGAAGGTGATGATCGTCGGCTGCGACCCGAAGGCTGACTCCACCCGTCTGATCCTGCACAGCAAGGCCCAGACCACCGTGATGCACCTGGCTGCCGAAGCCGGTTCCGTCGAGGATCTCGAGCTCGAAGACGTCCTGTCCGTCGGTTTTGGCGGCGTCAAGTGCGTTGAGTCCGGTGGCCCGGAACCCGGCGTCGGCTGCGCTGGCCGCGGCGTCATCACCGCCATCAACTTCCTTGAAGAAGAAGGCGCCTACGACGAAGACCTCGACTTCGTGTTCTACGACGTGCTGGGCGACGTGGTCTGCGGCGGCTTCGCCATGCCGATCCGCGAGAACAAGGCTCAGGAAATCTACATCGTCTGCTCCGGCGAGATGATGGCCATGTACGCGGCCAACAACATCTCCAAGGGCATCGTGAAGTACGCCAACTCCGGTGGCGTGCGTCTGGCCGGCCTGATCTGCAACAGCCGCAACACCGACCGCGAAGACGAACTGATCATGGCCCTGGCCGCCCGCCTCGGCACCACCATGATCCACTTCGTGCCCCGTGACAACGCCGTGCAGCACGCCGAGATCCGTCGTATGACCGTCATCGAATACGACCCGAAGCACAAGCAGGCCGACGAATACCGTCAGCTGGCGATGAAGATCAACAACAACACCAACTTCGTCATCCCGACCCCGATCGAGATGGAAGAGCTGGAAGACCTGCTGATGGAGTTCGGCATCATGGAAGCGGAAGACGAGTCGATCGTCGGCAAGACCGCTGCCGAGCTGGCCGCCGACGCCGCTGCCGCCGCCTAAGCATCGCAAGACCGGCGGGTGCTCCGGCGCCCGCCCACTTCAACCAGTACGTCGGCTACAGATTGGTGGCGGCGTCAGGAGGAAAAAATGACGACTCTGTCTCGCGAAGAAACCGATGCCCTCATCGCCGAGGTGCTTGAGGTTTATCCGGAAAAAGCCCAGAAGGACCGCAAGAAGCACCTCGCGGTCAACGACCAGACCATCGAGCAGTCCAAGAAGTGCATCACCTCGAACCGCAAGTCCCTGCCCGGCGTGATGACCATCCGCGGCTGTGCCTACGCCGGTTCCAAGGGTGTGGTGTGGGGTCCGATCAAGGACATGATCCACATCTCCCACGGCCCCGTCGGCTGCGGTCAGTACTCCCGCGCCGGTCGCCGCAACTACTACGTCGGCACCACCGGTGTTGATTCCTTCGGCACGATGAACTTCACCTCCGACTTCCAGGAGAAGGACATCGTCTTCGGCGGCGACAAGAAGCTCGCCAAGCTGATCGAGGAGATCGAACAGCTCTTCCCGCTGCACCGCGGCATCTCGGTCCAGTCCGAGTGCCCGATCGGCCTGATCGGCGACGACATCGAGTCGGTCTCGAAGAAGGCGGCTGCCGTCATCGAGAAGCCCGTGGTTCCGGTGCGCTGCGAAGGCTTCCGCGGCGTTTCCCAATCCCTCGGCCACCACATCGCCAACGACGCGATCCGTGACTGGGTCCTCGACAAGCGTGACGGCGCTGCATACGAAGGCACGCCCTACGACGTGGCCATCATCGGCGACTACAACATCGGCGGTGACGCCTGGGCGACCCGCATCCTCCTCGAGGAGATGGGCCTGCGCGTCGTGGCCCAGTGGTCCGGCGACGGCACCCTGGCCGAGATGATGAACACCCCGAAGGTCAAGCTGAACCTGCTCCACTGCTACCGCTCGATGAACTACATCAGCCGGCACATGGAAGAGAAGTACGGCATTCCTTACCTGGAATACAACTTCTTCGGCCCGACCAAGATCATCGAGTCCCTGCGCAAGATCGCGGCCTTCTTCGACGATTCCATCAAGGAAAAGACCGAAGCCGTCATCGCCCGCTACCAGCCGATGATGGACGAGATCATCGCCAAGTACAAACCGCGCCTGCAGGGCAAGAAGGTGATGCTCTACGTCGGCGGCCTGCGTCCGCGCCACGTGATCGGCGCCTACGAAGACCTCGGCATGGAAGTCATCGGTACCGGCTACGAATTCGCCCACAACGACGACTACGACCGCACGATCAAGGAGATGGGCGACGCCACCCTGCTCTACGACGACGTCACCGGCTTCGAGCTCGAAGAGTTCGTCAAGCGCCTGAAGCCCGACATGGTCGGCTCGGGCATCAAGGAAAAGTACATCTTCCAGAAGATGGGCATCCCGCTGCGCCAGATGCACTCCTGGGACTACTCCGGCCCGTATCACGGCTACGACGGTTTCGCGATCTTCGCTCGCGACATGGACATCGCCCTGTCCAACCCGACCTTCAAGAACCTGACGCCCCCGTGGAAGAAGGTCGAGGCCGAAGCCGAGAAAAAGGCCGCCTGAGTTTCCAGGAACCCGGGAAAGGCCGCCCGGCGGCGGGTGATTGCGGACGAAAAGTCCTTCACCCGACCCCGGCCGGCCGGCCCCAACCCCCTCTCAAGCTTGCGCCGGGACCCGCGGATGTGCGGGCCAGGCAAGGAGAATGCAAATGCAAACCGCAGACAACATCAAGCCCTGCTACCCCCTCTTCCGGGACGATGACTACAAGAAGAACCTCGCCGAAAAGCGCCAGAAGTTCGAGGAAGGTCACGCCCCCGACAAGGTGTTCGAAACCTTCATGTGGACGACCACCCAGGAGTACCAGGACCTCAACTTCAAGCGCGAAGCCCTGACCGTCGATCCGGCCAAGGCCTGCCAGCCGCTGGGTGCCGTGCTGTGTGCCTCCGGCTTCCACAAGACCCTGCCCTACGTGCATGGCTCGCAAGGCTGCGTGGCCTACTTCCGCACCTACTTCAACCGCCACTTCAAGGAACCGTGCTCCTGCGTGTCGGACTCCATGACGGAAGACGCAGCTGTGTTCGGCGGCCAGAAGAACATGTTCGACGGCCTGGAAAACGCCAAGGCCATCTACAAGCCGGACATGATCGCCGTCTCCACCACCTGCATGGCCGAAGTCATCGGTGACGACCTGAACGCCTTCATCAACAACTCGAAGAAGGCCGGCCACATTCCCCAGGACTACCCGGTTCCCTTCGCCCACACCCCGTCCTTCGTCGGCTCGCACACCACCGGCTGGGACAACATGGAAGAAGGCATCCTGCGCTACTTCACGCTCAACAGCATGGAAGGCAAGGTCGTCGGCAGCAACGGCAAGGTCAACATCGTGCCGGGCTTCGAAACCTACCTGGGCAACTACCGTGTCGTGAAGCGCATGCTCACCGAGATGGGCGTCGAATACACGATGCTCTCCGACCCGAGCGAAGTCTTCGATACCCCGGCCGACGGCGAATTCCGCATGTACTCCGGCGGCACCACGATGGACGAAGTCCGCGACGCCCCGAACGGCATCACCACCCTGCTGCTGCAGCCGGCCCAGCTGGAAAAGACCAAGAAGTTCGTCGAGAACACCTGGAAGCACGACATTCCGAAGCTCAACATCCCGATGGGCGTGGAATGGACCGACGAGTTCCTGATGAAGGTCTCGGAAGTCACCGGCAAGCCGATCCCCGCCTCCCTGGAGCTCGAGCGCGGCCGCTGCATGGACCTCGTCTCCGACAGCCACGCCTGGCTGCACGGCAAGAAGTTCGCCCTCTACGGTGACCCGGACTTCGTGATGGGCATGGTCAAGATCCTGCTGGAAGTGGGCGCCGAACCGACCCACATCCTGTCCCACAACGCCAACAAGCGCTGGGGCAAGCAGGTCGAGAAGCTGCTGGCCTCCAGCCCCTTCGGCGTGAATGGCAAGGTGTATGTCGGCAACGACCTGTGGCACATGCGCAGCCTGTGCTTCACCGACAAGCCGGACTTCCTGATCGGCAACTCCTACGGCAAGTACATCCAGCGCGACACCCGCTACAAGGGTGAAGAGTTCGAAGTTCCGCTGATCCGCATCGGCTTCCCGATCTTCGACCGTCACCACATGCACCGCGCCACCACCCTCGGCTACGAAGGGATGATGTCCGTGGTCACCCAACTGACGAACGCGGTCCTTGAGCAGCTCGACAAGGAAACCATCGGCATGGGCACCACCGACTACAACTTCGACCTGGTGCGCTGATCCGGACTACCGGCGGGAGCAGCTCACCGCGCCCGCCGGTCCGCAGGAGAGTTACATGGCCAACATCATGATCCGGCAGGCCGAAAGCGGTGGCTTGACCTTCTACCTTCCGAAGCGCGACCTGGAAGCCTCCATCGAGTCCATCGAGTTCGACACCCCGGAAAAATGGGGTGGCGAGCTGAAACTGGACAACGGCGGCTCCTACTACATCGACCCGATCGCGAAGCCCCCCCGTCTGCCCATTTCCCTGCGCGCCAAGCGCCTTGGCGCGGCTGAAGACTGAAGGAGAATCATCATGGCAATGAAGATCGATCCCGACATGTGCACCGCCTGCGGCGACTGCAAGCCGGTGTGTCCCACCAAGTCGATCAGTTCCGGCAAGGTCTTCTACAAGATCGACGCCGCCACCTGCACCGAATGCGACGGCCACAACGACTCACCCCTGTGCGTCGATGTCTGCCCGTCCGGCTGCATCAGCCCGGCCTGAGGTTCGCGCCGCGTAGGCACGAGCCTTGAGCCGAGCGCCGGTCGCCCCTTCGCGGGATGCCCGGCGCTCCACTGAAGACCCGTCCTGGATCCTGGAGCCCATCATGTCCGCCTCGCCTATTGCATCCCGGGAAGCCGCCCTGCGCATCGCGCTGGCTGCCCGCGCCCTTGACGGCCTCGACGTCAAGGCCCTCGTCGGCGCCCTGCTGGAAAAGCTCGAGCCCCCGCTCACCGAAGCCAAGCTCGCCAAGCTCACCGTCGAGGATCTGCGCGCCATCCTGGCCGGCGACTTTGCCGAACAGGGCTGCCACGTGGGCGTCGACAACGAGACGCTCAAGGACGCGATCCGCCTGCTGTGGGGCCAGGGCGTCGAGCACGCCGACTTCCCGGTGGTCGAGGCCTACACCGACGGCGACATGCCCGGCTCGATCCGCGTCGCCGTGGCCGCCAACCGGGGCGAGAACCTGGACGGCCACTTCGGCTCCTGCGATCGCTTCCTGATCTACCAGGTCGGCCAGGAGGCGATCCGCCTCAT
>JAKLLO010000311.1 GCA_023150095.1 Zoogloea sp. | reverse complement strand
ACGCGCTCACCCAGTACCGCAACCAGCAGATCGACTTCAAGCCCCTCAAGGCCAAGCCCGAAGACACCGACGTGCTGGTGCGCACCGAAGTCCGTCAGCCCGGCGCCAAGCCGGTGCAGATCGACTACAACCTCGACAGGCAGGGCGACAGCTGGAAGGTCTACGACGTGATGGTGGCCGGCGTCAGCCTCGTCACCAACTACCGCGACAGCTTCGGCCAGGAAGTGCGCGCCGGCGGCATCGACGGCCTGATCAAGTCCCTCAAGGACAAGAACAAGCAGCTCGACACCACCGTCGCCTCCAAGAAATGATCCGCGAAGACGGCGCCCGGCTGGCGCTCGAAGGCCCGCTCACCCTTGCCACCGTCGCGCCACTGGCCGAGGCGGGGCGCCCGCTCGTTGCGTCCACCGACCGGGTCGTCGACCTGACCGCCGTCACCCACGTGGATTCCGCCGCGCTGGCCCTGCTCCTCAGTTGGACGCGGGTTGCCCGCGGTGCCGGCCGGCAGTTCTCCATCTCCGGCGCCCCCGCTGCGCTGGTGAGCTTGGCGTCGCTCTACGACGTCGATACCATTCTGCCTCTCGGGCGCTGAGCGCCTTCCCCGGTTTTTCCCATGAGCCCTGCGATCCGCATTGCCGGCGTCACCAAGCGTTTTCGTTCCCTGCAGGCGCTCGCCGGCGTCGACCTGGAAATCGGCCAGGGCGAATTCTTCGGCCTGCTGGGGCCCAACGGCGCGGGCAAGACCACCCTGATTTCCTGTCTCGCGGGCCTGGGCCGGCCCGATGCCGGCACCCTCGAAGTGATGGGCCACGACGTGGTGCGCGACTACCGCGCCGCCCGCATGGCCCTCGGCGTGGTGCCGCAGGAACTCGTCTTCGACCCGTTCTTCTCGGTGCGCGAGATGCTGCGCATCCAGTCGGGCTACTTCGGCCTCAAGCACAACGACGACTGGATCGACGAGATCCTGCATCACCTCGACCTCACCCCCAAGGCCAACGCCAACATGCGCATGCTTTCGGGCGGCATGAAGCGGCGCGCCCTGGTGGCCCAGGCGCTGGTCCATCGCCCGCCGGTGATCGTGCTCGACGAGCCTACCGCCGGCGTCGACGTGGAGCTGCGCCAGGGCCTGTGGCAGTTCATCCGCAAGCTCAACGAGGACGGTCACACCATCGTGCTGACCACCCATTACCTCGAAGAAGCCGAAACCCTGTGCGGCCGCATCGCGATGCTCAAGACCGGCCGCATCGTCGCCCTCGACACCACCGCCAACCTCCTGCAGCGCTTCGCCAGCCACACCCTCACCCTCAGCCTCGCCGCGCCCATCGTGCTGCCGGCGCCGCTGGCGGCGCGGGTCGCCCGGGCCGAAGGCGCCGAACTTGCATTCGGCTTCGACAGCTTCGACGAAGTTGCGGGCCTGCTCGACGGCGTCCGCTCGGCGGGCGGCAGCATCATCGACATGGCCCTCGGCAAGCCCGACATGGAGCAGGTCTTCGTCGGCATCATGAACCAGAACTAGAACCCGAGCCGACGATCCCCATGGAAGGTTTCAAGACCCTGCTCTACAAAGAGTGCCTGCGCTTCTGGAAGGTCGGTTTCCAGACCGTCCTGTCGCCAGTGCTCACCGCGGTGCTCTACCTGCTGATCTTCGGGCATGTGCTGGAAGATCACGTCCAGCCCTTCCCGGGCGTCAGCTACACGGCTTTCCTGGTGCCGGGGCTGGTGATGATGACGGTGCTGCAGAACGCCTTCGCCAACAGCTCCTCGTCCCTCATCCAGAGCAAGATCACCGGCAACATCGTGTTCGTGCTGCTGCCGCCGATCTCCTACCGCGAGTTCTACGCCGCCT
>JAKLLO010000088.1 GCA_023150095.1 Zoogloea sp. | reverse complement strand
TACGTTCCCCTGAAGGAAACGATCAAGGGCTTCAAGACGATTCTCAGCGGTGAAGTGGATCACCTGCCCGAGCAGGCCTTCTACATGGTCGGCCCGATCGAAGAAGTCTTCGAAAAAGCGAAGACCCTCTGATCAATGCGACCATCGCCCGGCGGCGCCTGACGGCTCCGCCGGTTTGAGGAGGATAAAGCTGTGGCAATGACCATTCATGTCGACATCGTCAGCGCGGAGGAGTTGATCTTCTCCGGTCTGGCCGAATTCGTGGCTCTTCCGGGTGAATCCGGTGAGCTGGGTATTCTGCCGGGCCACATGCCGCTGATGACCCGCGTCAAGCCGGGTGCCGTGCGCGTCAAGGTTCAGAACCAGCCGGAAGAGGAACTGATTTTCGTGGCCGGTGGGCTGCTAGAAGTTCAGCCGAATCTGGTTACCGTGCTGGCGGACACCGCCATCCGCGGTAAGGATCTCGACGAAGCGAAGGCGCTCGATGCCAAGCGGCTTGCGGAGGAGGCGCTGCAGAATCAGGGTTCCGCCCTCGAGTATGCAAAGGCTCAATCCGAACTGGCGTCTGCACTGGCGCAAATCGCTGCGATCAACCGCCTGAAGAAGCGCGGTCACTGATAGCAACGAGCAGTGGTAAAAGTAAAAGGGGCAGTCCGAAAGGATTGCCCCTTCTGCTTTTGGACGAGCGCCAGAGCTAGATGGCGCGGTGAGGCGTAACCAGCGATCAACATGTCGCGGCCACCACTGAAATTCTCGATTTAAGCCCTGGCGAGGATGACGCCCACGAGCCGTCATCGACTGACGGGATGCTGTCGCCAATGCTCGATCAGCGAAGGTTGGTCAAAGTTACAGCGGCCGTGCTGTTGGCGTGTTGCGTAGATCGATGCAAGAAACAGGTCAGCTTGTCCCTCCGCCGCTGGTGGTTGATCGATTGCTTGTTCTGCTCATACGTTTTTTTAAGGCGTCGCGTGGTGCAGCGCAATCACCTTACTCTGACCGTACTTCCGCTGGCTGATGCCGTGCGCGCATGGCGGTGGAGGTCGATCCTGTCGTGCAGCGATTACGCCGATACCCCACCCCCCAACTTGCTGGTATCGTCTCACTGTTTGCTCCCAGAGCGCTTCTGACGGATGACAGATGTCGTCCGACTTTCCTGATTGATGCCCAATCCATCGTCGTCTCCCGTTCCCGCCTACCTCCGCGACACCTACACTTGGGCCTATCTCGATCGACGATCGGTGCGATGGCTGGATCAGTCGGTGGTGGTGTCCACCATCCTCTGGGGGAATGCCGGTCGATTGATGGATTCTGCGGTGGCCGAGTTTTCGCCGGGCCAGCGGGTGTTGCAGGCGGCGGCGGTGTATGGGGATTTTTCGGTGCGGATGGCGCGCCGGCTTGGGCGGGATGGTCAGCTCAACGTGGTGGATGTGGCGCCGATCCAGGTGGCCAACACCCGGCGCAAGCTGGGGGGCTGGCCCAACGCCCGGGCGCAGGTGGCCGATCTGACCGAGCCGCTGGGTGTGGGTTTCGACGCGGTGTGCTGTTTCTTCCTGCTCCACGAGGTGCCCGCGCCGGTGCGGCGGGCCATCGTCTCCAACCTGCTTGAGGCCGTGGAGCCGGGTGGCAAGATCGTCTTCGTGGATTATCACCAGCCGCGTTGGTGGCATCCGCTGCGACCGGTGATGGCGATGGTGTTCCGCTACCTGGAGCCGTTTGCCAATTCGTTGTTGGCCGAATCCATCGAAACCCTCGTGCCCGAGACGGCCGAGTTCGAGTGGCGCAAGGAAACCTTCTTCGGCGGGCTTTACCAGAAGGTCGTGGGCGTGCGGCGCAGCTAGGCTGCGGGCTTACAGCAGGCTGTCGAGGCAGCGTCCGATGGCCGGCAGGCCTTCGCGGATGGCGGCGACGCCCGGGGCCAGCAGGGTGGCGGACTTGATCTCGAAGACACGCCCGTCGCGCACGGCGGGGATGGCATCCCAGCCCGGCCGGCTGGTGACGTGAGTGGGCTGGAAGTGCTTGCCGCACCATGATCCGATGATGATGTCCGGTGCGCGGGGGATGACCACCGCCGGGTCGGCGAGGATGCGTTCCTTGGCTGAATGATGGATCGACAGCTCGCCAAAACAGTCTTCGCCGCCAGCGATGTCGATCAGCTCCGACACCCAGCGGATGCCGGTGATCAGCGGTTCGTTCCATTCTTCAAAGTAGACCCGAGGCCGGCGCCCGAGCCGGGCTGCGCGGGCCTCCCCTTGCGCCCGGGCGGTGGCGATGGTGCGTTCCAGATCGGCCACCAGCTCCAGCGCGGCGGCCTCCTGCCCGACCAGCCGGCCCAGCGTCTCGACCATTGCCAGGATGCCCTCCACGCTGCGGTGGTTGAAGACATACACCGCCACGCCGGCCTTGATCAGGTCGCGGGCGATGTCGCCCTGCAGATCCGAGAACGCCAGCACCAGATCCGGCTCGACGGCCAGGATGCGCTCCACCTTGGCACTGCTGAAGCCGCTCACCTTGGGCTTTTCCTTGCGCGCCCGCGGCGGGTGGGTGGTGAAGCCGGAGATGCCGACGATGCGGTCTTCGGCGCCCAGCAGGTACAGGGCTTCGACGGTTTCGGTGGACAGGCAGACGATGCGTTCGGGGAGGCGGGCCATGGTTGCGTCAGTAGGATTCAGCGGGGAAAGGGCGCCGGGCAGGCACGGGTGTCGGCGGCGGGGTTGCACAGCCGCACCTTGTCGATGAAGGCGTCGGCGGTGGCCTGGGCCTCGCGGCTTTCCGCGCGGACCTTGTCGGCATCACCGGCGGGCAGGCGCCAGGCGCGCTCGGCAAAGTTGGTGCCTGGCACCTGGGGGCAGATGAGCACGGTCTTGAGGGTTTCGCCCTCGGCCTTGTCGCCGGCCTCCATGGGGACGACCGGGCCGGGCGGCACGTCGCAGGCACGCGTACGGGCGGCCTGCATGCCCTCGAGCAGCGCCCGGGCCTGGCCGCTGCCGGCGATGCGTGGCAGGCCCTGCACCGTCACCAGCTGGGTCCATTCGCGGATCGATTCGCCCAGGGGCACGAAATCGGCGCTCCACGGGCCGGGTTTGCCGGCAGGGGCGGCCTGGGTGGTGGCGGGCACGGTGTCGGGTGGCAGCGGCAGGTTGAGCCAGCGCACCTTGCCCGCGACCTCGTCGGCGCGGCGCAGGGCGGCCAGCTCGCGCAGGCGGCGCAGGGGTGGGTCGAGCTCGGCCTGGAAGTCGTCGTTGGTGCTCTCGGTGACGGTCAGCCGCGAGGCGTTGCGTTCGTAGCGGTACCACACGTCGTAGTCGCGGGGCTTGCCGCAGACATCGACCGTCCATCTTTCCAGCGCGTGATGGACCCGCGTCGGGCGGGTTTCGATCAGATCGGGTGCGGCCTGGATCGTGGCGGTCACATGGATCTCGCGGCAGGCCGGCGTGGCGCGGGCGGCGAGGGCCGTGATGCGCTCGACGACCTTGTCCTGGGCCGCGGCGGGCCGCCAGGCGCCGGCAAAGCCCGGCACCTTGCGCTGGTCGGCGGGGATGGCGGCAACCTGCCCGATGCGGGTGATGATCTCGCCCGGCAGCGGCCCGCTGTCGGCTGCGCCTGCGCCGAGGCTGGCGCCTGCCAGCGCGAACGCCAGTGCGGCGGGGCGGACGCGGCTCATCGCCGCGCGCGGGCTTCTTCGAGCTGGCCGCAAAGCCGTTCGGCGCCGTCGAGGATGCGCGGGGTGTGGCGCTGGATGCGGTCGGGCGGGATGTAGAACAGGTTGCCCTTTGCCACGGCCGGCAGTTTGGTCCATTGGCGCCAGTCGTCCAGCCATTCCGGGCGGGCCTCGCCCATGCCGCTGGCGACGATGGCCTCGGGCGAGGCGGCCAGCACGGCCTCCACGTCGATGGTCGGGGCCAGCATCGGCAGCTTGGCGAAGACGTTGTCGCCACCGCACAGGCGGATCACGTCGGCGATCAGGTGTTCGCCGTTCACCGTCATCAGCGGGCGGTTCCAGGCCTCGTAAAAGACGCGCACCGGCGGCCGCGACGAGTAGCGGGCGGCCAGCGCCGCGTGGCGCTTGCGGAAAGCCTCGGCGGCGGCGCCGCCGGCGGCTTCGGTGCCGGCGAGCTTGCCGATCTGGGCGAGGCTCTTCGCCACGTCGTCGATCTTGCGCGGCTCGTTGATGAACACCGGAATGCCCAGGGCGCGCAGCTTGCCCAGGTGGGCGTCGCGGTTGCCGCTCTTCCAGGCGATCACCAGATCGGGCTTGAGGGCTGCGACCTTTTCCATGTCGATCGAGGTGTAGCCGCCCACGCGGGGGATCTTTTTCGCGGCTTCGGGGAAGTCGCTGTACTGCACCGCGCCGACGATCTTGTCGCCCGCGCCGGCGGCAAAGAGCAGCTCGGTGAGGTGGGGCGCGAGGCTGACGATGCGGGCGGCGGGCTTGTCCAGATGCACGGACGTGCCCTGGTCGTCGGTAATGTCGATGGCGGCGCGGGCTGGCGCGGCGGCGCAGGCGAGGGCGATGAGCGGGGCGAGGATCAGGCGGCGCATAGGCTGGCGGGTCAGTTCAGGTTCAGTTGTTCGAGGGCGGCGGCTAGGCGCGTCCACTCGGCTTCGGCACCGGGCAGGCCAAAGCGCAGGCCGGCGGGGGCGTCGAACAGGCGGGTCAGGATGCCTTGTTCGGCCAAGCGGGTGTGGATCGCTTCGGCTTCAGCGTGCGGGCGCCACTGGAAAAGCGCGGTCCCGCTGCCGCCGGCAAGGCCGTGACGAGTCAGCAGGGCGGACAGCCGCTGGCTGGCGGTGTTGAGCTGGTGACGGGCAAAATCCTGCCACGCCAGATCCGACAATGCGGCGGTGGTCACCACCCGGGCCGGGGCTGAGACTGCCCATGGGCCGAGACGTTCCGCGAGGGTGTCGAGCAGCGCCGCTTCTGCAAACACAAAGCCCACCCGCGCCCCCGCCAGGCCGAAGAACTTGCCCACCGAGCGCAGCACGATCAGCCCCGGCTGGTTGGCCAGCGGCACCAGACTGTCGCCCGGTTCGGCGTCGAGGAAGGCTTCGTCGACGATCAACCGGCCGCCGCGAGCCGAAAGCCGCGCGTGCCAGCCGAGCAACTGGTCGCGGCCAAAGCGCTGACCGTCCGGGTTGTTGGGCTGGACGAGGAGCAGCGTGTCGGCGGCGTCCACTGCGGCGTCGATCGCATCGGCTGGCAGGGCGCGCACGGCGTGGCTACGCCAGGCGTGGGGGTGCTCGGCGTAGGTGGGCGCCAGCGTCACCACCCGGCCGGGGGGAACGCACGCGGGCAGAGCCTGGATCGCCGCCTGGGAGCCCGCTACCGGCAGCAGCAGCGGATTGCCGTAATAGCGCGCGGCGGCAGCTTCGAGGCCGTCGTCGGTCTCGGGCAGGCGCTGCCAGACTTCCGGCGCGAGGGGCGGCACCGGGTAAGGCCGCGGGTTGATGCCCGTGGAAAGATCGACCCAGTCGGCCAGCGGAATCCCGAAGCGGCGCGCGGCAACGCGCAGGCGGCCGCCGTGCTCAAGCATGGATCAGCACATTGATCGCGGCGATGGCCATCAGCCACAGCCACACGCTGTTGTGGACCAGCGCCACCGCCTTGTCGATGTCGGCGGCGCGAGCCGGGGCGCCGGTGCCGAGGGTCGGGCGGATCTCCAGGTGGCCGTGATATACCGCCGGCCCGCCCAGGCTCACGTGCAGCGCACCGGCGCCGGAGGCCATCACCGGGCCGGCGTTGGGGCTGTCCCAGGTGGGCGCCTGAGTGCGCCAGCAGCGCAGCGCCGCGGCGGTGTGGCCGAGCAGCGCGTAGCTGAGGGCGGTGAGACGCGCCGGGATGAAGTTGAGCACGTCGTCAATGCGCGCGGCAGCCCAGCCGAAGCGCAGGTAGCGCTCGTTGCGGTAGCCCCACATGGCGTCGAGCGTGTTGGCGAGGCGGAACATCAGCGCCCCCGGCCCGCCCAGCAGGGCAAACCAGAACAGCGCGCCGAAGATCGCGTCGTTGCCGTTTTCGAGCACCGACTCGACGGTGGCCTTGGCGACGCCGGCTTCGTCGAGCTCTGCGGTGTCCCGCGACACGATCCACGACAGGCGCTGGCGCGCGCCGGCCAGATCGCCCGCTGCCAGTGGCGTGCCCACCGCCCGGGCGTGCTCGGCCAGGCTACGGCCGCCGACCGCGAAATACAGCAGGCCCACGTCGATCGCCAGCCCCAGCCAGGCGTCGGCCTCCTTCAGCGAGCCGGCCAGCGCCACCCACGGCAGCACCGCCACGATCCACGCCAGCAGGCCGGCGCCGCGACCGTCGGCAACGCGCCGGATCAGCCGCTCGACGGCCGCGGCATAACGCCCGAAGCCGACCAGCGGATGGTGATGGGAGGGCTCGCCAAAGATGCGGTCGAGGAGCAGGCCGAGGCCCATCGGGACGGCAACGGAGAACAGGACGGTGAGGTGCAGGGTGGACATGGGATAATCGGCAGCTTTTGTGCCATCCCATTGTAAAACATGCGTCAAGCCCGCACCCTGATGGTTCAAGGCACCACGTCCGATGCCGGCAAGAGCACCCTCGTCGCCGGGCTGGCCCGCCTGCTGGCGCGCTGGGGCGTGTCGGTGGTGCCGTTCAAGCCCCAGAACATGGCGCTCAACTCGGCGGTCACCGTCGATGGCGGCGAGATCGGCCGGGCCCAGGCGCTGCAGGCCGTCGCCGCCGGGCTCGAGCCCCACACCGACATGAACCCGGTGCTGCTCAAGCCCTCCACCGACATCGGCGCCCAGGTCATCATCCACGGCCGCGCCGTGGCCAACCTGTCGGCGCGGGATTACCACGACTACAAGCCCCGGGCGATGGCCGCCGTGCTCGAGAGCCACGACCGCCTGTGTGCCCAGTACGACACCGTGCTCGTCGAAGGCGCCGGCAGCCCGGCCGAGATCAACCTGCGCGACCGGGACATCGCCAACATGGGCTTCGCCGAGGTGGTCGATTGCCCGGTGATCCTCGTCGCCGACATCGACCGGGGCGGCGTCTTCGCGCACCTGGTGGGCACCCTGGAGCTCCTCTCGCCCAGCGAGCAAGCCCGCGTGAAGGGTTTTGTGATCAATCGTTTCCGCGGCGACATCAGCCTGCTGCAATCCGGCCTCGACTGGCTGGAAGCGCGCACCGGCCGCCCGGTGCTGGGCGTGCTGCCTTACCTGCACGGCCTGTTCCTGGATGCCGAGGATGCCCTCGCCGACGCCCGCGCCGAGAAGGGCGAGGCGCGTCTGCGGGTGGTGGCGCCGGTGTATCCGCGCATCTCCAACCACACCGACCTCGACGCCCTGCGCCTGCATCCGCAGGTGGATTTCAGCTGGGTCGGGCCCGGCCAGGCGATCCCGCCGGCCGACCTGATCGTGCTGCCCGGCTCCAAGGCGGTGCAGGCCGATCTGGCGTGGCTGCGCGCCCAGGGCTGGGAGCCCGCGATCCGCCGCCATCTGCGCTACGGCGGCAAGCTGGTGGCGATCTGCGGCGGCTACCAGATGCTCGGCCGCCAGCTGCACGACCCGCTGGGCCTCGAAGGCGCGCCCGGCAGCGTCGCCGGCCTTGGCCTGCTGGACGTGGAAACCACCCTCGAGACCGAGAAGCAGCTCGGCAACGTCACCGGTACCCTCGCCCTGCCCGGCAATCCGCCGGTGGCTGGCTACGAGATCCACATGGGCGTCACCCACGGCCCGGGGCTGGCTGCGCCGTCCGTGCAACTGGCCGATGGTCGCAGCGACGGCGTGATGTCTGCCGACGGGCAGATCATCGGCAGCTACCTCCACGGCCTCTTCGATCACCCGGACGCCCTGGCCGCGCTGCTGGCCTGGGCCGGCGTCTCGGATGCCGTGCGGGTCGATCTTTCCGCCCGCCGCCAGGCCGATCTCGACCGGCTCGCCGACAGCATCGAGCAGAGCATGGACCTGGTCCGGCTGGCCGACTGTTTCGGCCCCGGCAGCGCCGCCGACGCCCTTCGCCGCCAGCCCGTGCCCGGCTTGCTTGACCGCTCCCCCGCCCCTCTCTAACATTCGCCGGATGGATGCAGAACTCGCCTCGCTCGAACAGAAACTCGAACAGCTGCTCAACCGCCATGCCGAAGAGCAGGCGCGCCTGCGCAGCCAGCATGCCGCCGCCCTGGCTGACGCCCGCAGCCTCCAGGAACGCGTCGACGCCCTCGAGACCGCCAACCGCGAACTCACCGACAAGCTCGGCGTCGTCGGCAGCCGCCTCGAGGCGCTGCTCGCCCGTATCCCCGAAGCCTGAGATCAAACCCCGCACCCGTTGCCGGTCCGCCTGTTGGCCGGTCCGGCTGGAGGCCTGAATGGAACAACTCGACATCAAGCTGCTCGGCCGCGAATACCGGGTCGGCTGCAAGCCCGAAGAGAAGGACGGCCTGCTTGCCGCGGTGGCCTATCTCGACGAAAAGATGCGTGATCTCGCCGTCAAGACCAACTCGGCCGGCGAGCGTCTGGCCGTCATGACGGCCCTCAACATCACGCACGAATTTCTTCAGTTTCAGCGTGCCGGCGGGTTTGACATCCCGACGCTCAAGCGTAGAATCGAACGCGTGAACAGTCGCCTCGACGGTGTTCTGGCAGAGCAGGAAAAGCTCTTCTGAACGTCCTCCAGGGCGCAGTTTCAAAAGGTTTGATTAATCCCCTGCGGTGTTGGTTAAGGCTTTAAACTCCTTGAACCAATGTCTTCGTGACATGGGTCGCGGCCCCTAGAAACCGCCGGTGTGCGCGCTCCTCGTCGAGTGTGCCTGAGGCGGAAGGAAAGCGACCCCCCTGAACTCCGGTTCAGGATGCAGGCCTGACGGCATTCGCGGGGGACCCAACAAAAAAGCGCAGATTTCGGTCTGCGCTTTTTTCATTTCGGCGGCGCATCCGGCGTGATGCCGGGTGCGCCGGGGACCAGATCAGTCCGGCGCCTTGAAACTGGCACCCGCCTTGTTGGCCAGGAAGGCCACGGCGCGCTTCAGTTCGTTTTCGGTCAGGTCGGCCGCGCCACCCTTCGGGGGCATGGCGCCCTTGCCGGCGGTGGCGGACTTCACGAGACCATCGAAGCCCTGGGCCAGACGGGGGCCCCACGCGCCCTTGTCGCCAGCCTTCGGCGCACCTGCCGCGCCGGATTCGTGACAGGCGCCGCACACGGAGGCGTAGATGTCCTCGCCCTTGCGGCTGCCCGGCGCAGCGGCGGGGGCGGCCTGGAGTTCGACTTGAGCGACCGGCTGGGTCAGCTTGGCGGCGAGTTCATCGTCGACAGCCGCTTTCTTGCCACAGCCCACGAGCTGGGTAGCCAGGGCGGCAACACCGATGGAAAGCGCAATCCGCGCGTAGGAATGGACGGGGGCAGAACGACGAAAATCCGACATGCTGAATTCCTCGAGAACGGGCTCAATGATTTAAAGCGTTGATTATAGCGAGGGTATTCCCCTTCTGTCAGGCTAAGCATGGACTCGGGGGCGGATTCGCGTTATCCTGCGCGCCGCGCAACGGAAAGTTGCTGCCATTCACCGCGCGCCCGTAGCTCAGCTGGATAGAGTACTGCCCTCCGAAGGCAGGGGTCGGACGTTCGAATCGTCTCGGGCGCGCCAACAAATCAATGGGTTAGATCATTCGATCTAGCCCATTTTTGTTTCTACCCCGCGCCACGACAATTCTTTGGCCAAAGTGTGACCAGCCCGTAAGGGGGTGTTCACAGTGGCTTCCCCGCGCCCCTCGCGTTTGAGCTGCGTTTTCCATGAGCTGATCATTATGGACATGTGCTGCCAGCTATTTCCCACGTCGGAAGCGGGTGCGGCGCCTGCCCCGCACTTCGGCCGCCGTGTCATGCGCGCGGCTGTCGGCAGGTTTGGCGAGGGCCATCCGGGACGGGGGATTCCAGTGCAGTTCAGCGACCCGGTATCCTCACGGTATAGGTGGATCCCCTGCCCCGTGGCCTGTCGGGCACCTTTCCGCTCCGCTGGAACTTCACCCTCCTCCTCGTGTCCCACTGACTCTCAGTAAGGCCAGCCGGGTTTTGCGCACACTGCACTCCCGTCGCGGCCGTCGCCAGTCTCACCTTAGTTTTCATCGGACCAACGCCTTGGCGGTTGGGGTCGTTCAGCAGGCTGGTTGTCGTCAAGCGCGTTCGTATGTCCGATGCGGGTGGCAATCGCTGCTGGGGAGGGAGCGCCATGGTTGACCAGACCCAGCTCCGCTGGATGCAGGAAAATCCGGACCCACTGGTAGTCATCACACCGACCGGGCGCATCCTCGACTGGAATTCAGCGGCGGAAAGCGTCTTTGGCTATTCCCGCGTCGAGGCGATCGGTGCGTCGATGGTCGAGTTGATCGTGCCGGTGGCCAGCCGCGATGAAGACGCCCGTCACCTCGCCGAGATCCTGCGGCACGGCCAGGGCACCTTCGACGGCACCCGCCGCTGCAAGAATGGCGCGCTCATCTACGTCGATGTTTCCGGCAAGGTGCTGCGTGACGAGGTCGGTGAAGTCGAGTGCGTCATCATGGCCAAGAAGGACGTCACTGCGCTCAGGGTGCAGCGTGACATCCGGCTGATGGAGAAGCGCTTCCGCGATCTCCTCGAATCGATGCCCGACGCCATCGTGATGGCCAATCCCGCGGGCTACATCGTCGTCGCCAACAGCCAGGCCGAGCGGCTGTTCGGCTACAGGTTGGGGGAGCTCCCGGGCCAGCAGGTCGAGATGCTCCTCCCGGAGCGATTCCGTGCGTCGCACATCGGGCACCGCTCCCATTACTTTGCCCAGCCACGCAAGCGCTCGATGGGCGTCGGCCTCGAACTGTTCGGCCTGCGCAAGGACGGCTCAGAGTTTCCCGTCGAGATCAGCCTGAGCCCGCTGACCACCGAGGAAACACCGCTGGTGATGAGCGCCATCCGCGACATCAGCGACCGCAAGCGGGCGGAGCTGAAGTTCAGGGGCCTGCTCGAATCGGCGCCGGACGCGATGGTCATCACCAACAGCGAGGGCAGGATCGTCCTGGTCAATTCGCAGACCGAGAGGCTCTTTGGCTACGCGCGGATGGAGATGCTTGGCGAACAGGTCGAGATGCTGCTGCCGGCGCGCTTTCGCGACAAACACCCGGAAAACCGTGACCGCTTCTTTGCCGACCCGCGTGTGCGTCCGATGGGGGTTGGCCTGGATCTCTTTGGCCGGCGTCGGGACGGCAGCGAGTTTCCGGTCGAGATCAGCCTGAGCCCGCTGGAGACCGAAGAGGGCCGGCTTGTCTCTGCCGCCATCCGCGACATCACCGAACGCAAGCGCTTCGAGCGGGCTCTGCAGGAGAAAAACCTCGAACTGGAGAACGCCAACCAGGCCAAGGACCGTTTCCTGGCCAGCATGAGCCACGAACTGCGCACGCCGCTCAATGCCGTCATCGGCTTCACCGGCACCTTGCTGATGAAGCTCCCGGGCCCCCTGAACGACGAGCAGACGCGCCAGCTCAACCTGGTGCGCAGCAGCGCCCGCCATCTGCTGTCCCTGATCAACGATCTCCTCAATCTCGCCAAGATCGAGGCTGGAAAGGTCGAGCTCAGCCTGGAACCCACCGAGTGCATCGGCGTGGTCGTGGACATCGCCACCTCGCTCCTGCCGCAGGCAGAAGCCAAGGGGCTGACCTTGAGCGTCGATTCGCCGGCGGAGACGTTGATCTTTCGCACCGATCGCCGCGCCCTGAGTCAAATCATCATCAACCTCACGAACAACGCGATCAAATTCACCGAGAAGGGAACCGTTCGTCTCGATCTGTCGATCGAGGACGGAGACGGCCAGCGCCGGCTGCGTTTCAGCGTCTCCGATACGGGGCCGGGCATCCGCGCCGACGAGATCAATACCCTGTTCGAACCCTTCATCCAGGGGCAGGCGTCGCGCCGGCAGGGGGTCGAGGGGACCGGCCTGGGCCTTCACCTGAGCCGCAAGCTGGCCGTCCTGCTGGGGGGCGAGCTCACGTGCCGGAGCGAGTTTGGTCAGGGCAGCACCTTCACCTTGTTACTGACGGAGTCCACCGCGTGACCACACGTATCCTCATCGCCGAAGACCACCCGGCCAGTCTCGAACTGATGCGCTACCTGCTGACGGCGAGCGGCTATGAGGTGCTGACCGCCGCCGACGGCGAGGAGGCGCTGGCAGTCATGCGCGCCGAGCGGCCCGATCTGCTCATCTGCGATCTCCAGATGCCCAAGATCGATGGCTACGAGGTGCTGCGCCAGGTGCGGCAAGACCCCGGGCTGAGGCACATCCCGGTGATCGCGGTGACCGCCTTCTCCATGGTTGGCGACCGTGAGCGGGTGCTTGCCGCCGGCTTCGACGACTACCAGTCCAAGCCCATCGAGCCGGAGAACATCATCAGCCAGATGGAGCAGCACCTGGCGGTCTCGCTGCGCGTGCGGCGATGACGGGTCAGATCAGGCGGAAGGAGCATCGAGCATGGCAAAGATAGCGGTCATCGACGATCTGGCGGTCAACCGCGAGTTGCTGGTGACGCTGCTGCACGCCTTCGGGCACGCGGCGATCGAGGCCAGCAACGGCGCCGAAGCGCTCGACCTGGTGCGAAGCGAACGGCCCGATCTGGTGTTCTGCGACATCCTCATGCCGGTCATGGACGGCTACGAATTTGTCCGGCAGTTACGCGCGGACCCGCAGATCAGCCACATCCCGGTGGTGTTCTTCACCGCCTACTATCTGGAGCATGAGGCCCGGCACCTGGCCAGGGCCTGCGGGGTCGATGACATCCTGCCCAAGCCCTACGAGCCCGAACAGATCATCGAGGTGATCGAAGGGGTTCTTGCCGCGCCCACCCTCGCGGATGCCGGCCCGGCCCGGGGGCCACCCGGGCTGCAGCCGTCCTTCGATCGGCAGCACCTGCGACTGATCACCGACAAGTTGTCGGAAAAGGTGGTCGAGCTCCAGATGTCGAACACGAAGCTGGCAGCACTCATCGAACTCAACCTGCAGCTGGGCTCCCAGCGGGATGCCGAGCGCCTGCTCGATCAGGTGTGCACCAGCAGTTGCTCGCTGCTGGGCGCCCGCCACGCCAGTATCGCCGTCCGCGCCGCCGAGAACGGGAACATCGCCTTTGTGAGCCACAGCGGGCTTGGGCCCGAAACGCTGGCCGGGCTGGGTGAGGTTCGCCTTGATGGCGGGCTGCTGGGCACCGTCGTCGCCGAAGGGAAGAGCCGCCGTATCGCCGACGGGGACGTGGACATGGCGTCCCTGGGCCTGCCTGCCGGTTATCCGCCGGTCCGCACGTTGCTCGCCGCGCCCGTCGTTTCGCTGACGGCCATTTATGGCTGGATCTGCCTCACCGGAAAGCTCGGTGAGGAGGCGTTCAGCGAGGACGACGAACATGTACTGAAGATCGTCGGCGCCCAGACCGGACGGATCTACGAGAACGGCGCCCTGTACCGCAAGATCGAGCGACACTCGGTCGAGCTGGAGCGGGAAATCATCGAGCGCAAGCAGGCCCAGGGCAGGCTGGCCGCCCAGTGCGCCGTCGCCGGCATTCTGGCCGAGGCCGAGGCCGCGAACTTCGAGGAGGCGTGTCAGCAGATGCTCACCTCGATCTGCCGCGATTTTGGCTTCGCGGCCGGAACACTCTGGCGTTGCTCCGAAGACGGCCTGTCCGTGCATTGCATCGACGTCTGGTGCGAGCCCGAGGCGGCGTGCGGAAACTTCGTCGCCACCACCCGGCATCTGACCCTGCCGATCGACGCCTGCCTGCCGGGCAGGGTTCTCGCCGGGGGCGAGCTGGTGTGGATCGCCGATCTCATGGATGACCCCACATTCCACCGCAAGATCCAGGCGAGGGAGGCCGGGCTGCAGACCGCCACGGCGATACCCATCGGCCGGCGGAGCGGGAAGATCGTGGGCGTCGCCGAGTTCTTCTGCCGCGAGCTTCGCCAGCTCGATCTCGAAATGGTCGATATGCTCGTCGCCCTGGGCGACCAGATCGGTCAGTTCTTCCAGCGCGTCCAGCAACAGCAGCGGGTTCTGCGCCTGACCCGGGTGCGGGCGGTGATGAGCGGGATCAACTCGGCGATCGTGCGCATCCATGATCGTCTTGAGCTGTTCGGTGAGGCGTGCCGCATCGCCATCGACGAGGGAAAGTTCAGCATGGCGTGGGTGGGCGAGGTCAATGCCGCGAGGCAGGCGGTCATCCCCGTCGCGTGGTCCGGCATCAGCGACGAAGTGGGCTCGCAGCCCGTTTCCCTGGGCATCGAGTCCGAATCGCCGCCGGGGCCGGTCAGGCTGGTGATCGAACAGAAGGAACTGCTCGTCATCAACAACCTGGCCGCCCGCGACCTGGCCAGCGACAGGATGGTGGAGGCGCTGAGTCGCGGCGATCACTCGATGATCGTCCTGCCGCTGGTGGTCGATGAGATCGCCGTGGGGGTCATCGTCCTCTACGCCACCGAGGCGGATTTCTTCACCAACGACGAAATCGAACTGCTGCGCGAACTGGCGCGCGATGTGTCCTTCGCCCTGGCCTACATCGGCAAGCAGGACATGCTCGCCTATCTGGCCTATTACGATGCGCTGACCGGCTTGCCCAACCGCGCCCTCTTCATCGAGCGCCTGACCCAGGCCCTGCAGGCGGCCAGACGCGAGCCCGGCGAGCGGATCAGTGTGGCCCTGTACAACATCAACCGTTTTCGCCATATCAACGACGCCTTCGGCCTGGCGACCGGCGACATCCTGCTGCGCGAACTGGCCCAGCGGCTTCAGGCGATCTGGCCCGAACCGTCGAATCTGGCGCGGGTGCCGGTGGACCATTTTCTTGGCTTGATCTGCGACAGCCGCGACCCGGTCGATGTCGCCAACAACCTCGACAAGGCCGTCGCCCAACTGCTGGCCCAGCCCTTCTTCGTCGGCGGCCGTGAGATCCGGATATCGATGTCGGCGGGCATCGCGGTCTGGCCGGATGATGGCGGCGATTCCGAAACGCTGATCCGCAACGCCGGGGCGGCGCTGCGCGCGGCGAAGCTCTCCGGCGAGCGTTACCTGTTCTACCAGCAGAACATGAACGCCCTGATCGCGCAGAGCGTGCGACTGGAGAACAAGTTGCGTACTGCCCTCGACCGCAACGAGTTCGTGCTCCATTACCAGCCGAAAGTCGCCGCCGCCACGCGCGAAGTGACCGGCGTGGAGGCCTTGATCCGCTGGAACGATCCGGAAATCGGGCTGGTGTCGCCGGCGGAATTCATTCCGATGCTGGAGGAAACCGGGATGATCCTGGAAGTCGGCTCATGGGCCATCCGCCAGGCGCTGGCCGACGCCCGGCGCTGGCAGGCGGCCGGAATCGCGCCGCTGCGCATCGCGGTGAATGTCTCGGCGCTCCAGCTTCAGCAGCGGGATTTCGTCGAGTCGGTACGCAAGGCCCTGGCGCTCGACTGCGGCACTGCGCCGAGCATCGACCTGGAGATCACCGAGAGCATGATCATCTCGAACATCGAACAGAATATTGCCCACTTTGCGGCCATCCGGAACATGGGGCTGGCCATCGCCATCGACGATTTCGGCACTGGTTATTCGTCGCTCAGCTACCTGGCCCGGTTGCCGGTGGATGCGCTGAAGATCGACCAGTCCTTCGTCGGCACGATGACCACCAGCCCGGTCAGCATGACGATCGTGTCGACGATGATCGCCATGGCGCACGCCCTCGATCTGAAGGTGATCGCCGAAGGCGTCGAGGAAGAGGAGCAGGCGAAGCTGCTGGCCCTGCTCAAGTGCGAGGAATTGCAGGGCTACCTGATCAGCCGCCCGCTGCCGGCAGATCGATTGCTGGAGTTCCTGCGCAGTCATTGATTGACGAAGGTACGCCAGACAAACAATGGGCCGGATCAATCGATCCAGCCCATTGTCGTTTGCTGGCGCCGCCGGCTTCGGGGGCGCACCGACACCCCGGCGATCGCGCCGCGCTCAGGGCAGCATCAGCCGGTCGCCCTCGCGCACGTTGCGGCGGGTTTCGCGGCCGTCGACGCTGTAGGTGATCCACAGCTTCTTTGCCCGTCCTTCGGCCGGGTCGTCGCCGGCGAGGTCGTTGTCCACCTTCACGTTCAGGCGGTTCTGGAAGACCCGGCGCTGGACGCGGTGGGTGATGTCGATGCGGTTGTCGTTGCTGCCGTATTCGGCGCTGAGGATCTGCAGGCCGCTGGTGTAGCTGCCGGCGGCGCTACCGCTGTCGTATCCATTGAAGTTGGGGCGATCGCCGCCCCAGCTGCCGCGCCCGCCCTGGCCCCAGTTGCCGCCAGACCAGCCCGAAAACTGCGCGCCATCCACCCAGCTGCCTTCGGTGTACTCGAAGGTGCGGGCGCCCCGCGGGCCTTCGGCGTAGATGCGCAGGATCTTGAGCTTGCCCCGGTCAGGGTCGACACCGAAGGTGCTGTTGGAGAGGCGGAAGCGCTCGTCGCCACGGGCGAGCTCACGCAGGCGGCCGGTCACGTCCACGTTGTGGCGCGAGGTGCCATACCGCGCCTGGGTGATGCGGTATTCGCCACTGCCGCCGTCGTGGTAGCCGGGGCGGTTCCAGCCGCTGCTGTCGCCGCCCTGGCCCCAGTTGCCGCCGCGCCAGCCTTCGAACATTGAACCATCCACCCAGCTGCCCTCGGTGTATTCGAAGGTGCGGTTGCGGCCGCTGCTGCTCACCGCTTCGATGCGCAGCACCTTGGCGTGGCCGCGGTCCGGATCGGTGCCGAAGATGTTGTTGCCGAGGCGGAAGCGCTCGTCGCGCTGAGCGAGTTCCTTCAGGCGGTCGGTCACGTCGATGTGGCGATCGGCGGTGCCGTATTCGGCCCGCAGGATGCGGTATTCGCCCTGCTGCCAGTCGGCGCGGGCGGGGCTGCAGAGGCACAGCAGGCCGATCAGCAGCGAGATCACGAACGCCCAGGGGCGCGTGGCGGGATGGAGAGTCATGCTCGATTCCTTTTTGTTGGCGGGTTGCATGTCGAACACCCGGAGCACGCCGCAGATTTCCCCCTCGCCGCATGTTCCGAACCGCCATTGTCATGGAGGAGCCATGCCGGATGCCACCCCAAGGGCGATGGTTTTCGCATGAAATCCGCGCCCCGCCCGACGTGACAGGCGCAGACGATCGGGATCATTCCATCTGTCCATGGGATTCATCCCCCACCGCTTGCCAGACTTGTCGCCGCCCCGACCCCACACCGTGAAGTTAAGTGGAGTGCTTCCGTGGCGCACCGGCAGACGTTTGACCGGAACGCGGGCTGCCCACGCATCCCGTGACCCCCGGATGGCCGCGGCTTCGGGTTCAGACACGGACTGCGCAAATGCTCACTTTCGTCAAGCTCATCCGGGAACGGCTCGCCACCGGGGCCCGCGATCCGGGAGACGTGATGGCCCTTCTCGAAAAGGCGGTTGACGCAGAGAATGCGGTGCTTCGTAATGCCTACTTCGACAAGACCATCGGATAGATGGCGGTAGTCATGTCCGGCCTGACGGCCCTGGACGCCGAGCTGGCCTGACGATCTGCGGGTGCCCCTTCCTTTCGGGGTATCGCGGTGCGTTCATCCCGTGGCCCGGTGCCGTTCGTCTGGCCCACACCGACACCTGTCCGCAACTGCCATGCTGTGCCATATTTCTGCCAACGTACTGCCATACCCCTTTGCCTGGCGGAGACTGGCCCTCACTGCCACGAGCAAGTGACTGATCCAGAAGGAAAGCTGGTGCTGCCGCTGCCTGGCACGAATGTTGATTGAGGACTGTTGATATTCCGCCATGAACCGGATCGCGGCGCGCGCATCGAAGCTTGATGCCGGCCAGCGAGCGCGGTCAGTGGCGAACCCGATGTTGTGCCGTTGCGTGTGGCGACTGGAGTCGTGTAATTGAACAAAGCCCGGTGTGTGATCCCCGGGGCGGGTTCAGGGCGTTTTCGAGTCAGACATTCAAACACTTTTGTATTGCGATCATGAATCAGCCAGAAAACCTAGCTCAAAAGAAGCCCGACGCACCGGCCAAGGCCGGCAGCGAGGTGGATGACACCTTGTACGCGGTACGGCAGAAGGTCTATCCCCGTGCCGTGACGGGTCGCTTTGCCACGTGGCGGTGGATTCTCGTGTGGGCCACCCAGCTGATCTTCTACGGCCTGTGCTGGCTGCCCTGGAACGGCCGGCAGGCGGTGCTGCTCGACGTGGTCGAGCGCAAGTTCTACATCTTCGGCTGGGTGTTCTGGCCCCAGGACGTGTTCTTCCTGGCGATCCTGCTCATCATCAGCGCGTACTCGCTGTTCTTCTTCACTGCGGTGGCGGGGCGGCTGTGGTGCGGCTACGCCTGTCCGCAGACGGTCTATACCGAGATCTTCATGTGGATCGAGGAGAAGATCGAAGGCAACCGCAGCCAGCGCATGAAGCTCGACCAGGCGCCCATGAGCGCCCGCAAGCTGGGTATCAAGGCGGCCAAGTTCGGGGCCTGGGGTGCGCTGTCCCTCTGGACGGGCTTCACGCTGGTGGGCTACTTCACCCCGATCAAGGAACTCGTCCATGAGGCGATGACCTTCAGCTTCGGCCCGTGGGAGCTCTTCTGGATCTTCTTCTACGGCGGCTTCACCTACCTGTTCGCCGGCGTGATGCGCGAGCAGGTGTGCAAGTACATGTGCCCGTATGCCCGCTTCCAGGGCGTGATGTTCGACCCGGACACCCTGGTCATCACCTACGACCCGGAACGCGGCGAACCCCGCGGTGCTCGCAAGAAGGGTGCCGATCCCAAGACCCTGAACAAGGGCGACTGCGTCGATTGCGGCATCTGCGTGCAGGTGTGCCCGACCGGCATCGACATCCGCAACGGCATGCAGTACGAGTGCATCGGCTGCGCCGCCTGTATCGATGCCTGCGACCAGGTGATGGAGAAGATGGATTACCCGAAGGGGCTGATCCGCTACACCACCGAAAACGCCATGAAGCGCCACTGGGGCAGCAAGGAGATCCTCGGCCACGTGATGCGCCCGCGGATCATGATCTACGCCGGCGTGCTGGTGGCGATCTGCGTTGCCTTCGCCTATGGCCTCGCCACGCGCTCCACGCTGCGGGTTGACGTGATCAAGGATCGCTCGACCCTCAGCCGCGAGGTGGACGACGGCATGATCGCCAACGTCTACAACCTGCACGTGATGAACATGACCGAGAAGTCCCGCAGCTTCGCCCTGTCGGTGAGCGGCATGGACGGCGTCCGGATCACGCCCGACAAGCCCTTCGAGGTCGATGCGGCCGGGCTCAAGTCGGTTACCGTCGAGGTTGCCGTGCCGCCCGAATCGGGCAAGCCGGGTTCCAACACGGTCTATATTGAAGTGAAGGCGGTGGACGATCCGACGGTGTCGGTCCGCGAGAAGACGGCCTTCCTGCTGCCTCGTTAAGCGGTTGATTCAAACGGGGGGCTGCCCGGCCCCCCGAACAATAAGCCCCGGTCCCGGGCAGTCTCTTCAGCGCATCGGGCTGCGCGGCACGAAGAGGCGCCTGGCAGTCAGTGACCACAGGGGCAGTGCACTCCCCCACAGAGACGGTGATTCGGACAGCTTTTGCGAATCCACACTTCAACGATTGAAAGGGAGAGCACCATGGCCTGGAAAGAATTGTTCAGTACCGATATCGGCCTGCTGAGTATGTTCACGATCGGTTTTGTCGTCGTGATGGCTGGCTATCTGTATAACTACGCCAAGCGTCACATCGCCGAGGACGAGCGGCGTTCCCACGGTTAGGCGGTCCGCATCCGCCAGCCGGGGCGCGGCCTTCGCGGGGCCGTGTGCATCCCCTGGCGCAGCGCAGCCTCCATGGGCCACCCACGCGGTGGCCCTTTTCATTTGTGCGGTCAGCGCCGGCGCAGGCAGGCGAGGATGTGCCGGCCGAGGGCGTCGGGGGTGACCGGCTTGGCCACCGGTCCGGCGAGGCGGGCGCGCTGGCAGCGGGCCTGCTCGTTGGCGGCCGGGCCGCTGCTCATGGCGAGGATGGGCACGTTGGCCATGCCGGGCAGGCCGCGCAGGGCCCGGGCGATGTCCACCCCGTCCTCGGTGCCGAGATCCAGCGCCAGCAGCACCAGCCCGCAGGGTCGGGCGCGGGCCAGCTTCAGGGCTGCGTCGGCGCTGTCGGCCAGATCGTGGCTCATGCCTGCGTCCTCGAGGGCGAAGCAGGCGAAATCCCGGTTGATCGGGTCCTGGTCGACTACCAGCACATGCAGGCCGCCAAAATGCTGCTGCAGCGCGGCCAGCGGGTCGAGGTCGTCGGGGATGTCGGCCGCGGGAGGCGCCGCCGCCGGGGCGAGCGGCTCGTCGGGGCGTTCGGTGCGCTTGAGCCTGGCGGTGAGCCAGAAGGTGCTGCCGGTGCCGGGCTCGCTGTGCATGCCGGCGTCGCCGCCCATCAGGCGGGCGAGGCGCTTGACCATGATGAGCCCGAGCCCGGTGCCGCCGAACTTGCGGGTGATCGAGCCGTCTGCCTGGACGAAGGGCTGGAACAACCGGGCCTGCTGCTCGGGCTCCACGCCGATGCCCTGGTCGCTCACCTCGATGCGCAGCAGCAGGCTGTAGCCGTCTTCCTCGGCGAGCCCGGCGCGGATGCTGACGGTGCCGCGTTCGGAGAACTTGATGGCGTTATCGACCAGGTTGCGCAGGGTCTGGCCGAGGCGCTGGGCGTCGCCGATCACGGCGTCCGGCAGGTCGGACGGCACGTGCTGGGCCAGCGCCAGCCCCTTGCGGCGGGCTTCGGCCTCGAAGCCGCCGAGGGTTTCGCCGAGCACGCCACGCAGGGAAAACGGCGCTTCTTCGAGGGTGAGGGTGTCGGCTTCGATGCGGGCGATGTCCAGCACGTCGTCGATGATCCCCAGCAGCTGCCGGGCCGACTGGAGGTTCTTGCCGAGCTGGTTGGCGAGGGTCGGGTCGGTGGTACGGCGCAGGGCCAGGTTGGTCATGCCCATGATGCCGTTGAGGGGCGTGCGCAGCTCGTGGCTCATGTTGGCCAGGAACATGCTCTTGGCGCGGCTGGCGG
>JAKLLO010000087.1 GCA_023150095.1 Zoogloea sp. | reverse complement strand
GGCCTGCCGCCCGCCTCCGGCGACCCGGTGGAGGTCAAGCTGGACGTGGGCAGCGGCATGGTGGCGGTATTCACCGGCACGGTGGCCGCAGTGGAAGCCGGCACCACCGGCCAGCGCATCGTCGCCCACGGCGCCTTCACCCGCCTGGGCCAGACCGAGGTGGAAGGCGCCTACGAGAGCGTCTCGGCCGACTTCATCATCAAGGATCTGATCGGCAAGGCTGGTGCCACCGCCGGCACCATCGCCAAGGGGCCGGAGCTCGCCGCCTGGGCGCTGCACCGGGGCCCCACCGCGCTGGGCCACCTGCGCGGGCTGGCCACCCTGTGCGGCGCCGGGCTGTTTGCCGACGGCGGCGGCAAGATCCACTGCGCCACGCCCAAGTCGGGCAGCGCCGACCATCAATTCACCTTCGGCGAGACCGTCACCCAGCTGGCCCTCCAGCAGATTCCGCCGGCCTTCGACAGCGTGGAGGTGTGGGGCGAAGGCGCGGCCAGCGCCAAGGGCGCCGACAAGGCCCACTGGCTGACCACCGATCTGTCGGGCGTCAGCGCCAAGGCCTGCGTGACGCCCGACGGGCAGGTGCAGGCCGGCAAGCTGGGCGAGCGCCCCCTGCGCCTGCGCGAAGGCGCGCTGCGCTCCGGCGAGGCGGTCGAAGCCGTCGCCAAGGCCTGGGCCGCCGGGCTGGCGGCGCGGCTGCTGCGGGGCAGCGTCGAAGTGTTCGCCGCACCAACGGTGCTGCCGGGGGATCTGGTGGAGATCGCCGGCCTGCCCGACGGCCACCCCGCCGCCGGGCTCCTCGGCCAGGGCCGGCTGCTCCATGTGCGCGCGGTGCGCCACGTGCTCGACCGCCAGCGGGGCGCTTTGACCCGCCTCGGCTTTTAGCAGGCGGATGCCATGACCGTGCGCATCGGCAAGATCGAACTCAGCGGCGTGCAGGATCTGCACACCGAAGAGGCGCGCACCCTCGTCGAGCAGCGGGTGCCAGAGCAGCAGGGCAGCGTGTTCCAGGATCTGGGCCGCGAGCCGGTGACGATCCTGATCGACGGCCTGCTGTTCGGCGACGAGGCCCTGTCGTCCCTCGAGACCCTGCGCCAGGCCCACGCCAAGGCCGAGCCCCAGTCCTTCGCCGCCGATCTGGTGGTGGGCACCGACCTCACCGAAGTCATCATCGAGGACTTCCGGGTGCGTCAGGTGGCTGGCTACAAGGACCGCTACCGATTCAGCCTGCGCCTGCGCGAGCACATCGAACCGCCCCAGGCCAGCGACGCCGCCCTGGCCGACGTGAATGCCGGCGTGGCCGCCGACGGCGCCGCGTGGGGCGACACCAGCCTCGCTGCCGCCGGCGTGCTGCAGGATCCGGCCTCGCTCCCCGCCGCGCTCGCCGCCAACCCGGCCCTGCTCGAGAGCCTCGACATGGACGCCCTGGGCGACGCCGTGGCCAACAACCTCGACAGCCTCGACACCGGCCAGCTCAACGGCATGCTCGACACCCTCGCCGCGGCCGACCCCACCAAGGCCGGCGGCTTCTTCGAGGCGCTGGGCAAAGCGGGTGCGCTGGGCGGCATGCTCGCCAAGTACGCCCAGGAGGGCGCGGCCTTCCTCAAGCAGCTCGACCCGTCCAAGCTCAGCTCGCTGATGAAGGCCTTCTCCGGCGGGCTGGATTTCCTCAAGCAGTTGAAGGAAGTCGCCGACAGCGCCACCCGCCTCGCCGGCTCCATCAAGGATCTCAAGCTGCCGCCCGAGCTCGACCGCCTCATCAAGGGAGGCATCAAGTGAGCACGCCCGCCGACGTGGTCCGCGATCTGGCCAAGCTGGTGGAAGCCCTCGCCGGCCTGCTGGAAACCCAGACCGCGAAGGAGATCCCCAACATCGCCCGCGATCTGGGCGCCCAGCCCCAGCTGGCCCAGGGTGTGGATGCCCTCGGGCGGGTGCTCTCCGAGATCCGCGGCGGCGCCGTGCCGCTACGCCGCGCCGCCATCGACGCCGACGCCCTGGTGGCGCTGCTGGGCTGCGTGCCTGGCTTCGTGGCCGGCGTGGGCGACGCGGCGGACGCCGGCGGCGGCTGGCTCGCCGACATGGGCATCGGCCTTGGCGACGCCGCCCAGTCGGCCCGCGCGGTGTCCGACCCGCTGCGCCAGGTTTCCGGCGTGCTCGACATGGGCGTCGACGTAGCCGAAGGCGCCGTGGCCCTGCTCGCCCCCGCCCAGTGGCGCGGCCTCATCGCCCAGCTTGATCGACTGTCCGCCGCCCTGCTGGCCCTCAAGACGCCCGCCACCCCGACCACCCCGACGACGCCCTCCCTTCCCGGCGCCGCCCTTTCTGGAGGATAAGCATCATGGCCGACAACCTTCCCGCCACCACCGACGACGGTCGTGCCGACAACCCCTTCCGCACCGTCGCCATCCTGCTCGACGGCGTGCGTGTGGCCCTCGAGAGCAGCAAGCGCCAGGACCAGGCCCCCCGCTGGGTGCGCGTGGTGCGGGTGCGCGAGTTCCGCGACGACGCCATCGCCAAGGGCGTGATGAAGGCGATGGACGTGCTCACCCTGGCCGTCGCCTACCTGCAGCGCTTCACCCTCGACGCCAACGACCTGCTGATCCAGGGCGACGCCGCCAAGGCGCTGGTCGAGGTGTCGGCCGAGTTCGTGAAAACCGCCACCAGCAAGGAGTTCATCAACGCGCTGGAAGTGGCCGTCGGCCAGGACCCGAGCCCGGACTCGCCGATCCCCGACGTGGGCAACATCATGGACAAGATCGTCCAGATCGCCGACAAGGTGCCCGAACCCGACGACCTGAAGGTGATCGGCGCCGCGCTCTACAAGCTCCTGGGCATCGAGCAGGCGCCGCTGGACGAAGCCAAACTCGGCACCGCCACCGAGAGCCATGTGGTGGTGGAGCGCACCGGCAAGCTGCGCCTCGTGCAGTTCGCCTTCGACCAGAACTTCCGGCTGCAGAACTTCGGCAAGGGCGCCAGCCAGTCGTCGCTGGACGTGAACCGGCTGGGCGCGCGCCGGCTGTGGGAAGCCACCGACGACAAGCTGCCCGCCAAGTCGGTGGGCAAGTTTGGCGAGGCGCCGGACGTGGAGACCATCTGGGAGCTGGATTTCTCCACCGACAAGAAGGGCATCGACGTGCAGGAGCTCAACAGCGTCCTCGAAGCCCTGGGCTACACCGAACCCGCGGTGGACGACCGCAAGAAGTTCAGCCCGGCGCTCACCGGCCGGCTGCGCACCTTCCAGCAGCTCAACGAGATCCCGCTCTCCGGCGCGCTGGACAACGCCACCCTCAACCGCCTGTTCCATCTGGACTTCGACGCCAAGAACCTCAAGCGCGCCAAGCGCTACAAGGCCGACGCGCTGCCCAAGGGCTTCGACCCGATGGCGAAGAAGTGAGGCCCACGCCCAGCCGGTAGCGACACGCCATGAGCGACCCGATCGACATCATCCGCGCGGTGGTCCGCGACGAGCTGCGCAGCCTGCGCCTGGGCGAGCTCGCGGTGGTGACCAGCGTCTTCCCCCACACCGGGGCGGACGACGGCAACAACCTGGAATGCACCGTGCAGCTGCGCGAAGGCGGGCTGGAGCTGCGCAAGGTGCCCATCGCCACGCCCCACGTGGGCATGGCGAGCGCGCCCCAGGTGGGCGATCTGGTGCTGCTCAACTACGTGGGCGGCGACCCGAACCGGGCGGTGGTGATCGGCCGGCTGTACTCCGAGAAGCTCAACCCGCCGCTCCACAAGGAGAAGGAGTGGCACGTGTTCGCCACCGCCGATGGGGTGAGCAGCTTCGCCATCGACGCGGACGAGTCCTGCATCGTCACCGCCGGCAAGACGGTGGTCACGGTGAAGAAGGACGGCAACGTGGAGGTGCTGGGCGAGGCGGACCTGACCATCGAGGCCAAGGGCAAGGTGACGATCAAATGCACCGACTTCACGCTGGATGCCTCGGGCAACGTGGATCTCGGCAAGGACGGTGCCGGCGTGATCACCGAGAAATCCCACAAGTGCTACTTCACCGGCAAGGCGCTGGTGCCCTCGGGCACCGTCAAGGCGAAAGGCTAGGCTCCCCATGCCCGCTCCGAGTCCATCCCAGATCGAATCGCCCACCAAGGGCTTTCTCAACGCCGCCGGCCTGCAGGGCGAGGACGTGCCGGGCCTCGCCGCGGCCATCGCCAACACCACCGGGCAGGCGCTCACGATGTTCCTGTCCCAGGCCATGACGATGCCCGGCATCCCCGTGGCCGCCGACCCGATCACCGGCAGCGGTGCCAGCGCCGGCCCCGGCAAGCTGATGCCGCCGCCCGCCGGCGGGCCCGGCGCGTCGCAACTGGAAGGCCTCGCCAGCGGCCAGTGCCAGGCCCAGGGTCTGCGGGGCGAAGACGCCGACGGGCTCGCCAAGGCCATCGCCGGCACCGTCGCCCAGGGCATCGCGCTGTTCTGCGCCCAGAGCATGGTGATGCCTGGCATCCCGGTGGCGGGTTTCGTGAGCAGCGGGCCGGGCATGCTCCAGCCGGTGCCGCTGGCGTCGACCCTGGAAGGCATCGCCAACGGGCTGCTGAGCCAGAACGGCATCCGCGGCGAGGCGGCGCCCGATCTGGCCAAGGCCCTCGCCCAGGGCGTCGATCTGGGCCTGACGATGTTCGCCGGACAGGTGATGGTGTCGCCGGGCATCCCCTGCCCGCCGGGCGCCAGCGCCGGCCCCGGCCGGCTGATGTGAGGACGCGCTGATGGCCATCGATCCCTTCGGCACCGACCTGCGCCTCGTCTTTGCCCGCGGCAGCGAGGGGGCCGATCTCGCTGTCGGCCTGCAGGATCTCGAAACCGTGAGCGGCGTGGAGAACCTCGTCCAGGCCCTCACGCTGCGCCTGCTGGTGGACCGCGGCGAGCTGGACGGCCTCGGCCACCCGCGCTACGGCAGCCGCATCCGCGACCTGATCGGCGAGCCCCTCGACCGGGCCAACCTCGAACTGCTGCGCCGCTACGTGCGCCAGGAGCTCCTGCGCGACCCGCGGGTGGAGGAAGTCCTGCAGGTGCGCGTCACCCCCCACGAACCCACCCGCGACGGGGTGGACGTGGAAGCCCGGGTGCGCGCGGTGAGCGGCCTGGAAACCAGCCTGGAGGTACGCATCGATGCCACTTGAGCGGGTTTATCTCAAGAAGGGCTTCTCGGAGGTGGTCGACGCCCTGCTCGCCGACATCGCCTCCGGGCTGGGCGGCCGGCTGGCGCTCACCGACGCAAACGAGGGCAGCGTGGTGCGCACCCTCGCCGAGGCCTTCGCCCGGGAGCTGGCGGTGTGCTACGAGCAGCTCGACAGCGTGTATCGCAACGCCTATCTCGATTCGGCCAGCGGCCCGGCCCTCGACAACGTGGTGGCCCTGCTGGGGCTGGAACGACAGCGCGGCGGCCACCTGGAAGGCACGGCCGTGTTCAGCCGCGGCCAGCCGGCGCCGGAGGACATCCACATTCCGTTGGGCACCCTGGTGGCCGGGCGCGACGTGCCGCTCTTCGCCACCACCGCCAACGCGGTGCTCGACAAGGGCGAGCGGCTGGTGGTGGTGGGTGTGCGGGCGGTGGAACCGGGCGGGACGACGGTCAAGGCCGGCACCCTCGCCAGCCTGCCGCGGCCCATCGCCGGCGTCGACGAGGTGAGCAACCCGGGCGATCTGGTGCTGCGCCAGCGCGAGGAGACCGACGACGAACTGCGCGCCCGGGCCCGCCGGCTGGTGCTGTCGTCCAACACCGGCACCGTCGCCGCGCTCGAAGAAGCCGCCCGCAGCCTGGGCATCCGCGAGGTGCAGGTGATCGAGAACCCGGAAGGCCGCCCGGGCGAAGTCGAGGTGGTGCTGGGCGACCGGGACATCGCGCCGCAACTGCTTGAAGAGGTGAAGAACCGGCTCGAGAACGTGCGCCCGGCCGGCATCGTGCTGCGCTGCGGGCCGGCGACGCCGGTGTTCGTACAGATCACCGCCACCCTCACCCTCAACGCGGCGATGTCGGAGCGCGAACAGGCCGACATTCAGAAGCGCCTCACCGGCGTGCTCACCGACTACTTCGGCGCCCTCAAGGTGGGCGAGGCGGTGCGTGACGCCAAGATCCGCGCCCTGCTGCTGAGCCACGAGGCGGTGGTGGGCTGCGAGCGCACCGGCCAGCGCCCGCTGCTGGAGCCCTTCGTGTGGAAGGACGGCAGCGGGCTCGAATCCGTCGCCTACCGGGCGCTGATGGGCAACGGCGACGTGCTGGCCGGCCCCGGCGAGCGCATCGGCCTCTACCCGGAAGCCCTGCCCCTGCGCCTGAGCCTGGAGCCACCCAAGCTCGACCTGTGGGTGGACACCACCCTCACCGTGGCTGCCGGCACGCCCACCACCGCCGGAGTGCAGGCGCGCATCACCGGCGCCATCAAGGACGTCTTCGACAAGGCCGCCGCCCGGGCCACGACCGACGCGCCGGCCAGCCTGGCCTACGCCGCGGTGCGCGAAGCCGTCACCAACATCATCCCGCCCGAGGCCATCGTGCGCCTGCGGGTCACCGTCACCCACCAGCGCGACGGGCTGGCCGAGGAGCTCGACGACGATACCGACCAGGCCAGCATCGGCGCCCGCGAGCAGCCGATGCCGCGCAAGCTCACCCTGCGTGCCGAGGGCGGCGATGGCTGACCTGCGGGTGCGCCGCGAGCGCCTCCTCGCCCTCCTGCCGCGCATCTTCACCGCCCAGCCTTCGTCGAGCGCCGTCGGCGCGCTGATCGACAGCATGGCGGCCAGCCTCGGGCGGGTGGACGACACGCTCACCCGCATCCAGTACGACCGCTGGGTCGGCCTCGCCAGTGCGCAGCTGCCGGCGCCGGACGAAGCCAGCGCCCTCGAAGGCCTGGGCCGCCTGTTGCAGGTTTCGCGCCTGCCGCCGCGGGTCCGCCACGCCGGCTACAGCCGAAGCCCGGGTGAGATCGCGGTGCGCTTCGACCACGCCGCGCCGCTCTCCGACGCCCTCGACGAGCTGGTGGGCAGCGGCTGGCGACGCAGCCAGGGCGGCCAGCCGCCCGACGACCCGGCGGCCCTCCTCGCCGCCCGCTTCGACGGCCTGCGTTTTGTGCTGGACGACACCAGCCAGGGCCTCACCGCCGCGCCCGACCCCGCCGCCCCGCCCGAAACCGCCCCCGCCGCCCTCGCCCGCTTCCAGGGCGTGCTCGACCCGGAGCCCGGCGAGACCTTCCGCCAGCGCCTGCTGATCACCGCCCGGGTGCGCACCGGCGGCCTCACCACGCCCCGCGCGCTGCTCTCGCTGGCCATCGCCGACCTGGGCGCCGAGCCCTGCCCGCGCCTCGAACGCCGCCAGGACGCCACCCTCGCCTTCGGCATGCCGCCGGGCACCCGCAAGCGCTGCGCCGGCTGCTCCGGCCGCGACGCCGCCGCCCCCTGCCCCAGCCGCGCCCAGGCGGTGGTGGAAGCGTGGATCACCGAGAACCCGACCCTCGCCGCCCGCCACGTGGAGCCCTCGCCGCGCCTGCGCCGGGTGTTCACCGTGACCAGCGCCAGCCTGCATCCCGACCGCCCGGTGGTCACCCTCGGCGTGCGCGACCAGCCCGCCCCCTACCCGGCCCTGCGCAGCCTCGACAGCGGCGAGATCACCCTCTACGCCGGCACCCTCCAGCCCGGCGACACCCTTGTTCTGTACCCCGCCGTCAGCCCCGCCGAGACCGCCCCCTTCGACGGCTACGACGCCCCCGGCCACCACGCCTGGGCCACCGCCCACCCGGCGGGCCGGGCCGTGCTCATCAATGGCGAAGGGCACGAGCGCGATGTGAGCAACTCGATCTTCTACCTGTGGGGCAACCGCCTCGACGACCGCGGCGCCGCCTTCGGCAGCATGCGCTGCGGGGTGCTGGAGCAGCGCGTGCTCACCCCGCGCCTCGCCCCCGGCGCCAACGGCTGGATGCTGCTCACCTTCGCCCAGCCCGACGCCGCCTTCGCCGGCCCCGACGACACCGTGCACGCCTCCCGCTTCGCCGGCCACGACGACCTGGACGGCACGCGCTTCGCGCTGCTGGACGGCACCATCGGCGCAGGCGACGCCCGCTACGCCTCGGTGCTGCTCGAATCCTTCAACAAGACCGACACCGGCGGCACCACCGAGACCGACACCGCCCACACGCCGCGCCTCAGCCTGCGCCTCGACTGGATGACCCGCCCGCCGGCCAGCATCCGGCTGCGCATCCCGCGCAACGAGTGGGTCGCCGCCGCCGCCGCCCGGGGCGCCCTGCCGCTGCTGCGCGACGACATCGCCCGGGCCACCGCCGCCGGCGTGCGCGCCAGCGTGGATTTCCCCGAACCCACCCGCCGCGACGCCCACGACAGCGCCGAGCGCCTGGGCCTCGCCGCCACCCAGCGCTGGACCGAGGACGCAGCCCCCGCCGACGGCCCGCTGCGCTTCACCCTCGCCACCACCCTGCGGGACGTGCACGACAGCGCCGACGGCGAGTTCTCCGCCGGCGGCGTGTTCGACACCACCCGCCTCGACTGGAGCCACAGCCGATGAGCCCGCACCCGTGCTGCCCACCCTCCAGCCCCGCCCCATCGAAGGAGTGACCCCATGCCGATGCACGAATCCCACGGTCTCGCCGGACGCCTTTCCATCGAACTGCGCGACGCCAACGGCCGGCTGGTGGACGCCCGCCGGGTGAACAACCTCATCACCAGCGCCGGCCGCGCGCTGCTCGCCCGGCTGTTCACCGGCAGCGCCCAGAGCCCCGACCTGCAGATCGCGGTGGGCCGCTCGGCCGCCCCGGCCCAGGTCACCGACACCGCGCTGGGGGATTTCGTCGTCGCCGCACCGGCCACCATCCCCAGCGTGGCGGCCGGCGACTACGAAGGCCAGCCGCGCGTCATCGCCCGGGTGGTGGCCACCCTGCCGCCCACCGGCAGCGCCGACCCGCAGCCGCTGCAGGAGGCCGGCATCCTGATCAGCGTCACCGGCGCCGAGCCCGTGCTCTACAACCGCGTCACGTTTCCGGTGGTCAATCGCGCCGGCAACCTGGAGATGACGCTCAGCTGGGAGGTGATCTTCTGATGGCCGAAACCCCCACCCCCTACATCCGGAAGGAGCCCGGCGACATCATGCTCGCCGCCGACTGGAACGAGATCCAGGTGCGCGCCCGCACCGAGCTGCGCACCCACGACCACACCGGCGACGGCGCCACCCGCATCCCCCGCGACGGCATCGCCGACAAGGCCATCGACGGCAGCAAGGTCGATCCCGACAGCAAGCTCTCGGTGAAGAGCCTCACGGTGGCCGGCCCGCTCAAGGTGACCGGCACCAGCCAGCTCGCCGACATCCAGGCCACCCTCGCCAGCCTCTCCGGCGATCTGGCCGTGGGCACCGACACCCCCGAAAACGGCGAAGGCTGGAACCGCGTGGTGGATATCGTCGGCGCCGCCCACGCCAAGCTGTCGATCCGCGCAGGCGCCGTGGACGGCCGGGTGATGGCCCACACCACCGGCATCTACAGCGCCGAGCCCGGCCTCATCGTGGGCACCCGGAGCAGCCACGCCACCAGCCTGATCGTCGGCGGCGAGATGCGCCTGCGCCTCGCCACCGAGAAGGCCGAAGCCGTCTCCACCAGCCCGGTGGCCGATTTCTTCCCCGCCCACAACCCATTGCGCCTGTCGTCGGCCTACACCGCCCGCTCCGACAAGAGCGCCGCCGAGATCTGCAACGACACCACCTCGTACAAGACCCTGATGATTCTCGGCAACAGCAGCGCTGGCCTCGGCCGCCGGGTGTCGGTGTGGGACCGCCTGGAGGTGAACGGCAGCCTGGTGCTCGCCAGCGACTCGAACCTGCCCAAGGGCAGCGCCTGCGCCATGTGGATCAAGGGCGGCCAGGCCTATCTGGGCTTCACCCGCACCCTCAACGTGATGGACACCGAGAAGGGCCAGGTGCGCTTCCAGTTCAACGTTGACGACGGCGTGCTGCAGACCGACGTGCTGCGCCTGGGCAAGAAGTGGCGCATGTCGGCCATCGGCGACGCCCATGGCGACGACGGCTGGCTGCGCCTGTTCAACGTGGGCAACACCGGCTACTACGGCGGCCTCGCGGCGGGCGAGCTGTGGACCGCCAAGGGCAGCCTGTCGGGCTCCGACCTGCGCCTGAAGGAGAACGTCCGCCCGCTGGAAAACGCCACCGCCGCCCTCGGCAAGCTGCGCGGCGTGCATTTCGACTGGCGCAGCGGCGGCCGCTCCGTCGGCCTGATCGCCCAGGAAGTCGAAGCCGTGCTGCCCGACGCCGTGGCCGTGGGCCCCGACGGGTGGAAGGGCATCAACCCGACCGGCGTCATCGCCCTGCTGGTCGAGGCGGTGAAGGAGCAGCAGGCCCTGATCGACGAACTGCGCGCCGCCCTGCCGGCACGTTCCTGAAGGAGACCACCATGGCCGACCGCCCCGCCCCCTACGTCCCGCGCACTGCCGGCGACATCATCCGCGCCGACGAGTGGAACGAAGTCCAGGTCCGCGCCCGGGAAGACATCGCCGCCCACGACCACACCGGCGGCTTCGGCGCCCCGCTACCCCGCGACGCCATTCAGAACAAGGCCATCGACGGCAGCAAGCTCGATCCGGACGGCAAATACACGGTGAAGGATCTCACCGTCAGCGGCCCCCTCAAGGTCACCGGCACCACCCAGCTCGCCGAGATCCGCGCCGCGCTGGCGAGCTTCACGGGGGCGAAGCTCACCACCAGCGGCGACGTGGGCGTTGGCACCGCCACCCCCACCGCCCGGCTCGAGGTGAGCACCGAAAACAGCCGGGGCTGGGACGGCAACAAGTCGAGTCTGCGCATCGTCTCGCCCGACACCCGCTACTTCCTCGACGTCAAATCCTTCGTCGTCGCCAGCGGCAACGTGGGCTACCAGTTCTCGCCCACCGGCGAAACCGGCACCGCCACCGGGCTCAGCCTCGACACCAACGGCAACCTGGGCATCGGCATCGCCCGGCCGGGCGCCCGGCTCGACGTGGAAGGCGGCGCCCTGCTCGGCTACGCCAGCTCCCTCAACGCCACCGGCCTGCCCGGAGATTTCGGCATGCCGCTCAAGTCCGGCTTCTACCAGAACGGCGGCGCGGAGCTCACCGGCGACGTGCCCGACGGCACCCACCCGTGGACCCACCTGATCGTCTGCCGCCACAGCAACACCGCCAACAATTATCAGTTGCAGATCGGCGCCAGCTATGCGGGAAATGACCGACTGTTCTTCCGCAAGGTGGCCTCCGACAGTAACTCCACGGCCCAGAACACCGCCTGGAACGAACTCGCCACCCGCGGCGCCAACACCTTCGCCGGCAATCAGGTCATCACCGGCGACGTGACCATCTCCGGCAACCTGGGCACCCGCGGCTATTCGCCCAAGGCCCGCCAGGCCGGCTGGGGCGGTGGCATCCACACCTGGGACATCGAGGCCGAAGCCACCATCTGGGCCCGCAACGCCATCCAGACCGGCGCCCGCGACCTGGCAGAAAACTTCGCCACCCTCGGCGCCCTCGAGCCCGGCGACGTGGTGAGCCTCACCGCCGACGGCAGCGGCGTCGAGCGCTGCCGCCAGCCCCACGACCCGCTGGTGCTGGGCGTCGTGTCCACCGAGCCCGGCATGCTGCTGGGCGCCGACGCCCTCCAGCACGAGCGGATCGCCGGCGAGCAGCCCATCGCCCTGGCCGGCCGCGTGCCGTGCAAGGTGTGCGCCGAGAACGGCCCGATCCGCAAGGGCAACCTGCTGGTGCCCGCGTCGCTGCCCGGCCACGCCATGCGCGCCGGCGACAACCCCACCGGCTGCACCATCGGCAAGGCCCTCGCCGATTTCGACGGTGACACCGGCCTCATCGACGTGTTCGTCTTCCTCCGCTGACTCCCGACCGGAACCACCCCCATGAAAACCCAACTCGAAGCCCGCCTTGCCGAACTGCGCAGCGAATACGACGCCGGCCTCGGCGTGATGGCCGACCTCCAGAAGAAGGAGGAAGACCTGCGCACCACCCTCATGCGCATCAGCGGCGCCATCCAGGTGCTGGAGGAGCTCCTCGCCGCCGAGGCGCCACCGGCCGAAGGCAGCGAAGCCGCAGGACCGCGGCTGGTCGCCAGCTAGCCCGCCCCGCCGTGGCCGACACCGCCACCCTCCTCGCCCCGGACGGCAAGCCTGCCACCGGGCGGGATTTCAACGCCGCCGCCGGGCTCGCCTGCCGCCTCGCACTGCCCGCCGGGCGCCGGCTGGCCACGGCCCAGCTGGTGCTCGCCGCCGCCGACAGCGCCGAGCTGGCGCTGGAATATCCTGCCCTCACCGCCGACTCCGGCCCCATGGCCGGCAAGACCGACGCCCCGTGGCTGTGGGCCAGCGCCGACTGGGGCGAGACCCGCGCCCTGGTGGGCCTCCACCTCGACGCCTCGCCCCCCGCCGCCGGCGCGCTCACCCCGCCGCGCAAGACCGGCGCCCGCCTGCAGGTCTTCAGCCGCGGCACCTGGCTGCCGCTGCAGCCCCTCGACACCCTGCCCGCCGGCCTGGAGCAGCGCTTTCCCGCCCAGTGCGCGTCGCGCCTGATGGCCGAGATGCTCATCGAAGGCGACGCCGCCGAAAAACGCACCGGCGTGCTCATCCCCGGCGCCCTCACCGGCCGGCGCATCGGCGTGCGCTTCACGAAGCAGCCCTGCCTCGTCAGCGTCGCGGTGGGCGACGATCCGCCCTTCTTCAGCCCGGATGGCCCGCTGCCCGGCGCCGGGCTCGCGGTGGATGGTCTCGTGCGAGCGATCAACCGCTACCTGGCCGATCACCCGTCCGCCAGCGCCGTGCCGCTCACCATCGCCACCGCCAACGCCCAGCCCCTGCGCGTCAGCTTCGTCGCCGAACTCGAAGCCCCGCCCAAGCCCGCCACGCCGCCCAAGCCGCAGCCCGAACCACCCGACAAGCCCCGCCCGGGCGAGCGCGATCTGCTGGCGCCCGCCGCCGGCACGACCCGCGTCGCCCGCCTGTGCGACGCCAGCCACGCCGCCGGGCAGCGTTTTGCCGCGCTCCCCAAGGGCGTGCAGCTTTCCAGCCTGAGCCTGCACCTGCGCAACCCCGGCGACGCCGCCAGCGGCGAACTGAGCCTCCACACCGACGACCACGGCAGCCCCGCCGAGGCCGCCCTCGTCCGCTGGCCCTTTGCGGTGGCCGCCGACGACGAGGCCGAACCCCGCTGGGCTACGAGCCGCCTGCCCGCGCCCCAGCTGCTACCCGGCCAGCCCTGGTGGCTGGTGTGCCGCATCGATCGCGGCAGCCTGCTGTGGTACGCCGACAGCCATCGCCCGGCGGGTGTCGATGGCGCCTTCCATCGCCTTGCCGGGGGCCCCTGGCTCCCCCTCGACACCCCCGCCCCCGGCCCGTGGCTGCAAGTCCAGGCCGGCGTGCTCGACCCGGAACCCTGACCCATGCTCGGCCCCCTCGAACAGCTGCTGCACCCTGCCCTCACCGCCGCCCTGCCGCCGGGGCAGGACGTGCAGACCGGCCCGGCCGCCGCGCCATCCGGCGCCGCCAGCCGCGTCGCCCTCCACGCCCTTCGGCTCGACTTCGACCCGCCGGCCGCCCCGGACGACACGCCGATCCACGACCCGGCCTTTCTGGGCTGGCAGGGCGAACTCACCGCCACGCCCGGCCACCCGCTGGATTTCACCCTGCCCGACGACGCGCCGGGCGAGCTGGCCGAGGTGCATTGCCCGCCGGGCCGCATCGTCGCGGGCGGTGACGCCTGGCTGCTGGACGGCCGCACCCTGCGCTTCTTCCGCGAACCACCCGGACCGGTGCTGGCGCGCACCCGCGGCGCCCCCTGCGCCGGCTACCGGGAGCGCCGCAGCGGCTGGATCGACCTGGAACTCCGCGCCTGGGCGAAGGACATCGCCACCGCCGACGCGCTCCTCGCCAGCAGCCTCGCGGCGGTGCTGGCGGCCTTTGCCGGGATCAACGTGATCGAGCTGGAAGGCGCCCCGCCGCGCCTCGCGCTGCGCCTCACCAAACCGCGGACGAGCCTCGCGGGCATCACCCGCAGCCTCGACCCGGCCGCCCCCGGCTGGCAGCTGGGCGTGGCCCGCTGCGTGGTGCGGGGCGAACTGGAGCTGGGCCTCACCCTCGGCGCGCCGGAGCCCGAAGGGCGCATCGGCGAGGTGGACGTGAAGGTGCATCTGCCGGTTAAAGGCAGTGAGGAGTAAGGCGTGAGGAGAGCCGGCGGAAGCGCCGTGCGCTGGCAGCAGGCCCCATAAGCAAAAACGGCGGACGTTGCTTTCGCAACATCCGCCGTTTCAAATACAACACCCCAAGATGGGGTGAAAAAACCTCAGGGCAGCAGGCGATCCAGATCGGCGACGATCCGCTCGGCGGCCTTGCCGTCCCAAAGCAGCGGGCGACAGCCGTGCTTGCCCTGGCCGGCCAGCACCTTGGCGGCTTCTTCGAGGATGCGCGCCGGATCGGTGCCCACCAGCACGTTGCTGCCTTCGTCGATGGTCACCGGGCGCTCGGTGTTTTCGCGCAGGGTGAGGCAGGGGATGCCGAGGGCGGTGGTTTCTTCCTGCAGGCCGCCGCTGTCGGTCATGATCAGCGCGGCGTCCTTCCACAGGTTGAGGAATTCCATGTACGACTGGGGCTTGGTGAGCACCACGTTGGGGCCCAGGTCGAGCCCGAACTTTTCGAGGTTGCCGCGGGTGCGCGGGTGCACCGGGAAGATCAGCGGCAGGTCGGCGGCGATCTGCTTGAGCGCGCCGGCGATGCCGCGCAGGTTGGCTTCGTCGTCCACGTTGGACGGACGGTGCAGCGTCACCACGCCGTACCTGGGGTATTGGGCCTTGATGGCCTCGGTTTCCATGCCCGACTTGTCGGAGGCGTCCAGCTTGTCGCGCTGGAAGAGCAGGTTGTCGACCATCACGTGACCCACGTGGAAGACCACGTCCTTGCTCTTGCCCTCGCGCAGCAGGTTATCCACGCCGGCGGGTTCGGTGCAGAAGAACCAGTCGGAGATGCTGTCGGTGACGAGGCGGTTGATCTCTTCGGGCATGCGCATGTCGCCGCTACGCAGGCCGGCCTCGACGTGGGCAACCGGAATGTCGAGCTTCTTGGCGTCGATGGAGCAGGCCAGCGTGGAGTTCACGTCGCCCACCACCAGCACGCAGTCGGGCCGGGCCTTCTGGCAGATGTCCTCGAAGGCCACCATGATCTTGGCGGTCTGGGTGGCGTGGCTGCCGCCGCCGGCTTCCAGGTGGAAATCCGGCTTGGGAATGCCCAGCTCGTCGAAGAAGACGTCGCTCATCTCCCGGTCGTAGTGCTGGCCGGTGTGGATGATCTTGAACTCGAAGCGATCGGCACGGGCCTGCAGGGCGCGCACGATCGGGGCGATCTTCATGAAATTGGGACGCGCGCCGGCAACGAGGTAGATCAGCGAACGGGACATGCGGGGCTCCACGGGCAGAATGACAGGCGCGCATTATCGCGCGCCCGGCCTGGGCAAGACGAAGAAATAATTGTCAGATTGGCGCGGGCGGCCCCGAAAGCCAGGGCCGGATCAGGCGAAGGTCTCGCACTCGGCCAGCACCTTGCCGGCCACGTCCTTGGCCGACAGCAGCGGCGCGCCGTCCAGCAGGTGCAGCGGCCACTCGACGCCGACGGTCGGGTCGTTCCAGGCCAGGCTGCGCTCGAACTGCGGGGCGTAGTAGTCGGTGGTCTTGTAGAGGAAGTCCGCCGACTCGCTGGTGACCAGGAAACCGTGGGCAAAGCCCGGCGGCACCCAGAACTGGCGGTTGTTCTCCTCAGAGAGCTCCACGCCGACCCACTGGCCGAAGGTGGGCGAGGACTTGCGCAGATCCACCGCCACGTCGAACACGCTGCCGCGCACCACGCGCACGAGCTTTCCCTGGGCCTGCTCGATCTGGTAGTGCAGGCCGCGCAGCACACCCTTGGCAGAGCGGGAGTGGTTGTCCTGCACGAAATTCACGTCGAGCCCCGTGGCCGCCTGGAAGGCCTTGGCGTTGAAGCTCTCCATGAAGAAGCCGCGGGCGTCGCCGAAGACCTTGGGTTCGAGGATCAGCAGATCGGGGATGGCGGTTTGAATGACGTTCATCGGAACACCTGGGTCAGAAGACTTTTTCGTCGAGAATGCGCAGCAGGTACTGGCCGTAGCCGTTCTTGGCGAGCGGTGCGGCGAGCTTCTGGAGCTGCTCGGCGCCGATCCAGCCGGCGCGCCAGGCGATCTCTTCCGGACACGCGATCTTGAGGCCCTGACGCTTCTCGATGGTCTGGATGAAGAGGCTGGCTTCCAGCAGGCTCTCGTGGGTGCCGGTGTCGAGCCAGGCGTGGCCGCGGCCCATCACCTGTACATCCAGCGCGCCCCAATCTAGGTACTGGCGGTTCACGTCGGTGATCTCCAGCTCGCCCCGGTCGCTGGGCTTGATGTTGCGGGCGACATCCACGACGCGGTTGTCGTAGAAGTAGAGGCCGGTGACGGCGTAGCGGCTCTTGGGCTGCTTGGGTTTTTCTTCGAGGCTGACGGCCTGGCCCTTGTCGTCGAACTCGACCACACCGTAGCGCTCGGGGTCGTGCACCGGGTAGGCGAAGACGGTGGCGCCGTCGGCCCGGGCGCTGGCCGCACGCAGGCCGCTGGCGAAGTCGTGGCCGTAGAAGAGGTTGTCACCCAGCACCAGCGCGCTCGGGTTGTTGCCCACGAAATCGGCGCCAATGATGAAGGCCTGAGCGAGGCCGTCCGGACTGGGCTGGACGGCGTAGCTGAGGTTGAGGCCCCACTGGCTGCCATCGCCCAGCAGCTGCTCGAAGCGCGGCGTGTCCTGCGGGGTGGAGATGATCAGGATGTCGCGGATGCCCGCCAGCATCAGGGTGCTGAGAGGGTAGTAGATCATCGGCTTGTCGTAGACCGGGATCAGCTGCTTGGAGACGGCCAGCGTGGCCGGGTGCAGCCGGGTGCCGGAGCCACCGGCGAGGATGATGCCTTTGCGTTGCATGGTTGGATTTCCTGGGTAGCGACTCGATATTTGTTGGAGGGGCGACTTCAGTCGCCCATCCGCACGTTGATCAATTGCAGGTGCTTGATCGAAGTCCGCGGGCGACTGAAGTCGCCCCTACGGGGCATTCCCTGCGCGCCCATCCTTACAGGATCTCGTTGAGCATCCGCTCGACGCCGCTTTGCCACGGGGGCAGCACGAGGCCGAAGGCCTGCTGGAGCTTGCGGGTGTCGAGGCGGGAGTTGGCCGGGCGCCTGGCGGGGGTCGGGAAGGCGCTGGTGGGCACCGGGCGGATGGCGTCCGGGGCGACCTTGATCGCCACACCGCGGGCGCGGGCGAACTCGATGACGTGGCGGGCGTAGCCGTGCCAGGTGGTCTCGCCGCCGGCGGCGAGGTGGTAGGTGCCGGCAAGTTCGGGGCTCACGAGGGTCATCCGGGCGGCGTGGGCGGTGACGTCCGCGAGCAGCTCGGCGCCGGTGGGGGCGCCGTATTGGTCGTCGATGATGGTGAGGGCGTCGCGCTCCGCGGCGAGCTTGAGCATCGTCTTGGCGAAGTTGCCACCGCGGGCGGCGTACACCCAGCTGGTGCGGAAGATCAGGTGGCGGCAGCCGCTGTCGCGGATGAGTTGTTCGCCTTCGCGCTTGGTGGCGCCGTACACCGACAGCGGGCCGGTGGGCGCGTCTTCCGTCCAGGGTGCGCTGCCGCTGCCGTCGAAGACGTAGTCGGTGGAGTAATGCACCAGCAGCGCGCCAAGCGCCGCGGCTTCGCGGGCGAGCACGCCGGGGGCCAGCGCGTTGATGGCGCGGGCGAGCTCGGGTTCGCTCTCGGCCTTATCGACGGCGGTGTGGGCGGCGGCATTGACGATGAGGTCCGGGGCCACGTCGCGCACGGTGGCGGCGAGGCTCTCCGGCTGGACGAAGTCGCCGGAGAGGCCGGGGGCGCCGTCGTGGTCGAGGGCGATGACGTCACCCAGCGGGGCGAGGCTGCGCTGGAGCTCCCAGCCGACCTGGCCGTTCTTGCCGAGGAGGAGGATCTTCATGGCTCAGCTGCGGCTCTCGTAGTTCTTCTCGACCCACTCGCGGTAGGCGCCGCTCTGGACGTGGGCGACCCATTCCTGGTTGGCGAGATACCACTCGACGGTCTTGCGGATGCCGGTTTCGAACGTCTCGGCGGGGCGCCAGCCGAGCTCGCGCTCGATCTTGCGGGCGTCGATGGCGTAGCGGCGGTCGTGGCCGGGGCGGTCGGTGACGTAGGTGATGAGGCGGGCGTAGCTGCCGGCGGCATCGGGCTTGAGTTCGTCGAGGAG
>JAKLLO010000086.1 GCA_023150095.1 Zoogloea sp. | reverse complement strand
GAAGCCGTTGGCCGAGCCGTACACCTTGAGCATGCTGGCCGGCGCGGCGTCCGGGGTGCTGTGGCAGGTGAGGCAGGCGGCGGATTCGATGCGGATCGGGTGGGCGATGTAGAGCGCCGGGCCGGTGGGGGTGTCGCGCTGGCCGCTGATCTCGTGGCTGTCGGCGCGATTGCGGAAGACATTGACCAGATCCGCCTCCCAGTCCGCCGCCCGGTCGCGCGGGTTGGTGGGGTTGAGGGTGGCTTCCTTGTAGTCGTAATCCGGGTACTTCTTGTGGAGCTCGGCCAGGGTTTCGGTGGCCGCGTAGGCGGGGATGGTCTGGGGCAGGAAGGTGGATTCCATGCGGTCGATCAGGTGCGGCTTGACCTGCCCGACGGTATAACCACGGATCGCCAGCGCGGCCTCCATCACCAGCCGCGCCTCGCCCAGCACCCGCTCGCGGGCCTGACGGTGGAGCAGATCGTGGGAGATGTAGCCCGCCACACCGAAGCCAGCCAGAAATACCGCCAGCAGAACCAGATTGAACTTGAACCGCAGCCCCATGGGCGCCTCCCGGTCGAAGGCCCGGCGGGCCACAAATGAGTCTTATTCTTGCACAGCTTGCTCCCGATTCGGGTAGCTGCCGTGCATTTTGTCGCCCCGCACCGGACGTGAGGGCCGGCGCGGGCGACGGAAATCAGTGCGCCAGCGCGGCCTTCAGGTCGCCCTCGGGATGCCAGCCCACCAGCAGCACCATCACCGCAAAACCCGCCACGTAGGCCACCGGCACGAACCAGCCGTGGCGCAGCCAGTTACCCACCGACTTGGCCTCCGGGAACATGTTGGAGAGCGCCACGCCCGCCGACGAGCCGAACCACAGCATCGAACCACCAAAGCCCACCGCGTAGGCCAGGAAGCCCCAGTCGTAGCCGCCCTGCTTGAGCGCCAGCGCAGTGAGCGGGATGTTGTCGAACACCGCCGACACGAAACCCAGCCCGAAGGCCGTCTGCCACGAGGCGGCGGGCAGCTTCTCGACCGGCATCATCGAGGCGCAGCTCACCAGCGACAGCAGGAAGATGGTGCCCATGAAGGTTTCGGGCAGCACCTCCCAGTCGGGCCGGCGGATGCCTACGGTGAGCAGGATCGCCGCCCACACGGCCACGCCCAGGAAGGGGAAGCTGTCGGCCAGCGCGGTGAAATGGACATTCACCACCACGTTCATCGTGACCGCCGCGGCGAGAATCAGCACCACGATGCCGACCCGCGGGATGTCCACGTGGGTGTGCTCGTGGGCATGGCGGATGATCGGCGAGTGCCGGTGCTGGACCCGCGCCGCAGGAATGCCGAAGATCACCAGCGCCACCGCCGCACCCACGAAGGCTTCGACCACCGCCAGCGGGCTCACGCCGGCGATCCACATCATGGTGGTGGTGGTGTCGCCCACCACGCTGCCCGAACCGCCGGCGTTGGACGCCGCGACGATCGCCGCAAGATAGCCCACGTGCACCTTCGCGCGGAACAACGAGTGGGCCATCGCGCCGCCGATCAAGGCCGCGGCGATGTTGTCGAGGAAGCTGGAGATCACGAAGACCATCACCAGCAGCACGAAGCCGCCTTTCCAGTCGTCCGGCAGGTAACGCGGCAGGATCACCGGGATGCGGGTCTTCTCGAAGTGACGGGCGAGCAGCGCAAAGCCCATCAGCAGCAGGAAGAGGTTGGACAGCGTCACCCATTCATGGGCGAAGTGGGCGGCCAGTCCGCCAAGCCCCGGGCCGGCGTGAAAGCCGGTAAACAGCAGCTTGTAGACGGAGATCACCGTCAGGCCCACCAGGCCGACCTTCAGCGTGTGGTCATGGAACAGGGCGACGCCCAGCAAGGTGAGCGCGAAGAGGATGAAATCCACCGGAATCCCGGCCACCGCCGGGCCTTCGGCACCCGCCGCCATCGCCATTCCCGACACCAGCAACCCTGGCAAACCCAGCGCCAGGCTCCGGGCCAGGCTCCCCACATTCGACTTCATACGCGCATCCTCAAGACAAGATCTGGGCCGGCACGAACCGGCAAGCTCTGCATTGTAGGTGCGAAGCCTCCCTAAGGGCAGCGCGTAGGGGAAGTCCACAATCCGGCGACGCGCTGCTACGGCATGGCCGCGGGGGCTGCCGGGCACGGGCACCTTGAGCCAAGTCAATTTGATGCGCTGCGGAAGGCGGACAATCTGCGCAGCACGACGGGCAAAGAGGGAGTGTTTTGCCTGTTGCCGTTCAAGCAGACAAGAAAAGAAAGAACCCGACCGTGTCCCACGATCATTCACAAAAGCCCCTGGCCCCTGTGGTGGTTGCGGCGATCGGTGTCGTCTTCGGCGACATCGGCACCAGCCCGCTCTACGCCCTGAAGGAAATCTTCAACGGCCACCATCCCATCGACGTCACCCCCGACAACATCCTCGGCATCCTGTCGATGGTGTTCTGGTCGATCATGGCGCTGGTCACCCTCAAGTACGTCACCGTGATCATGCGCGCCGACAACCGCGGCGAAGGCGGCTCGCTGGCGCTGCTGTCGCTGATCACCGAGAACTCCCGCAACAAGGTGGTCACCTGGGTGATCTCGCTGCTGGGCATCTTCGCCGCCGCGCTGTTCTACGGGGACAGCATGATCACCCCGGCCATCTCGGTGCTGTCGGCGGTCGAGGGGCTGGAGATCGTCTCACCGGACTTCAAGACCTACGTGCTGCCGCTCACCCTGGTGATCCTCACCGGGCTGTTCTTCATCCAGCGCCGCGGCACCGGCACCGTCGGGCTGTTCTTCGGGCCGGTGATGGTGGGCTGGTTCGGCGTGCTGGGGGTGCTCGGCGCCCTGGAGATCGCCCGCCACCCCGATGTGCTCGCGGCGCTCAACCCGATTCATGCGGCGCGCTTCATCCTCAACCATCCGGGGCTCGCCTTCCTGGCGCTCGGTTCGGTGGTGCTGGCCGTCACCGGCGGCGAAGCGCTGTACACCGACATGGGCCACTTCGGCCGCTACCCGATCCGCCTGGCGTGGTTCGGCTTCGTGATGCCGGCGCTGGTGCTCAACTATTTTGGCCAGGGCGCCCTGCTCCTCAACGAGCCCAGTGCCATCGAGAGCCCGTTCTTCCACCTGGGCCCCAGCTGGGCGCTCATCCCGATGGTGGTGCTGGCCACGCTGGCCACGGTGATCGCCTCCCAGGCGGTGATCTCCGGTGCCTTCTCGGTGGCCCGGCAGGCGGTGCAGATGGGCTTTCTGCCGCGGATGCTGATCATCCACACCTCCGGCAAGGAGCAGGGCCAGATCTACGTGCCCTTCACCAACTGGACGCTGTACTTTGCCGTGGTGGCGCTGGTGGTGGGCTTCGGCAATTCGTCCAACCTGGCCGCGGCCTACGGCATCGCGGTCACCGGCACGATGCTCATCGACACCATTCTGGTCGGCTTCGTGATGGTGCTGCTGTGGCGCTGGCATCCGCTGCTGGTGGCGCTGGTGGCCGGCGGTTTCCTGATCGTCGACATCGCCTTCTTTGCCGCCAACGCGATCAAGATTCCGCAAGGCGGCTGGTTCCCGATCGTGATGGCGCTGGTGTCCTTCACGGTGCTCACCACCTGGCGCCGCGGCCGTCGGCTGGTGCGCCGCGAGCTGGCCAAGCAGGGCGTGCCGATGCCCGCCTTCCTCAAGATGCTGGGCTCCGACGTGCACCGGGTGAGCGGCACCGCGGTGTTCATGACCGGCTCGAAGGAAGGCGTGCCGGCTGCGCTGCTGCACAACCTCAAGCACAACCAGGTGCTCCACGAGCGCGTCGCGCTGGTGACCGTCGAGACCGCCGACACGCCCTACGTGAACGATCTGCACCGGCTCTACCTGCACCGGATGGAGAAGGGCTTCCTGCGCATCGTGATCCGCTACGGCTTCATGGAAGACCCGGACGTGCCCCAGGCGCTGGAGCACTGCCGACGCCTCGGCGAACCCTTCGAGATCATGGAGACGACCTTCTACGTCTCCCGCGAGACGGTGATCCCCGGCGTGCTGGGCCGCAGGATCCACCCGCTGCGGGCGCGCCTCTTCGCCTTCATGTCGAAGAACGCCACCAGCGCCACCGACTTCTTCAAGATCCCCAACAACCGCGTGGTCGAGCTGGGCACCCAGCTGGTGATCTGATCCCGCGCGCAGCGGGCTGGCCCTCAGCCGCCCGCTGCGACGATCTGCCCGAGGCGCCTGATGGCCGCCTCGATGTTGGGATTGAAGGGCGTGCCGCAGCTGATCCGCAAAAAGTGATCGAAGCGGCCGCTGTTGGAAAACATCAACCCCGGCGCCACGCGGATGCCTTCCGCCAGCGCCACGTCGAACACCTGCCCGGACGACCGCCCGCCCGGCATCTCCACCCACAGCATCATCCCGCCCGACGGCATGCTGAGCCGCGTGCCCGCCGGAAAATACGCCGCGACCGCCTCCGCCGTGGCCGCCCGCTGGGCCTTGAGCAGCCGGCGCAGGCGCACCAGATGGCGGTCGTAGGCATGGCTGCCCATGAACTCGGCGATCGCCAGCTGGGCCAGCGCGTCGTTGGCACGGCTCTGGGCGTGCTTGAGCATCCTGATGCGCGCCAGCCACCGCCCGCCGAGCATCCAGCCGATGCGCATGCCCGGCGCCAGGGTTTTGTGCAGCGAGCCGCAGTGGATCACGTTGCCGCTCTTGTCCCACGACTTGGCGGTGCGCAGCGGCAGGTCGTCGTCACTCAGCGCGCCGTAGATGTCGTCCTCGATCAGCGCCACCTTCGCCGCGTCGCACAGGGCCACCAGCCGCGCCTTCTCCTCGTCGGGCATCACGCAGCCCAGCGGGTTCTGGAAGTTGGGCACCACCACCACCGCGCGGATCTGCGGGTGGGTGGCGAGGGCCAGCTCCAGCGCCTCGACCGACATCCCGCGGCTGGGGCTGGTGGGGATTTCCAGCGCGGTGAGGCCCAGGCTCTCGACCACCTGCAGCAGGCCAAAGTAGGTGGGCGACTCCACCGCCACCGTGTCGCCGGGCTGGGCGACGGCCCGCAGCGCCAGGTTGAGCGCCTCGGTGCAGCCGTGGGTGACGACGATCTCGTCCGGCGTCGGGCTCATCCCCGCCGCCATCGCCCGCCGCGCCAACACCGCCCGGAAGCCCGGATCGCCCTGGGGCGGCACCGGGCTCACCAGCACCTCGGGGCGCCGCCGCAGGGCGCGCAGGGCGGCGTTCTTCAGCGCCTCCTGGGGGTAGCACTCGGGCGAGCCGAAGGCCAGCGCCAGGTTGGTGACCACCGGATGGCGCTCGCACTTCACCACGAAATCCGAAATGCGGTCGTGGATGCCGGAATACGGCGACGGATCGGGCCCCGTTGCGGTGGCGCCGGGCTCGGGCTCCTGCACCGGCTGGAGCACCGCCCGGCGCGGCGCCAGCACGAAATAGCCGGAGCGCGGCCGGGCTTCGAGCAGGCCTTCGTCCTCCAGGCTGCGGCAGGCCTGCAGCGCGGTGGACAGGCTGACCCGGTGAGTGCGCATCAGCGCCCGCACGGAAGGCATCCGCGCGCCCGGCGCGAGCACGCCGCTGGCAATGGCCTGGCGGTAATGGGCGGCAAGCTGGAGATAAAGCGGGGTATCCACGGTGACGGCATCCATCGCGCCATGATCCCCGGGCCGGCCATCGGCCCCAAGGTACAGATCGGCGCAAAGCGCACCATAACAGATGCAGAAATGCGGCACTGCATCGATACAGAAAGCCGTTTCCTGTGCCTGTTGCGGCAAGCGCCCGGGCCGTAGGCTGACGTCGTCCCCAGCAAGGAGCACGACCATGGACCAGCAACCCGCCGACAACGCGCGCCGCCTCGACCTTCAACGCGGAGAACAGTGGATGAAACACCTCACGGCCGGCACCCGGATCGTCATGATCGACGGCACCGCCCGGCTGGAGGGCCCGCCCTGCTGGCTGGGCGAAACCCTGCACACGCCCCGCCAGCATCTGGCCGCCGGAGACGACTGGGTGCTGGCAAGCACCGGATGGGTGCGCCTGAGCGCGGAGCGGCCGTGCGCGCTGGTGTGCATCACGCCCTCGCCCGCCTGCCCGGGAGGCACGCTGAAGGCGCAACGGAAGACACTGCGGGAAGGACTGCGGAAGATGCTGCGCGGCTGGCGTCAGGGATGGCTGCGGATCAGCGCGGCAGCAGACGGACGCCCGCGGGCTCGCGGGTGCTGACCACCGGGCGCGCGCCCAGCTCGGCCGGCGTGACCACCACCACCGCCGGCGCGCCCGCCTTGGCCACCGGCGCCACATAGGTGCAGGGCCGGTCGGTGAACACCACGTTGGCGCCCTCGCCGCACTTATAGACCGCGGCCTGGGCAGCCAGCGGCACCATCAGAACGCCCAGCACAAGCATCTTCATGATGACTCCCGAAACAGGACGGCGTAGGACAGGAAGAAAAGGGAAAGGGCGGAAAAACTCAGCGCTTCGGACGATTCAGCCCGTAGCCTCGCTCGAAATCCCACTCGGCAAGAATCTCCGCCGCCTGGCAGGCCAGTTCGGCGTTGGCGAAGCCCTCGGGCGAAGGCACCCGCACGAAGGTCTGGATCGGGCGGCGATCGGTCTTGTGCAGGACGTCGTACCAGCCGTCCCACCGGTTCTGGCCGCGCCGCAGCAACGCGTAAGGCTTGAGGATCACATCCCGGTTGATCGGCGTAGCCATGTGGTTCTCCGTCCATCGGCCGCGCCAGGATCGGCTCGACCACGAGGACGAATTCTAGAGAGACGGCCCGGCAGGAAAGTTAAACAACATCAAAATGCGGCCCCGCGAATCACATTGAAACAAAAACCCGCCCAGCCGCCCAGATTGGGTATGGACATTCCAGATAAAACCCATTTTGGGCGATCTTATGCGGATCAGGCGTCCCGTTTCAGCATCCGGCTGCGGGCCGCCACCCGGAAGTACATGCGGTAGGGCAGCCAGCGCAAAAGCTTGAGCAAAAAGGGAAATCGCTGGGGAAAATGAATCTCGAAGACACCTCGGGACATCCCGCGCAGGATGCTTCGAGCGGCCACCGGCGCGGCAACCAGCGCCGGCATCTCGAAATCCATGCAGGCCACGCGCTGTGGCGACCGGATGAAACCCGGATTGATGAGAAACACCGACACCCCGCGGGGTGCGAGGTCGAGGTAGAGCGTTTCGGCAAAATTGATCAGCGCCGCCTTGCTCGGGCCGTAGGCCAGGGCTTCCGGCAGGCCCCGGTAACCGGCCGCGCCGCCCACGATGGCAATCGCCCCGCCCCGCTGACGCAGGAGCTGGGGCACCACTGCCGCCACGCCGTCGACCACCCCGAGCAGATTGGTGTGCACGGTCTGCCGGGCCGTATCCACGGTGAGATCCCAGGCCCGCATCGGCATGTAGGTGCCGGCACTCAGGATCACCACGTCCACGCCGCCCCAGGCGTCGAGGATCTGCAGCATCGCCAGCGTGAAGGCCCCGGGATCGGTCACGTCGAGGGGCAGCACCAGCACCCCGTCGAAGCCCGCGGCCAGCTCCTTCAGCCGGCCTCCGCTGCGCGCCGAGAGGGCCAGCCGCGCACCTCTGGCGTTGAGCTCGGCAGCCAGCGCCGCGCCGATGCCGCTGGAGGCACCGACGATCCACACCCGCCGACCCGCCCAGTTGGTGATCGGCGTATTCAGGCAGCGCAACCAGCCCATGACACCCCCGCCCGCACGAACAGCGGCAACCCGTTCAGTGCCGGGCCGCCTTTCTTCCAGCGTAGCGCATACGCGGGCGGCTGCCAGTCGAGATGTGCGCCCCGGCGGCGTCAGCCGTAGCGCGGAGCCGGCACGAGGCGCTGGTGCGGCACCCGGGCGAGCGACCAGTTGGCCAGCGCCCACCGCCACAGGGCATCGAGATCGGCATCCGCGAGGCCGGCCGGCGGCGCCTGGCCGAGGAAGTCCAGCGCATCGGCCAGCACCTGCTGGGGCCGGGCGTCCTCCACCGCCCGGGCCAGGGTCTGCTTGGAGAGCTTCTCGCCGGCGGCGTTGCCGGCCACCGGCAGGTGGGCGTAACGCGGCGTGGGATAGCCCAGCAGGCGCTGGATCAGGATCTGCCTGGGCGTGGAATCGAGCAGATCGGCGCCGCGCACCACCTCGGTCACGCCCGCGTCCGCGTCATCCACCACCACCGCCAGCTGGTAGGCAAAAAGTCCGTCGGCGCGCAGCAGCACGAAATCCCCCACGTCGGCCGCCACGTCCTCGTCGATGCGGCCCTGCACGCCGTCGTCGAAGCCCACCACGCCAGGCCCGACCCGCAGCCGCCACGCCCGCGCCTCGCGCCCCGGCGGCAGGCCATCGCGGCAGGTGCCGGGGTAACGCCGGGTTCCATCCCGGGCCAGCGCCGAATCGGCCATCTCCTTGCGCGTGCAGGCACAGCCGAACACCTCGCCCGCCGCCCGCAGGCGCTCGAACGCCGCCTGGTAGGCCGCGGTCCTGGCGCTCTGCCAGACCACCGGCCCGTCCCATTCGAACCCGAAACGGGTCAGCGTGCGCAGGATCCCATCGGCCGCACCCGGCACGCTGCGGGGTGTATCCACATCCTCGATACGCAGCAACCACCGCCCTCCCGACGATCGCGCGGCCAGATAGCTCCCCACGGCCGCAACGATGGAGCCGAAGTGCAGCGGCCCGGTGGGCGACGGCGCAAAGCGCCCCACCGGAGCGCCGGAAGCGACATTCAATTCGTCACCCGACACAAAAACATGCCTTAACAAATTTTGACATTGTCTTTTAAATCATCAAGTTACTGAAATACCGCGAAAAATCTATGACTTTCGGCATATTTCACCAAACCCGCCAGCCCTAGATAATCGCGCTCTCACTGGATCTCCGTCCACACACGGCGCTTGTCAGCACCGCCACACCCCTGCCGCACCTGCCCAACCTAGCCCGAAGCCCTGCTCCGACGCCCGCCGCATGAAACTTGGCACGTTTTCCCTTCTCAGCCAGGAATCGCCACGCAGCTCAGCCGCCGGCACAGGCACATCCGCCACCTGGCGACCGAGCCGTCCGCTGCTTCACCTGGGCATCCAGTTTGCTGCCGTCGTCGCAGTGCTGGCCCTGTGGCCCCACATGGACGGCCGGTCGCAGCTGCTCGCCTGGTGGCTCGGCCTGGCCGCCAGCCAGATGCTGATGCTCGGCCTGTCCCTGCCGGCAACCTCGCCCGGCACGCCCCACCGGCACGACGACGTTCCCCTGCGCAGCTACTTCTCATCCGCCGGACCGATCGTCGGTGGCGCGGCCTGGGGCGCCCTCGCCCTGGTCGGCCCCTACGACGCCAACCCGCAATCCCAGGCGATCCTGTGCGTCATCCTGTGCAGCGTGACGCTGGCCGGCACGGGCCTCAGCCGCAGCCTCAGCGCCTACATGGCCTTCATCGCCAGCGTGCTGCTGCCGCTGTTCATCCTGCTGGTGGCCAGCCCGCCGGCAATGGCGCCGGGTGCCGCCTTCTGGCTGCTGGCCTTCACGGCCTTCGCGCTGATCGTACACGGCCTGCACGCGGGGCGTGAATGCCCGCCGAAGGAGAGCCTCGCCGCCTTCGAAACCGCGCCGATGCCCCACCAGGCCATGCTCGACAATGCCCGCGCCGCCATCGTGCTGTCCCGCGGCAACCGGGTCGAGCTGTGCAACCGGCGCTTCGCCGAAATGATGCGCGTCGACGAGCGCGACATCGCCGGGTCGCGACTGCTCGACGGCTTCGAAAGCCGGACCGCCTGGCATCACCACGCCCGGGCCGCCGATGCCGCCATCCGGCGCGGCAGCACCTATCACGGCTCGACCCGCCTGCGGCGGCGCGACGGCAGCGTGTTCTGGGCCGAGATCACCGGCCAGGCGATCGACACGGAGAGCCGGCCGCCCCAGGTGGTCTGGGTGGCCTTCGATGTGACCGAAAGGATGATGGACAGCGCCCGCGAAGAGCTCCTCGCCTCGCAGCTGCGCGCACTGATCGCCCGAAGCGCCGACTGGTACTGGCAGACCGATCCGCAGCATCGCCTGATGCACGTCACCCACGAGCCCGCGCGGCAGGACGACACCCTGATGGTCAACCTGGGCCGCAAGTGGTGGCAGTTCCATCGCTCCGGAGGTCAGGCGCGGCCCGATCAGTCCGAGCTGCGCGCGGCCTTCGAAGACTGCAATGGCTTTCGCAACCTGCTGGTCGAACTGCCCAACGGCAAGAAGCCGCCCCTGTGGCTGAGCCTCTGCGGCACCCCGCGCTTCAACGAGCACGGCGCCTTCCTCGGCCATCACGGCACGGCCATCGACGTGACCGAGCAGGTGCGCAGCACCGAGCGCATCCGCCATCTGGCCTACCACGATGCGCTCACCGGCCTGCCCAACCGGCGCCTGCTCACCGACCGGCTGACCCTCGCGATCGCGCGCGCCCAGCGCTACACCGAGCGGGTCGGGCTGCTGTTTGTCGATCTGGATGATTTCCGGCGCATCAACGACCTGGGCGGTCATGCCGCCGGCGATCAGGCCCTGCTCGAGATCGCCGACCGCCTGCGCACCTGCGTGCGCGCCTGCGACACCGTGGCCCGCCTCGGCAGCGACGAATTCGTGATCCTGCTGGCCGAGCTGGACGAAGCCGGCGACGCCAACCGGGTTGCGGCGAAGATCCTCAGCACGCTGCACGAGCCCCTCGCCGCCCACACAGCCTGCCATCCGGTCAGCACCAGCATCGGCGTGGCGACCTTCCCGGAAGATGCGACGAGCGCCGAGGACCTCATCAAGATCGCCGACACCCGGATGTACCGCGCCAAGCGGCGCGGCGGGCAGCGCATCGAAGGGCGGGACGGCGCCCACCCGGGCGTCGTCAGCCGCGTCGAGACGCAGCCCGTCTGAATCAGGCCGGCTCGGCGCGCCGCACCCGGCGCTGACGCACGGCCTCAGCCAGCACCTCGAGCACCACCAGGCTGTCTTCCCAGCCGATGCACGCGTCGGTGATGCTCTTGCCGTACTCCAGCTCGACGCCCGGCTTCAGGTCCTGGCGGCCTTCCTTCAGGTGCGATTCGACCATCACGCCCATGATGCGGTCGTTGCCGGCCGCCATCTGGCCCGCCACGTCCCGCGCCACCTCCACCTGCAGCTTGTGCTGCTTGCGGCTGTTGGCGTGGGAGAAATCGACCATCAGCTTGCCCTGCACGCCCGCCGCAGACAGCTCCTTGCAGGCAGCATCGACGCTGTCGGCGTCGTAGTTGGGGCCGGCGCCGCCGCGCAGGATCAGGTGACAATCTTCGTTGCCAGCGGTGGACACGATGGCCGAGTGGCCGGCCTTGGTCACCGACAGGAAATGGTGCGGCGCCTGGGCGGCCTTGATCGCATCCACGGCGATGCGCACATTGCCGTCGGTGCCGTTCTTGAAACCCACCGGGCACGACAGGCCGGACGCCAGTTCGCGGTGCACCTGGCTTTCGGTGGTGCGGGCACCGATGGCGCCCCAGGCGATCAGGTCGGCGATGTACTGGGGCGTGATCATGTCGAGGAACTCGGTGGCCGCCGACAGGCCCAGCTCGTTGATCTCCGCCAGCAGCTGGCGCGCGAGGCGCAGGCCTTCGTTGATCGCGAAGCTGCCATCCAGGTGCGGATCGTTGATCAGGCCCTTCCAGCCGACGGTGGTGCGCGGCTTCTCGAAGTACACCCGCATCACGATCAGCAGGTCGTCCTTCAGGCGGTCAGCCTCGACCTTCAGGCGGCGGGCGTATTCCATCGCCGCGGCGTAGTCGTGGATCGAGCACGGGCCGATCACCACCAGCAGGCGGTCGTCGGCGCCAAACAGGATGCGGTGGATCGCCGTGCGGGCCTCGAAAGTGGTCGCCGCGGCCTTGGGCGATGCCGGAAACTCGCGCAGCACGTGGGCGGGCGGGGCGAGTTCCTTGATGGCCTTGATACGGACGTCGTCGATGTGGATTTTCGAGGATGCGTGCATGGTGAATCCTGTCGGCTTTGCTTGAGGGAATCGGTAATTCTAGCCGATGCGCCCGTCCCGTAACACGGCGCCCTTCCCGTCGGCATGACTTGCGGCGCATGCGGCACCAACGGACCGGCTTGAACTGTATTTTTATATAGTTTAATCTTGACTGGATGAAGCCCCCCAGCCTGCCCCGCGGCCGCGGCAGCCGCCTGAATCCGGGCGACCGCTTTGCCGACTGGCAGCGCGCCGCCTTCGACGACGGCTGGGCCGACGACGCCGATGACGCCGCCGACAAGCCCGATCACGGCCCGGCCACCACGCTGCTGCTCGACAAGGCGAAGTCGGTGATCGTCCGCAACGCCTCGCCCGACGTGCCCTTCTCCCAGTCCATCAACCCGTACAAGGGCTGCGAGCACGGCTGCGCCTACTGTTTTGCGCGGCCGGGGCACGCCTACCTGGGCCTCTCGCCGGGGCTGGATTTCGAGACGAAGATCGCCTGGAAACCCGACGCGCCAGCCGTGCTACGGCGCGAGCTCGCCGCCCCTGGCTACCGCTGCCAGCCCGTGGCGCTGGGCATCAACACCGATGGCTGGCAGCCCATCGAGCGGCACCTCGGCCTGACCCGCCAGCTGCTGGCGATCCTCGCCGAGACCCGCCATCCGGTGTCCATCGTCACCAAGTCGGCGCTGATCGAGCGGGACATCGACCTCCTCGCCGACCTCGCCCGCGACGGGCTGGTGCAGGTGATGTTCTCGGTCACCACCCTCGACCCGCGCCTCGCCCGCCAGCTCGAACCCCGCGCCGCCAGCCCGGCACGGCGGCTCGCCGCCATGGCCCGCCTGCACGGCGCCGGCGTGCCGGTGGGCGTGCTGTTCGCGCCGCTGATTCCGGCGCTCAACGACCATGAAATGGAAAAGGTGCTCGAAGCGGCACAGGCCGCGGGGGCCGAGACGGCCGGCTACGTGCTGCTGCGCCTGCCGCGGGAGCTGCGGGAATTGTTCGAGGACTGGCTCGCCACCCATTACCCCGACCGGGCGGGCCATGTGCTGAGCCTGCTGCGTCAGTTGCGGGGCGGCGAGCTCAACGACAGCCGCTTCGGCCACCGGATGCGCGGCGAGGGCGTGTTTGCCGATCTGTACAGCCAGCGCCTGAAACGCTGCTGCGAACGGCTCGGGCTCAACCACCCGCGACGGCAGCTGGTCACCACAGCCTTCCGGCCACCGGGGCGCGACGACGGCCAGCTCGCGCTGTTCTGATCAGCGCATCAAGCGGCCCAGGCAACCGCCTTCAGCGGCGGATCTGCACGCCCCAGCCAAAGCCGCCGCCGTAGCCGCGGTGGGCCGGGTAGCCGTAAGGCCACATGGGGTCGGCGTAGGGCGAATAGTAGGGAACGTAAGCCGGGCCGTAGTAGGCGCGACGGCGGCGCTCTTCTTCGGCCCGGGCGCGGTCTGCCGCCTCGATCCTGGCAGTGTCGGCACGCACCTTGTCGGCGGTGGCCTGGTCCTGCGCCCAGCGCGCCTGGGCGGCGGCGAGTTCGTCCAGCACCGCCAGAGCCACGCCCTGGCCGCTCAGCCGGGCGCGCTCTTCGGGCGTCACCGCAAGATGGGTGCCGGTGCGGCGGATGTCCTCGATGAGCACCGCGGGCGCTTCGCCGGCCTTCGAGCGGCGGATGATCTGTTCGATCGTCAGCGGCCCGGCGCGGTTGGCTGCGCTGATGGCCTCCAGTTGGCCCGGGTCAAGCCGTTCGGCCGACGGCGCCACCCGGGGCGCCGCGCAGCCGCCAAGCAAGGTCAGCGATGCCACCCCCGCCGCAAGCCACCCGAGCCGCGGCATGGGCCTAGCCTGCAACCTTTTCATAGAGCGACACCACCATGTCCATCTGCTCGAGGATGCGCTCGCTGGTGGTCGCCACATCGGCAGCCGCCTTCTTGAGATCGCCGGCCGCGCGCAGGCCCAGGGCGTTCTGGAAGAAGAACCATTGCTGCTCCACCAGCGCCAGCTCGGATTTGATCTGGGCGGTGTTCTGGGGCGCCGTCTTGAGTTCGTCGAGTGCCTTGGCGAACTCCTTCATTGCGCCATCGAGCATCTCCCGGGCGGGCTCGGGATTCACGCCCACTTGTCGGAAGAGATAGGCCTTGGCCATGCGCTGGGACAGCATGCGCTGGCGACCCGACAGGTTCACCAGCCGGCCAGCCGGCGTGCCGGCGGTACGCTCGTAGGCCACGGTGAGCTTCTGCGCCGCGCCGAGCACGGCTTCGCTGCCGCCCCATACCAGCTTGGCATCGGCCCGGATGTCGGCCATGAGCGGCCGGTAACGCCCCCACTCGGATTCGAGGAGCAGATAGCCGGAGCGGACCTCGTCGTTGGGCTGCAGGTTGCGCAGTTCGGAGAGCTGCTGCTCGAAGAGCCGCACCGAATGGTCGAGGATGCTCTTCGCCCGCTCGGGCAGCACCCCATCGACCAGCATCAGCCAGGCCTTGGCGCTGCGTTGGGACAACATCCGCTGACGACCCGCACGGTTGATCGCGCCAGGCAGCGAAAGCCCGGCAGACGCCGCCGCGGGTGGCGTGGGCGCCGCCTGCAGCACCGACGCCAGTGGCACCAGGGTGGCCGCAGCCAGAAACTCACGACGCTTCATTTCAACCTCCAGTTCCGCCAACGGTCAGGCCGTCGATCCGCAGTGTCGGCTGGCCGACGCCGACCGGCACGCTCTGGCCGTCCTTGCCGCAGGTGCCGACACCGGGGTCGAGCGCCAGATCGTTGCCGATCATCGACACGCGGGTCAGGCAGTCCGGACCATTGCCGATCAGCGTGGCGCCCTTCACCGGACGAGTGACCTTGCCGTCCTCGATGAGGTAGCACTCGGACGTGGAGAAAACGAACTTGCCGGAGGTGATATCCACCTGACCACCACCGAAGTTGGCGGCATAGAGGCCGTTCTTCACCGACGCGATGATCTCGGCCGGCTCGTGCTGGCCGGCCAGCATGATGGTGTTGGTCATGCGCGGCAGCGGCAGGTGGGCGAAGGATTCGCGGCGGCCGTTGCCGGTGGGCGCGACGCCCATCAGGCGGGCGTTGAGCATGTCCTGCATGTACCCGGTGAGGACGCCGTCCTCGATCAGCACGGTGCGCTGGGTGGGGTTGCCCTCGTCGTCGATGGTGAGCGAGCCGCGGCGATCCGGCAGGGTGCCGTCGTCCACCACCGTCACGCCCTTGGCGGCCACCTGCTGGCCGATGCGGCCGCTGAAGGCCGAGCTTTCCTTGCGGTTGAAATCGCCCTCCAGCCCGTGGCCGATGGCCTCGTGGAGCAGGATGCCGGGCCAGCCGTTGCCGAGCACCACGGTCATCAGGCCGGCCGGGGCCGGGCCTGCGCCCAGGTTGACCCGCGCCTGATGCACCGCCGCCTTGGCAAAGCTGGCCAGCACCTCGTCGCTGAAATAGCCGTAGTCATAGCGCCCGCCACCACCGCCCGAGCCCTGCTCGCGGCGACCGTTCTCTTCCATGATGACGCTGACCGACACCCGCACCAGCAGGCGCACGTCGGCAGCCAGGTGGCCGTCACTGCGCGCCACCAGCACCACTTCCCAGGAGCCGACGAGGCTGGCCATCACTTCCTTGACGCGCGGATCCTCGGCGCGGGCCATGGCTTCGAGGCGCTCCAGCAGCTTGACCTTGGCCACGTCATCCAGCGAGCCGTGGGGGTTGTCGGCGCGGTACAGGGCCGGCGGGCCTTTCTTGACGGCCTCGATCTTGTGGGCCTTGCGGCGGCCGCTGTCGGCGATCGCGCGGGTGGCCGCAGCGGCGTCCTTCAGGGCCTTCAGGCTGATGTCGTCGGAGTAGGCGAAGGCGGTCTTCTCGCCGGTGATGGCGCGCACGCCGACGCCCTGCTCGATGTTGAAGCTGCCCGACTTGACGATGCCTTCCTCCAGGCTCCAGGCCTCGGAGCGGTGGTACTGGAAGTACAGGTCGGCGTAGTCGAGCTTGTGCCGGAAGAGCTTGCCGAAGACCTTGTCGAGATCCTCGAAGTCGAGGTCGTAGGGCTTGAGCAGCAGCTTGCTGGCGATCTTCAGGGGGTTCTGCGGGGGATTCTTGCTCATGTTCGGGTGCGGCTTTCAGCTGATCTTGCGGTGTTTGAGGGCCGGCAGGCTGGCGCGGACTTCGGCGATACGGGCGGGGTCCAGATCGGCGATGACGACGCCGGGGCCTTCCGGCAGGCGCGCGACGATTTCGCCCCAGGGGTCGATGATGATGCTGTCACCCCATGTACGCCGTCCACCCGGGTGCACCCCGCCCTGGGCGCTGGCCAGCACGTAGCACTGGTTCTCGATGGCCCGGGCGCGCAGCAGGACTTCCCAGTGGGCGCGGCCGGTGGTGTAGGTGAAGGCGGCGGGCAGGACGATCAGATCGACCTCGCCCATCGCCCGGAAGAGTTCGGGGAAACGCAGGTCGTAGCAGATCGACAGGCCGACGGTGCCGCACGGGCCGTCGAAAGTCACCACGTCGCTGCCCGGCTCGATGGTGGCGGATTCGTCGTAGCGCTCGCCGCCCCGCACGAAGCCGAACAGATGCACCTTGTCGTAGCGGGCCACGCGCCGGCCGGTGTCGTCGAAGACCATGGTGGTGTTGCGCACCTTGTCCGCCACGTCGGCCTCGAGCGGGCACGAGCCGCCCACCAGCCACACCTTGTGGCGGCGCGCGGCGTCTTTCATGAAGGCCTGGATCGGGCCGTCACTGTCCCGTTCGCGGATGCGCACCTTGGCGGTTTCGTCCGGGGTGATGAGCGGAAAGTATTCGGGCAGCACGACGAGTCGCGCCCCGGCGGCGGCAGCCTCGCCGATCAGCCGGTCGGCCTCGGCGAGGTTGGCGTCCACATCGGGGCCCGACACCATCTGGACGGCGGCGATACGGCAGGAAGGGCGGTCGCTCATTGTTTTTCCTCGCGGGAGGGTTCGGCGCTGTCCGGGGTCCGGCGCGGCGCAGGCGCGGCGGAGAGCTTTTCGACCTTGGGATCGGACCATCCCCCGGTCACGGCGTATTCGAAGCTGAACAGTTTTTCCACCGGGTCGCGCAGCACCTTCTGGACAAGATAGGCCGCGAGACCCACCGCCGGATTGATCACCCCGGTGGTGGCGATGGCAGAGCCGAAGGCGACGGACTCGGACAACGTCGGCTGGACGCGCACCCGCAGATTCTGGGTCTCGCGGCCCGCATCGGCCTCGCCACTCATGAACACCCGCGCCGCGGGGCCGAGGATCTCGAGGTCGTCGGTCCGGAGCACGCCCTGGTTCATCTGGATGCTACCGGAAATGCGGTCGAAGGCGAATCCTTCGGAAAACACGTCGCGGAAGTCCAGGGTGATGCGTCGTGGCAGCGCCTGCAGGCTGAGCACGCCGAGCAGGCGCCCGACGCCCGGTTCGAGCTGGGCGAACTGTCCGTTTTCTGCCTGCACGCGCATCTTGCCTCCGAGGCTGGCGATGTGCAGCGCGGTCGGCGGGCCGCGCCACACCACCTCGCCTTCCAGTTCGCCCTTGCCGCGCCGCACCGCCTCGGGGTAGCCGAGGCGGGTCAGCATCTTTTCGACGTTGCTCACGTCGAGCTTGAAGCCGAGCCGGGTTTCCTCGCGGGCGCCCGGGCGCCACACGCCCTTGCCGCTCAGGCTGCCGTCCGGGTTGGTGATGGTGAGCTGATCGAGCCGCCACAGGTCGCCCCGGTTGGCCGCCTTGAGCTCGAGCCGGCCCAGCTGGTGGCCGCGCAGCACGAAACTGTCGGCGCTCACGTCGAGCCCGGGGAGCTCCGACAGGCGCTCCTCGTCGGGCCGGGACGTGTCGGCTGCGCCCTCCTTGCCGCTGCTGCCCAGCGCCAGCTGGCGGAAGCGGGCCTGCAGGCGACCACGGCCCTGGTCGCGCCACACGATGTCACCGGTGGCCTCCTTGCTCGACATCCGCGCCTGCCAGCCGCCTTCCTCCATCACCGCCCGAAGATTCACGTCAGTAAGACGCTGGCCGAGCATGCGAAGTTCGCCGGCCCGGAGCGCCAGGCCCGAGAGCGGAAAGCCCGCGTCGCCGGTGCCCGTCGGGTCGGCCGGGCGCTGCTGGCGCTCGGGGTTGCCGGCCAGCGCCTTGCGCCAGGCATCGGCATCCAGCCGGTCGGCGTTGGCAGCCACCAGCACGCCCTTGTCGGCCAGCCGCACGGGCTCGTTGAGGGCGATCCCGCCGCGGGTGATGACTGCCCGGCCATGCTCGAAGCGGCGCTGGAACTGGGCCTGGAAGACCGATCCGGCCGACAGCTTGAGCACGTCGCTGGTCACGCTGCCGGCGCTGGGCGGCACGTTGATCTCGAAACGGAATGGCAGGCTGCCGGCGGCCGACTTGTTGAGCGGGTCGGGCAGGCTCGACACCACGCCCTGCAGGTTGCTGTCGAGGGCGAAGTCGACGC
>JAKLLO010000085.1 GCA_023150095.1 Zoogloea sp. | reverse complement strand
CCGATAACTGCAATGGTGGTCATTTCAGAGTTTCCTGATAACAGATTTGAAAATTTGATCAGAGGGTTGCGCGGACCTTTTCGATCTCGGCGGCAACCGGCGACTTCTCGGGTGCGCTACGCTGGGCCTCGTCCAGTTCCTTGCGGGCACCGTCCTTGTCGCCGCTCTTGATGAGGGCGCGGGCAAGGTTGATGCGCAGCTGCGGCAGCTTCGGCCCGAGGCTCACGGCCTTCTTGAGCGTTTCGACGCCCTTGGCCGTGTTACCGCTGTCCATCAGCAGCGTGCCGAGAGTGTCGAGCACCACCGGGCTGTTGGGCGCCAGCGACACGGCCTGCTCGGCCACGCTGATGGCGCTCTTGTCGTTCAGCTTGCCGAGGGCCCAGGCCAGGTTGTTGAGCAGCATGGCGTTCTTGGGTGCCATCTCAAGCATCTGGCGGTACTGCTGGACGGCCGATTCGTACTTCTGTTCGGACAGGCTGCGCTCCGCGAGGTAGGTGCGGACGACCATGTCCTTCGGATTGGCCTTGACCCAGTCGGTCACGAGCCGGGCGGCTTCCTGCTCCTGCCCCGCCGCCAGCCGCGCGGAATGCACGCGGATCAGCGACTGGGGATTCTTGTCACGCTTGAAGGCCTCGGAGTAAGGCGCGACGGCATCGGCCGGCTTGCCCATGGAGGACAGCACCTCGCCTTCGAGGAGGAAGCCGACAGAGGAATCAGCGTGCTGCTTCTGCACGTCCCGCGCCACGGCGATGGCTGCATCACCCCGCTTGCTCTGGAGCAGCAGCGAGATCAGGCGCTGCTGGGCGTCGACCGCATCGGGCTTGATCGCCAATGCCTTGCGCAGGCTCTGCTCGGCGCTGGCAAAGTCCTTGGCAGCCACCTGCAGGTCGGACATGGCCACCAGCGGTGCCGGCGAGTTCGGCAGACGGGAACTCAGCTTGCCGAAGGTGGTGAGCGCCTGCTGGTTTTCACCGGCAGCCACCTGGGCGCGGGCCAGCAGTTCGAGCAACGCGGGATCGTCCGGCGACCCGGCCTGGGCTTCCTGGGCCAGCAGCAGCGCGCGCTTCGGATCGCCCGACTGGACCAGCATCGCGACCAGCGCGGTACGGATCGGCAGCGAGGTCGGCACGGCAGCCAGCCCCTTTTCGAGCAATGCCTGAATGTCCTTGTTCTGGCCGCCGGTCATGGCCTGAAGCTCGGCGTACTGCATGTAGCCCTGGGCAACCTTGGGGTTGGCCGCCACGAAAGTCTGGAAGCGCTTGCGGGCGGCATCGACGTTCTTGTCAGCCATGTCGAGGCGGGCGAGGTTGCTCACCGCCGGCAGGAAGTCGGGTCGCAGCTCGAGGGCCTTCTCGAAGGCCTTGCGGGCGCCAGCCGTATCCTTGCTCGCAAGCAGCACGCCACCCTTCATGTTGTAGGTGACGGGATCGTTCGGCTTCTTCTTCTCGAGCGTCTGCACCGCGGCGACCGCCTTGGCCACTTCGTTGCGGCGCAGGTGGGCCATGATCAGGGTGATGTCGGCCTGGATGTTGTCCGGGTCGAGGGCAGAAGCGGCCTCCAGATCCTGGAACGCCTGGTCGGCCTCGCCGCCGACGAGGCGCGACACGCCGAGCCGGGTGCGGTACTGGGCGTTCTTCGGATCAGCCTGGGTGGCACGCTGGAAATACTGCTCGGAACGGTTGAAGTCGCCGTTCATCGCATACACCTGGCCGGCGAGATTGAGCACGGCCACGTCATCGACCTTGTCCTTGAGCAGCGGCTGGAGCGCCTCCAGAGCGCGGGCCGGCTCGCGGGTGCCGATGTAGGCGGTCACCAGCAGGCGACGAGCCATCTGCAGATTGGGGGCGCGCTCGATGACCTTCCTGGCATTCTCTTGGGCCTGGACGAAATCCTGGCGCTGCAGTTGCAGCGTGGTCGCCAGCAGGAGCGCCGGGATGTAGTCGGGCGCCACGCGCAGCACCTGCTGGACGCCGTCGTAGGCTTCCTTGGCCTTGCCGTTACGCAGGTTGATGTAGGCCTGCAGATACACGGCCATGGGATGACCGCCGAGCGCCTTGCGCATCTCGGCCACCTTCGCCTGGGCCAGGTCGACCTTGTTCTGGCGCAGCAGCACCGAGATGAGGTTCTGGTAGGCGCCCACATCGGTCGGCTTGGCAGCAATCACCGCCTCGAAGGCCGGGATGGCTTCGTCGACGCGGCCCATGGTCAGCAGCAGGTCACCCCGCAGGGACTGGGCTTCGGGCAGGTTCGGCGCATCCTTGAGCACGGCGTCCACATCAACCAGCGCGCCGTCGAGATCGCGGCCGATTGCCCGCAGGCGGGCCAGACCCACGCGGGCGAGCGGGTAGTTGGCGGATTCGCGAAGGGCGGAATTGAAGGCGTCACGGGCTTCATCGATCTTGCCCTTGCCGATCAGGTTGGTGCCCTGCATCGTGAGGATGGCCGCGCGGCTTTCGGGCTTCTCGAGCCGGCGGTTGCCCAGATCGGTGGCGATCTTGTCACCCTGGCCGGTGGCGACCAGCGCCTTGGCCAGCAAGGGCACGACCTCATCGGGCGCGTAGCCGGCGTCCAGCGCACGGCTCAGTTCCTTCTCGGCGCCGGCGTAGTCGCCCTGCTCGTAGTTGATCTTGCCCAGCAGGAACCGGGCTTCGCCGAGGTTGCCGTCTTTCTGCAGGGCGTTCTTGAGCTGGATCGACGCGGCGCTGCGGTCGTTCTTGGCGATGTATTCCTTGGCGGACGTGACCATGGACTCGGTGCTGGCACCACATGCGGCCAGCAGGAAGGCGCAAAGGGTGCTGATGGCAGCATTCCGCACGGTACGGCGTTGATTTTGAACACGCATTAGCATGGTTCCTTGAGTCACGTTGAAGTCTCTTTCTTGATTCCGAACCGGTTCATCAGATCGTAGAGGGTCGGGCGGCTGATTCCCAGCACCTCCGCCGCCCTTGCCACGTTGCCATTGACCCGGGCCATCACCCGCACCACCGCGCGGCGCTCGGCTTCTTCGCGGACCACGCGCAGGTTGAGGGCTTCCAGTTCTTCGTCGGGATTCACGTCGAGGCCGATGTCTTCGGCCGTGATGCAGTTGCCGTCGGCCATGATGACCGCGCGCTTGATCGCGTTCTCGAGCTCGCGGATGTTGCCCGGCCAGCGATGGGTCTCGATGCTGTGCACGGCGTCGTCCGTGAGGGTCATCGCACCGCGCCCGTGATCGCCGGCAAAACGCTGGACGAAGGCGTGGGCGAGCAGCACCGCATCGCCGTCCCGGTCGCGCAGGGCCGGGATATCGACCACGATCTCGGCGAGGCGGTAGTAAAGGTCTTCGCGGAAGCGGCCGGCCTGGATCAGGCCCTTCACGTCCTGGTGGGTGGCGCAGATGATGCGCACATCCACGGGGATCTCCTCACGACCGCCGATACGCTCGATGACCCGCTCCTGGAGGAAGCGCAACAGCTTGGCCTGCAGCGGCATCGGCAGATCGCCGATTTCGTCGAGGAACAGCGTGCCCTTGTTGGCGACTTCGATCTTGCCGAGGGTCTGCTTGACCGCACCGGTGAAGGCGCCCTTCTCGTAGCCGAAGAGTTCGGATTCGAGGAGGTTTTCGGGGATCGCCGCGCAGTTGATCGCCACGAAGCGCTCGTTGCGGCGGGGCGACAGCTCGTGCAGGCCACGGGCCAGCACTTCCTTGCCGGTACCGCTCTCGCCCAGCAGCATCGCGGTCACGTTGGCGGAGGCCACGCGCTCGATGAGGCGGCACACCTTGAGCATGCCCGCGTCGCGGGTGATGAGGCCGGACAGGGCGCTGCCCTGCTGGATCTTCAGGCGGCGGTTGTCCTGCTGCAGATCATAGAGCCGCAGCGCACGATCCAGCGTCAGCGCCAGGAGTTCGGGCTCGAAGGGCTTGGCGAAGAAATCGTAGGCACCCATCCCCACCGCACGCACGGCGTTCTCGCGGTCGTGCTGACCGGTCAGGACCACCACCTTGGTGTCGGGGGCCAGCGCGAGGATCTCGCCCAGCAGCTTGAAGCCCTCGGTCACATCGTCCGGCGCCGGCGGCAGACCCAGGTCCATCGTCACGACGGCCGGCTCATGGCGCCTCAGCTGGGCGATGGCCTCTTCGCGATTGTTGGCAACCACCGTCTCGTACTGATCGAAGGCCCAGCGCATCTGCTTCTGCAGTGCCGGATCATCCTCGACGATCAGCAAAGTCCTGCGTTTATCAGTCATATCCCTATTCTGCTACCGCTTTGTTACCGGCATTCTGAGCGTTCGCGGCAATGGGCAACCTGATCTCGAAGCAGGTTCCGACACCCACCTCGCTCTGAACGGTCAGATTGCCACCCAGTTCCTGAACATATTGGTGCGCCTCGTAGGCGCCAATCCCCATTCCGCTCGCCTTGGTGGTCTGGAATGGCTTGAAGAGCTGGTCCCGGATGAATGCGGGCGACATTCCCGAGCCGGTATCCCGGACGGTGATGCACGCCTGATTACCCTCCTGGGATAGCCGTACTGACACACTACCATGCTCCAAAGTAGCGTCCAGGGCATTTTGCACGATATGCCCAAGGATACGTTCGAGTCGTTCGGAATGCGCAAAAACTGCCAGATCCGGCGCACCTTCATCGAAGGTGGGGCACGGGTGGAACATCCTTTTCGACTGGACGATATGCTCGAGCAGCCCCTTCAGCATGACCGGCTTGCGCTGGTTGATCGGGGTCTTTTCCATCAACTGGGCCATCAGCCCGCGCATCCGCGATTCCACATGCCGGACGGTGTCGAGCATGTCGGCCTGGAACTCGGGATTGTCCTTGTGTCGCTCGGCGTTGCGAAGCATCAGCGACATCTGTGCAACAAGATTCTTCAGATCATGGACGACGAAGGCCGACATCCGGTTGAAGGCATCGAACTTCTGGGCCTCCAGCAGGGCTTCGGTGGCCTGCATCCGGGCGAAGTAGCTGGCCGCCTGGCGGCCGGCCATCTTGAGGAGGTCGAGCACTTCCCAGTTCACATCGACCGGTGTGCGCGGTGTCAGCAGCACCACGAAGCCCACCAGCACGCCGGACGAGATCAGTGGCACGATCAGCCACATGTCGGCGAGCTCCGACGCCCACTCGGGCAGCGGCGCCGCCACATCCGGCGAGAAGCCGCTGCGCGCCTCCTGCAGATTGACGATCCACTCGCGCTCCAGCATGAAGCGGGCAAAATCGGAATCCTCGCGCTCCTGCAGGCCATAGTGGGGCATGTTGAGCCGCGCCTGCTGACTGAAACTGCCGTTCGAATCCCGCAGCCACACGCCGCCTCCCGGGCTCTCGACCAGATCGGCCAGCGCCTTGACCACCGACTCACCCAGACTGAGGCCATCCCCGGCCACCGACAGCGCCTGGGTCACGCCGAGCCACTCGGTGCGATAGTCGTAGCGATAGGCGAAGAAGTGCTTGGCGAGAAAGACCCGCAGCCGCGCCCGGAAAGCACCGGAGAAGAACACCACCCCGAGGAACAGCGCGCCACCGAAGAGCAGCGCCAGCTGCAGCGCCTCGCCCCACTCGCCACCGAAGTAGCGCATGTAGTAGCCCGCGCCCGCGATGATCAGCAGATACAGCCCCGATCCGGCCAGCGCCGTGGAGTGGAACACCACGTGCCGCGAGACGGAGATGCGGAAAGTCCATTCCGGATTGCGCGATGCCGACACCGCCACCAGCGGCAAGGCCAGGGTGTGGGCAAAGCCGCGCACGCCCCAGATCACCGGGTGGATGCGGCTGAACAGCAGCATTTCGGAGTACAGATAGACGTCGAAGGCGAACAGGCCGCCCAGCGCCAGCGCCAGCGGCTTGACGCCCCAGCGGGAGCGCTCGATCACCGCGCGGTAGAAAAGCTCCAGCAGCACCAGGCCGAACACCGCGGTCATCAACGCCGTGGCCGCCCAGGTCCGCAGCGGCGTGCCATACAGCGGCACACCCAGGGTGAAGCAGACCACGCCGATCGCCCCGAGGGTGACGATGGCCAGCATGCCGGGCTTGGGCCACGCCGGCAGCCCGGAATCCGGCCCGTCGCCCGACGCCTGGGAGAGCATGGTCAGGAGGAACCCGAACCACGCCGCCATGCGCAGTACGTCCAGCAGGTTCGCCAGCTGGAACATCCAGACCCAGCCCGACGTGGAGAAGACCCAGTTCGCGACCGCCCACAAGGCGCTCAGGACCACCGCCGCGATGAGCAGGATGCCCTGCCTGCCTCTGCGCCAGGCCACGCCAAGATAGAGCGCAAACAGCCCGTGCAGCACCGCCGCAAAGGCGTAGCTCCATGCCGAGACCTGCGAGAGGATTGATTCCATCGAGCCTCAATAAAAGCAGACGCTCCCGGCAAGGGGAGCGTCCTGGGTTCAGCCCATCCCCTGCCGGGGAACGTCGCGCCTGAAGGGCTTAGTGCGCACCGTCTCCGGTCAGCACAACCCGCACCGTTTCGAACAGGACCACGGTGTCGAGGAACAGGGTGTGATTCTTGACGTAGTACAGATCGTACTGCAGCTTGTTGATCGCATCATCCACCGACGAACCGTACTGGTAGCGAACCTGAGCCCAGCCGGTCACGCCCGGCTTGACGCAGTGGCGGACGGCGTAGAAGGGAATGTCGCGGGTCAGCTGGTCGACGAAGAAGGGACGCTCCGGACGCGGACCGACGAGGCTCATGTCGCCCTTCAGCACGTTGAACAGCTGCGGCAGTTCGTCGATGCGGCACTTGCGGATGAAACGGCCGACACGGGTCACGCGGTCGTCGTTGGCGGTCGCCCAGCGGGGCTTGCCGTCACGCTCGGCGTCCCGGCGCATGCTGCGGAACTTGGTCACCTTGAACAGGCGGCCACCCAGGCCGACACGTTCCTGACGATAGAACACCGGTGCGCCGTCCTCGATCACGATGAAGAGCGCGGCCAGCAGCATCACCGGCGCGGAGAGCACCAGCAGCAGCAGCGACACGAAGATGTCGAACACCCGCTTGACGAGGGTGCGGCCCCAGCCTTGACGGAAACCTTCGCCGTAGATCAGCCAGCTGGCGCGCAGGGAATCGATGCGCACCTGACCACGCACGCGCTCGAAGAAACTGGAGAGATCGAGCACCTTGATGCCGGCCATCTTGCAATCGAGCAGCTCGCGCAGCGGAATCGCACCGCCACGACGCTCCTTGACGGCCACGATGATCTCGTTGACCCGCAGGTGATTGGCCGCGGCGAGCAGACTGCCATCGAAGTGGATGATCTGCTTCGGATCGATGCGAATCTCGTCGCCCGCTCCGGCCGGGTAAAAACCCACCACCTGAAGGCTGGAGTTGGCGGGATGGGTCAGCGCATGCTCGACGGCAGCGGCGTCCGACCCCGTCCCGATCACCATGATACGTTTCACAAAAACCCCTGCGCCCGTCCGCCGGGCAGTGAAACCGCGGACAGCGACCACGAAACCAAGAAGGGCGATGACGTTGAGTTCAAGCGCCTCATGCGCAAACTCGCCCCACGGAAGGACCTGGAATATACCGTAAGCCACCGGAACACTCAGCACGATCGACATGCCGACGCGCATCAGGGTCTGCCGGAAATCCGAGCCGAAGCCCGCCCTGTAAAGGCCGAGCGCACCGTTCAGGATCATCATGGTGACCGCGAAGGCAAACGCCGATGGCACCACGGTCGCCACCAGGCCACCATCCACCCGGGCCTGCAGCACGAACGCGACAACCACCGCCACGAACAGCAACATGGCGTCAAACACCAGTCGCAGGATCGTGCTGGACGGAACGTAATGATTGAAGAGTTTGAGCATTCTGAGCACCGACCGTCCTTGAAAGACGGCCTCCCATGCAAATTTGATCAAGCCGACGTGGCGCAAAACTCAACCACGAGCCCCAACGAAAACCGCCTCACCGAGCGGCCTGGAACGGCTACCGGGACATGCCAGGCACACGACGCATACTTGCAAAATGCGTGAAAACCCGTGCAGCCGAACGATAGCGCTTATGGACCCTGCCTCCTGTGATGCCCGTCACAAGGGGAATTACATCGCCAAGCCTGCGTTCCGCCACAACAAAATATCACCATCGACACACCTGCCGGATTTACAGCCTGAAACACACATGGAATCTACCCGCCGGAACCCACGAGCAAGGCTGCGCCTCGCCCTCCCCTTCCAGGCCATCCGGACCGGATTTGCATACGACGTTAAAGCTTGTCAGCACCAAATATTATAACGTCCTAGCGCTCATTTTAGGCAGCCCATCGACTGTCTAAAATTGTCACAGTTCGACCTGCGTTCCGAACTCCACCACCCGGTTGGGCGGGATGCTGAAGAAGTCGGCCGCGCTGTGGGCATTCCGGAACATCAGGATGAACAGCCGGTCCCGCCACAGGGTGAGCGGCGAGGTCTTGCGCGGGATCAGCGTCTCGCGCCCGAGGAAGAACGACGACTCCATCAGCTCGAAGGGCAGCCCCTGGCTCTCGCACATGGTCAGCGCGGCCGGGATGTCCGGGTCGTCCTTGAAACCGTAGCGCACGTACACCCGGTAGAAACCGAAGTCGAGCTCTTCGACCCGCACCCGCTCGCTGTCGGGCACGCAGGGGATGTCCTCGGTCACCACATTCACCAGCACCACGCGGGCGTGCAGCACCTTGTTGTGGAGCAGGTTGTGGAGGAGCGCCCGCGGCACGCCATCCGGTGCGGTGGTCATGAACACGCCGGTGCCCGGCACGCGCAGCGGGGGATCATGGAACATCGACTGGATGAACAGCGTCAGCGGCATGGTGTCCTGGCGCATCCGCTCGGCCAGCGCCTCGCGGCCGCGCTTCCAGGTCATCAGCAGCCCATGCACGCCCAGGCCCATGGCCAGCGGGAACCATCCGCCGTCGAAGATCTTCACGCTGTTGGCGCTGAAGAACGCAAAGTCGACGATGAAGAACAGGATCAGGAAGCTCACCGACGCCAGCCAGCCCCAGCGCCACAGCGCCCGCACCACCACGAAGGCCAGCAGGGTGTCGATCATCATCGTGAGCGTCACCGCGATGCCGTAGGCCGACGCCAGCGCGCTCGACGAATGGAAGCTGATCACCAGCGCCACCACCGCCCCCAGCAGCATCCAGTTCACGTTGGGCACATAGATCTGCCCGACCTCCCGCTCGGAGGTGTGGATCACGTGCATCCGCGGCGAGTAGCCCAGCTGGATCGCCTGCTTGGTGAGCGAGAAGGCGCCGGAGATCACCGCCTGGGACGCGATGATCGTCGCCAGCGTGGCGAGGCCCACCATCGGCAGCACCAGCGCATCGGGCACCAGGTTGTAGAAGGGGTTCCTGACCGCCGTCGGGTCGTCGAGGATCAGCGCCCCCTGCCCCAGATAGTTGAGATACAGCGCCGGAAACACGTAGCCAAACCAGGCCATCTTGATCGGCCGACGCCCGAAGTGCCCCATGTCGGCGTACAGCGCCTCGCCGCCGGTGATGGCGAGCACCACCGCCCCCAGCGCCAGAAAGCCATGCCAGTGGTTGTTGGCAAAGAAATCCATCGCATAGACCGGATTGATCGCCCGCAGCACATCCGGGTGGCGGGTGATGTTGACCGCCCCGAGCACCCCGAGGGTGGTGAACCAGAACAGCATCACCGGCCCGAACACCGCCCCGACCTTGGCCGTGCCCTTGCGCTGGATCACGAACAGCCCGGTCAGCACTGCCAGCGAGATCGGCAGTACATAAGGCCTGAAGGCCGGCGTGGCCACTTCCAGGCCCTCCACCGCCGAGAGCACCGAGATGGCCGGCGTGATCACCCCGTCGCCGTAGAACAGCGCTGCGCCAAACAGCCCCAGCGCCGCCATGACAGCCCCCAGCCGGGGAGAATTGTTGGTGCGCAGCGCCAGCGAGGTGAGCGCCATGATGCCGCCCTCGCCCCGGTTGTCGGCGCGCATGATGAACACGACGTACTTGAGCGACACCACGATGGTCAGGGCCCAGAAGACCAGCGACAGGATCCCGATCACGTTGTCCGGCGTCACCGGCACCGCGTGGGGGCCGTTGAAGACTTCCTTCATCGTGTACAGCGGGCTCGTGCCGATGTCCCCGAATACGACACCCATCGCCGCCAGGGCGACGGGCAACACCCGCTCCGGCTTCGCGTGGGCGGTTTGTCCTTCTGCAAGCACCGTGGACATCCAGACCTCCAGAATCTGCACGGGCCCGGCCATGCGCGGGCGCCAAATCCATCCAGCAGAGGCGGTCGCCTCCGCGCGGACCGCGATACTACCGCATTGCAGCATTTGCGGGCGCCCACCGTCGGGCACGGCACCTGCGTGCTTCCAGGGGTAACGATACGTCTCGGGCCCGTTCGAGCAGTTACAATGCTGCGTTCGGCTGCCAAACACCTGCCCACCGTACTCAAACCGATCCGATGCGCTCCGCTCCCGGCATTCGCCCGCAACTGGGCATCGCCCTTGCCTACACGATCTGCGGGCTCATTGCACTTCACATCGCCATTCCGCCGGGCTACGTCGCGCCGCTGTTCCCGGCTGCGGGGGTCGCGCTGGCGGCGATGCTCATCTACGGCTACGGAATCTGGCCGGCAATTCTTGCCGGCTCGGTCATCACCAACATCTACGCCGGCTTTCACGCCGGCCTGCCCGAGCGCAGTCTCCTGCTTCCGCTGTGCGTCGGCGTCGGCGCGGCGCTTCAGGCCGCGGCCGGCAGCTTCATGGCCCGGCGCTGGATCCGCCTCCCGATCACCCTCGACACCGCCGACGCCATCGTCCGCCTGCTGTTTGCCGCCGCCCCCCTGAGCTGCCTCGTGGGCGCGACGATCGGGGTGGCGGCGCTGGTCGTGCTGGGCGGGCTGCCCACGGCGGAAGCCGCCTTCAGCTGGTGGAACTGGTGGGCCGGCGACGCCATCGGGATCCTCATCGCTGCGCCGCTCACCTTCGTCTTCATCGGCACCCCGCGCAACGAATGGGCCCCGCGCCGGCTGGCCATCGCCCTGCCGCTCAGCGTCGCCCTCGTGTTGCTGGTGGGGCTGGAGGTGCAGATCGCCCAGTGGGAGCAGCAGCGCCTGCAATCGCGCTTCGAGCGGGACGCCAGCCACCTGGCCAGCCTGGTCCGCACGCGCTTTGCCGATTACCTGGATGTGCTCCAGGCCAGCGAACGCGTGATGGTGGCCGCGCCGGACATCGATACGCCCACCTTCGAACAGTTCTCGTCCACCTGGCTGTCGCGCTACACGGGCATCCAGGGCATCGGCTGGATCGCCCTCACGCCGGCCGACGCCGTCGCCGCCCTCGAGCGCAGCGCCCGCAAGTCGCCCGTCACGGCCGATTTCCGCGTCGTGGATCGGGACGGCTACAACCAGCTGGTGCCGCTAGCCCCGCGGGACGCGTATTACGTCATCCGCCACATCGCCCCGCTGGATCGCAACCGGCGGGCCCTGGGCGTCAACGTGGGCTCGATCCCCAACTCCTTCGACGCCATCCAGCGTGCCGTCTCCAGCGGCAAGGCCGCCGCCACCCGCGCCTTCGAGCTCACCCAGGAAACCGAACACAAGCTCGGCGTGGTGATCTACCAGCGCACCCTCGCCCCGGGCAGCAAGCTCCAGTCGGCCCCCGCCGGCTTCGTCTTCGTGGCCCTGCGGATCGAGGAAGCCGTCGAGAGCGTCCTCAGCCAGCAGCCGGTGCCGGGGGTGGGGTATTGCCTCGAGGAAGTGACCATCGCCCAGCCCCGCGGCAAGCGCCTCGCCGGGCTGGCCCAGTGCCCGTCGATCAGCCAGCCGGGCGCCGGCGGCATGCAGACCTGGCAGGAAACGTTCGACTTCGCCGGCCAGACCTGGCGCCTCAGCTTTGCGCCCACGCCGGCCTACGCCGCCCTCAACCGCGGCTGGGAAACCTGGACGCTGATCGCCATCGGCCTCGTGTCCACCGGCCTGCTCGGCGCCTTCCTGCTGGCCACCACCGGCCGCGCCCGGCGCATCGAGGAGATGGTCAGCCAGCGCACCAGCGAACTCGCCGACACCAGCCGGCGCCTCCACGCCCAGCAGGCCATCCTCACCCACGCCGAGCGCATCGCCCGCCTCGGCTCGTGGGAGGCCGACCCCATCACCGGCGCCAGCCACTGGTCGGCCGAGCTCTACAGGGTGCTCGACATCCCCCCCGAACGCGACAGCAGCCTCACCGCGCTGCTCGACGCCGTGCTCCCGTCCGACCGCTCCACCCTGCGTGACGCCCTCCACCGGGTTGGCAACGGCCAGCCCAATGCCAGCCTCGACGTGCGCCTGCCCCCGAAGGACGGCGAGAGCCGCACCGTCCACTTCACCATCGAGGCCACCCCCAACCCCGCCGGCGGCACCCTGCTGCGGGGCACCGTGCAGGACGTCACCGCCAGCCGCGCCGCCGAGGCCCACATCCACTACCTGGCCCACTACGACACTCTCACCGGCCTGCCCAACCGCACCCTGTGGATCAACCGCGCCGAGCAAGCCCTCGCCTTCGCCCGCCGCAACCAGCTGCGCCTGGGCGTGCTGTTCCTCGATCTCGACAACTTCAAGACCATCAACGACACCCTCGGCCACCCGGTGGGCGACCGCCTGCTCTCGGCCGTCGCCAAGCGCCTCTCCGAATCCCTGCGCGACGAAGACATCCTCGCCCGCATCGGCGGCGACGAGTTCGTGGTGCTGCTGCCCCAGCTTGGCCGCCCCGACGACGCCGCCACCGTCGCCCGCAAGCTCATCGCCAGCCTCAACGCGCCGTTCCACGTGGGCAACCAGGATCTCGTCACCTCCACCAGCGTGGGCATCGCCCTCTACCCCGGCAACGGCGCCGACATCAACACCCTGCTCAAGCACGCCGACACCGCCATGTACGACGCCAAGAGCGAAGGCCGCAACGACTTCCGCTTCTTCACGCCCGACATGAACAGCCGCGCCTACGCCCGGCTCAAGCTCGAAAACGCCCTGCGCCGCGCCCTCGACCGCAGCGAACTCATCCTCGAATACCAGCCCCAGTGGCAGATGCCCGGCCAGACCCTCGTCGGCGTCGAGGCCCTGGTGCGCTGGAACCACCCCGAACGCGGCCGCGTGTCGCCCCACGAGTTCATCCCCATCGCCGAAGAGACCGGCCTCATCCAGCCCCTGGGCGACTGGGTGCTGCGCGAAGCCTGCCGCCAGCAGGCCGAATGGCAGGCCGCAGCCCAGCGCACCGGCCACACCTGCCCGGTGGTCGCCATCAACATCTCGGCCCTGCAGTTCCGCAAGTCGGATTTCCTCACCCGGGTCCGCCAGATCATCGCCGAGAGCGGCGCCACCCCGGATCGGCTGGAGCTCGAACTCACCGAGAGCGCGCTGATGCAGCCCACCCCCGAGATCGAGGCCCAGCTCGCCAGCCTGCGCGCCATGGGCATCGGCCTCGCGCTGGATGATTTCGGCACCGGCTACTCCAGCCTCGCCTACCTCAAGCGCCTGCCCCTCACCCACCTCAAGATCGACCGCTCCTTCGTGCGCGACCTGCCCGGCGACGCCGAAGACGCCGCCATCGCCGCCGCCACCCTCTCCATCGCCCGCGACCTGGGCCTCAAGGTCATCGCCGAAGGCGTCGAAACCGAAGCCCAGCGGGATTTCCTCCTCGAGCGCCAGTGCAGCGTGATGCAGGGCTTCCTGTTCGCCCGCCCGCTGCCGGCCGACGAGATCAGCCGCCTGATGGCTGGCGGCTGAACACCCCGACAGCACCCCACCCCAGCCCGGATACACCAAGCGCCCCACCGGCGGCCTGCGCCTGCACGCTGCAGAGGCTTTTCCCTCGCCCGGCGCAGGCTCGCCCCAGACCGGCGTGACGCCACCCCAAGCCGGAGGAAACCCGCTGCAAGTTCCAGGGAAATTCCTCCAACCTGGCGGGGCGTCACCCCAAGCTGGCGGGGCGCCGCGCCAACACAGCGGGGCGCCCCGCCAATACAGAGTGACGCCGCTGCGAGTTGGCGCGGCGCCCCGCGAAGTTCCAGCGGCGCCGCGCCAACCCAAAGGAAGTTTCCGACAACCTGCAGCGGCGCCGCCCCGCGCTGGCGCGACACCCCGCAAACACCACCCGACAAACTCTAAAACTCCCAGAACCCAGTCGCAGCAAGGGTTTTCGATATTCCGCGGCCACGCGCCGTCCGCCAAAGCTTCAAGATTCAGCCCGCAACCGACAGTCTTGCCGCACAAACCCGCCGCCACGCCGCATCGAGCGTGCAGCACCGTCGCTGCCGATCCACGCCCGCCCCGGAAGCCGGCACGGCGCTGCACCTAAATCGCCTCGCCTGCGGGATTTCACCCGGCGGATCGGGCAGTCAGCCCAGAGTCTTACCCTCCTGCCAGGACTGGCCTTTGACCCAGGGCAAGACGGAAGCCAAAGCCGTCGTCGCAGTTGCCTGGCCCAGTAGCGATCAGCAGCGCGGCAGCCGCGGCCGCAGTCGTTCCACAACCCGCCGCGCAGCACGCGGTCGACGCGCTCCGGCGGCCCGGGTTGGTCGATCTGCGGGCCCGGCAGATAATCTGCCATACCAGTCGGCGCATCACTCAAACACGTTACCGTGCCTCTCGTACAGGCCCCACCGGTTGGCCACCAGGGATTTGACCGGGACGGTACGCGCCTGGCATGGGCCCTTCTTACCATCGGCTTAGGGGATGTTGCCGTCGTAATTCACCTGCTCCCGGCTAATGTTCTCGCCGAAGGAGAAGAGGGTGGGCGTCGTTGAAATAGCTCGGGTTGCTGCCCCTCACCGCCTGCCACAGGGCCTGGGTACAGGCGGTATCCGCCAGCCAGTAGCCGCGGGTGAGGGTGACTTCGTGCCGGAGCTCTCGCTCAGCATTCCGTTCGGATTCGCCTTCCGGCGAGCCCATCAGGGAAGTTCCCGGCTGAATCCACCGGAAAGTCTGCTTCACCCCGTTCAGGTTCAGCGTCGCCGCAAGCCCCCACTCGGCGTCTTCTTCCCACTCGCTAGCCCAGGGCGGCGGAAACACATCGGGCAGCACGAAGCTCATGCAGCCTCCCAGCTGCCAACAGCCCGCGCCTTTAGCGGCGCATTCCTCCGCCCGCAGAGCTTCGCGACTGAGCGCGACTTACATGACGCCCGCCGGGCGAATGAAATCGCCCCTACAGCAACTAGAGACGCCGCGCCCTCCACCCACGTCACGCAGATCTCCCAGAAACTGTCGATGCCCCGGTCCACGAAATGCCGGTTTGACGCGACGATGCGGTGCTGGGCGCAGAAGGCGTTGAGGGCATCCTGGGCCGCGTCGGGATCGAGGGCGGGGACGGTGAAGAAGCGGAATCTCATCGCTGGCGGCCTCCTTTCCCAGACCCACGTTTCTTATCCCATGCGGTGTGCTGCCCTATCAGATCGGACTTCTGACCTGGAGCAAGACGAAAGCCCGCGATGTCGCTGCGCACATGCGGCACGATTCCGAAGCGGAAAGAAGCGCGGCAAGACCGCGTATCACGGAACCAAGAACCACCTCGCAACACGCGGTGGACGCCGTCCGGCGGGCCGCATACGTCAACTTGCGGTTCTAACGGATAGTCACCGAGCCAATCAACGCACCACTCGAAAACATTGCCGTGCATCTCATATAGCCCCCACGCGTTGGGTGGCAAGGACTTCACTTGAACAGTTCGCAGCCGGCTCTGCCCCTTCTTATCTTTGTAATTCACTTGATCAGAGGTGATGTTCGCACCAAAGTAAAAGGGGGTCGTAGTGCCTGCCCGGCATGCATACTCCCACTGGGCTTCACTAGGCAGGCCCGCATCTAAGCCTGGAACCAGACTGTTAAGGCGAACAATAAACGCATGCACGTCGTTCCAGCTAACCCGCTCCACCGGATTGGCCGGATGATCCTTGAAGTGGCTTGGGTTTTCGCCCATCACCACCTCCCACAGAACCTGAGTGCAGGCCGTATCCGCCAGCCAGTAGCCGCGAGAGAGGGTAACGTAGTGCGAGATTTCATCGTTGCGTCGCCCAATCTCACCAAGTGGCGAGCCCATGCAGAAAGTGCCAGGGGCGATCCAGCGGCAGCGCTGGGTGACGGTGGAGGATTGTCCTTTCACGGCGAAGTCGGCCCAGAATCCGAGCTCGTCCGAACCATGGCGTACGGCCCAAGGTGGAATAGCTACACCCAGCGTGGCCAGACCCGTATCGAGCAAATCCTCGGTATCCCACCAAGCACCATGGGGGAGCGCCCAGGCTGGCGACCCTTCAGCATAAGCCCGAAGCGATGGAAACGTCCCTGGGGGCCGCTCGACATCATCTTCCTGCGCAGCCCACCGTTCCTTTATCCTGATTTCGGCAGGGACTCGACTACCCTCGCGCAAGCTCACCGTCTGCGGATGAACCCATCGCAGTCTGCGCCCGTCACGGCAAGCCGCCATGACGTGTCCATCCGCAAAGCCAACCGACTTCGCCCACGCCGGCCGTTCAAACGGCTCAATCACCACTTCCCGACGTCGCGTGACGATCCGGTACGCCTGCCCGCCCGGCAGGTGTACCTTCCTACCCGGCACCAGCAACTGGCGGGCGTCCACGCCCCGGGCATCGACCGGTGCGATGGTAACCGGCAGCTCATTCTCCAAGTTGCGGATGAGTGCCGCAGGCACCGCTGACGAGGACGACGTCTCCGTCAGCTCCAGCCGCAGACCCATGCCAGTCCCGCCCTTTCGGGTGGCTTCAGTTGCGGCAACGAGATGAAGCGGGCCGGACGAAACACGATCGGGCTGAATCAGCCAATCCAGTTGATCAAGGCGCAATCCTTCGGGCAAACCGACACGCCCTTCCCGGATGTCCTCAGCCCTGGCCAGCGCCCAGGCGGTCTGCAATGCGTCGTCGCCTCGCCCGACGGCACCGGGTGCCCGCAGGCTGAGACCACCAATGAAGCCGCCAAGCGCTGCCGAAAGCATCTGCTGCGCATCGCCCGGTGGCCGCGCATGAAGACTGCGGGCAAGGTCCTTAAGCAGTGCGTCAGCCGCCAGGGCATGCACGCGCACTGCCGGATCATCGTCACTGAGCCCGCTGCGGGTCACCTCGCTGGTGAAAATGGCGTGAACGAGGGACGACCCGTGGTCGAGCTCGGCCAAGTGATGATCAACGAGCCGGGCGACGACTTGCGGGTGACGGGCACGAAGCTGCCGGAGCACAGCCAGCGCCGGCTCCACGGCGTCTGCCATCAGCGCACAGCCGGCAGACAACGCGCAGACGCCGCTGTCCTGCCACAACTCAGCTTCGCTGCCGATGTCGACGGTGAAGTCGTCGCCGGGCATGTCCTGGAGGGTGAGGCGCAGTTGACGCACCAAGCGCCACGACACACTGCTGTTACCGAACAGCGCCGCTCGAAGCCGCTCCAGCCCCTTCTGGCTACGGGCGGGGATCTGAAGGTCGCCGTGGTCAAGGCGCGCGGCAGCGCCCAGGAGGCTCAGGCCGCCACTCTCGCCCAGCAGCGCCACGTCGAACACGTCCCGCAGCGCGTCGGGCAGCAGGCGCAGCGGGACGGGTGCCAGCAGCAGCGGACGAACCCCCGCCGCCCCGAGCTTGCGGGCCAGAGTAGCCCAGCGTCGGTGCAGGCCCGTGCCCGGGCGGTAGCAACCTGCATCACCGAGCACGACGACCGGGCTGCCATCTAGCCGCAGGCTGACGGCCAATCCCGCAGCCTGAACCCATTCGCCAGGCTCGCCGGTCCGCGTCTTCAGCACTTCGATCCGTCTGTCGAGCACGCGCCGAAGCTGTGCCAGCAGGGCAAAAAGATCGTCATGGAACGGGGTGAGTACGCCGCTGACGTCGATCACCACCTGCACACAACCTGGCCACTTGCGCCGGACAAGGCGTGGCAGCGGCTGCACGCTGCACCCGCTGGCGACCCGATCAACCGCACGGGGCAGGTCCGGTGCCAACCCCGCCTGATAAGGACGCAGGTGCGCGACAACGAAGCTGATCAGACGCTCCGAATCGACGAGCGGGCGAACGGGCAGCCGTTCACGGCAATGGGGTGACGACACATAGCGCCGCACGTCAAAACTGGCCGCCTCGTTGGTAAGCCATGCTGGGGCCTGCCGTAGCGGGGGCTCAGACTGAATTGGGCGGTCTTTGGCGATGCGCCAGTGAATAAGGCCAAAGCCGGTTGCGGGCGCTTGCTCGGGCAACGGCACATCGGCGTTGACGATGTGCGCAGGATCAGGGACATCGGGGGAAATTCCCGTGCCATTGAGCTTGCCCTCGGCTTCTGGCGCGGGCCCGAAACCGGCGGCCCGACATGCTGCTGCGTGTTCCGATGCCGGCAGCGCTTCGAGAATCCGGAGGATGTCAGCAGCGAAAACGCGGGGCTTGTTCATGTTCAGCGATGCCGGGCGCCACCCTTGTGAAGGGCCAGCTGCTTGAGTTGTTCCAGCCGCACCCCATGCTCGGCGCTAGGGGTCGTGGCGAGCACCTTGATCATGTCGAGGAATTCCGAAGTGCCTGGCAGGTACTG
>JAKLLO010000084.1 GCA_023150095.1 Zoogloea sp. | reverse complement strand
GGCCGATTACGAATTTGTGGAGTGGGATTTCTCGGGCGAGGGCGAGAACTCCAACGCCCAGGAGGCCGCCACCCTGCTCGGCATTCTCGAAGCGCTGGGCAAGGAGGTTTACATGGCGGTGTACGACCAGCTCGGCGCCACCGCCTGCCGCATCCTGGTGCCGGGTTACTCGGAAATCTACCCGGTGGAAGACCTGATCTGGGACAACACCAACAAGGCGCTGGCCTTCCGGGAAGACATCCTCAACCTGCACCGCCTCGATGACGACGCGCTGGAAGCCCTGCTCGAGCGCCTCGAAGAGAGCGAACTCGACGAGTACATGAACATCATCACGCTGATCGGCATCGAGTTCGACGAGAACACGGTGTGGGGCCAGCTGACGATCCTCGAGCTCAAGCTGCTCATCAACCTCGCCCTCAGGGAGTTCGACGCCGCGAAGGAGCAGGTCGAGGCCTTCCTGCAATACAACGACAACACCGTCGAGCGCGGGCTGTTCTACCAGGCCATGAACGTGGTGCTCGAGGTGCTGCTGGACGACGAGCTGGAACTCGACGACTACGAAGCCAACTTCCGCCGGATGTTCGGCAACCCGCGGATGGACGCGGTGATCGGCTCGGTGGAAGGCAGCGTGCGCTTTTACGGCCTCACCCCCACGAGCATGAAGCTCGAAGGGCTCGACCGCCACCAGCGCCTCATCGACAGCTACCGCAAACTCCACGCGGCGCGGGCAGCGGTGGCTTCCCGCTGAGGGCCGGCGGCGCCCCGGCGTGATCCGCCCCCCGCAGGCGGGCGCACGTCGGGCAAATTACCTTTCGCTTTTGCGGCATGCTGTGCGCTGATCGACGTCCTTTGCCCTCGCCATGCTTGCCGCTCCCCGCCTGCGCCCGCTCGACCTCAAGCGCCATCTCTTCGTCCGGGTCAGCCTGTTTGCGCTGATCGTGCTGGTGCTGGGCGCGGCGGTCACGCTGGTGGAGGCCCGCTACCGGGTGCGCGGCGACATCCAGCGCACCGGCGGGGCGATCCGCCAGCTCATCACCGACGAGATCAACCGAAACTACTCGGCCTACGATTCGACCCTCGCCGAGCTCAACCTTGATCTCACCGCCCTCAAGGCGATGGGGCGGGTGATCGACTTCTGCATCGAGATGAGCGACTTCCACACCCACGCCACCTACCGCCAGTGTTTTGCCGAACCGGTGGCCCTGCCCGCGCCGGTGGAGGCGCTGATGCGCCGCGTGGTGGGCGACGACGCGGAGTTCCGCGGCAGCATCGGGCAATACCCGGGCATCACCGGCGGGCAGCTGGTGGTCACGCCCAACTACGGCCGCGAGGTGCTGGAGCTGGCCCTGAAGCTGGGCAATCTGGTGGCGGTGAGCACGATGATCCTGTTCTTCAGCTTCTTCGTGTATCGGCCGGTGCGTAACGCCCTGGCGCCCTCCGAGGCCATCCTTGGCACCCTCAGCCGGATGGAGCAGGGCGACCTGAAGGCGCGCATGCCCGGCTTCGCCCTCATCGAGCTCAACCGCATCGCCGAGGGCTTCAACCACCTGGCCGACCGCCTCGCCCGCACCATCCACAGCCAGCAGCGCCTGGCCCACCGGCTGCTGTCGGTGCGCGAGGAGGAGCGCCAGCATCTGGCCCGCGAGCTGCACGACGAGTTCGGCCAGTATCTGGCCTCCCTCAACGCCGAGGCGGCCTTTGCCCGCGAGCTCGCCGACGAGGGCGTGCCGGCCCTGCGGCCCTGCGCCGACTCCATCGTCAAGACGGTCGGGCACATGATGGAAACCCTGCAGCAGATCCTCCACCGCCTGCGCCCCACGGGGCTGGAGGAGTTCGGGCTGGTGCCCAGCCTGCGGCAGCTGATCGCCGGGTGGAACCAGCGCAGCCGCGACATCCGCTTCACGCTGGAGGCCGGCGCCGGGCTCGAGCACCTGCCCGACAACATCAACGTGAGCCTCTACCGGATCATCCAGGAGAGCCTCACCAACGCCGTGCGCCACGGCCAGCCCGGCCGGGTGGACGTGACGCTGCGGCGCGAGGCAACCGGCCTGCTGCTCGAGATCCGTGACGACGGGCGGGGCTATGGCGGCGAGGACGCCCGCCCCACCGGCAAGCCCGGCGGCTTCGGGCGGCTGGGGATGGAAGAGCGGGTGCTGGCCCTGGGCGGCAGCTTCCGCATCGCCCCGGCGCCGGAGCGGGGCACCCTGGTGAGCGTGCAGCTGCCCCTCGCCGGCGCCGACGACACCCCCGGCAAGGAGGCCCTGTGATCCGCATTCTTCTGGTCGATGACCACGCCGTGGTGCGCGAAGGCTACCGCCGCCTGCTGGAGCGCCGCGCCGACCTGCGCGTCGAGGCCGAGGCGGGCTCTGCCGAAGAGGCCCTGCAGATCCTGCGCGAGCGCCAGCCCGACCTCACCATCCTCGATCTGTCGCTGCCCGGCATGGGCGGCATCGAGCTCACCCGGCGCATCCTGCAGCGCCAGCCGGAGGCCTGCATCCTGGTGTTCAGCATGCACCGCGACCCGCTCTTCGCCGCCCAGGCCATCCGCGCCGGGGCGCTGGGCTACGTGACCAAGAGCAGCAGCCCGGACGTGCTGATCCAGGCGGTGTACAAGGTGGCCCGCCGCGAGAAGGTGCTGAGCCCCGACATCGCGCCGGAGATGGCGCTGACCCTGCTGGAAGGCGCCAGCAACCCGGCGGATGAACTCAACCCGCGGGAGTTCGAGATCCTGCGCCTGCTGCTGGATGGTCTTGGGGCCGAGGAGATCGGCCAGATCCTCAACCTCAGCCCGAAAACCGTGCAGAACGTGCACTACCAGATCAAGGCCAAGCTGGGCGTGCGCACCGACATCGAACTCGCCCGCCTGGCCATGAAGCTCAAGCTGATCGGCTGAGGCCTGAGGCCTGAGGCCCGCGGCCGGGCCTCGCCGCATCAGTTGCCCAGCCGATACACCTGGAAGGTGTCGCCGGCCTTGTAGCCGAAGATCTGGTTGCCACCGGCGGCCACGCCCACGTACTGCACGCCGTCGATCTGCCAGGTCACGGGCGGCGCATTGACGCCGGCATCCAGCTGGTCGCTCCACAGCGTCTGCCCGTTGCCGGCGTCGTAGGCGTTGAAGCGGCCGTTGCCCTCGCCCATGAAGACCAGGTTGCCGGCGGTGGCGAGCACGCCGCCTACCAGCGGCTGGGCCGTCTTGTGCTGCCACTTCATCTTGCCGGTGGAAAGGTCGATGGCCGACAGCACGCCCCAGCGGGGCACGTCCATCAGCGGCTCCAGCGTCGTGTATTCCACCGCCGGCTTGGCGCTGGTGGCGGGGATCACTTTCTTGGTGTACTTCACCGGCCAGTGGATCGCCGGCACGTAGGCCACCAGCTTCTTCGCATCCACCGAGGTGGGCGACCAGTTGATGCCGCCCAGCACGCCAGGCAGGATCACCTGGCCTTCCGGCGTGGGGTTGGTGAAGGTGTTCTGGTGCACCACGAACTCGTCCGACTTCTTCAGCAGCTCGCCGGTGAGGCGGTTGTGGATGTAGTACCAGCCGATCTTGGCCGCCTGACCCACCGCCGGCACCACTTTGCCCTCGTGGGGGTAGTCGAACAGCACCGCCGGGCTCGCCACGTCGTAGCCCCACTGGTCGTGGGGCACCTGCTGGTAGTGCCAGCGGATCTGGCCGGTGGCCACATCCAGGCACACCAGCGACACGGTGTACAGGTTGTCGCCCGGCCGCGAGCTGCCGTCCATCTGGGGCGACGGGTTGCCGGTGCCAAAGTAGAGCAGGCCGTTGTCGGTGTCGATGGCCGGCGTGGACCACGCCGAGCCGCCGCCGTAGCGGGCCGCGTCCGGGTATTTGGGCAGGTCGGCGCGCTCCTTGTCGATGTCCCGGTGCAGGGCCACGCCGTCGGGCGTGGTGCGGCGGAACTCGCCCTCCCAGTGGTTCGGGGCGATGGTGTCGAACTGCCACACGCGCTTGCCGGTGGCCACGTCGAAGGCCGCCAGAAAGCCCGGCCGGCCGTAGCTGCCGGCAAAGCCCACCACCGCGCCCAGGGGCGCGCCGTCCCGGTCGGAATCCAGGTGCAGGCCGTAGCCCACGCCGGTCACCCCGATCAGCACCTTGCCCTTGTGCACCACCGGCGCCATCGCAATGCCCACGCCGGACTGCCCGGCGATGGTGGCCTTGCGCAAGGGGTCGGATTCGTTGAGGGTGGTCACGGATTCCTGCCGGGCGCTGTCGCTGTCGGCCACCTCCACGTCCCATACCACCTTGCCGGTCTTCGCATCCAGCGCCACCAGCCGCGCATCCACGGTGCCGATGAAGACCTTGCCATCCGCCACCGCCACGCCCCGGTTGCCCGGCCCGCAGCACATCGGGTAATCCTTCTTGCGCGGATGCGTGTAGCGCCACAGCTGCCTGCCGGTGACGGCATCCAGCGCCACCACGCCGTTGTAGGGCAGCGACAGATACACCGTGCGATCCACCATGATCGGCGTGGACTGGAAGGTGGCCTTCACGCCGCTTTTATAAGCCCACGCCCGGGTGAGCTTGCCCACGTTGGCGGTGTTGATCTGGCTGGGCGCGGCGTAGCGCTGGTTGCTGAGGTCGAGGCCGTAGGTCGGCCACTCGATGTCGGCGGCGAAGGTGGGGGCGAAGGCCGGCGCGAGGGCCAGGGCACAGAGGGCGGGGAGCAGTCGGAGAGCGGTGCGCATGGTCGGTCTCGCTCAGTTGCTGCGCAGGTTCACGCCGTGGCGCTTGAAGATGGCGGCCACGGTGCCGTCCTTCTGCAAGTCGGCCAGCGCGCTGCTGAGGGCGGTGGCGAGCGCCTCGGAATCCGCCTTCACGGCCATGCCGATGGCCCAGCGCTTGGGGTTGAGCTCGCCCAGCTTGGCTTCTTCCACCGCAAAGCGCGTCTCGCCCACCAGCGCACCCTCCAGCTCGGCCAGCGGCGCCATCACGGCGGCCACGCTGTCTTCCTTCAGGGCCTTGGTGGCCTCGCCGATCGACTTGAAGTGGGTGATGTTGGATCGCAGCCGGCCCTGCAGCACGCCACCCAGGAAGGCATCGGCCAGGGTGTCGCCCTCCACGCCGATCTTCTCGCGGGTGAACACCTCCAGCGCCACCGCCGCCGAGCCACTGGGCGCCGGGATGCGGCTGGCGACGCGCGCCATGCCCATCACCTCCTGCTGGTAGGTGCCGAAGATGCGGGCCTGCTCGTTGTCCTGGGCAAACTTCGGGTCCACCGGCACGCGCAGCATCACGTCGGCCGGCTCGCCGCGCAGGTAGTGGCCCTTCCAGACCATGTTGCGCAGGTCGTCGCCCATGTCCTCGCCGGCCATGAAACCGATGATCTCGGCCTGCAGCCCCAGCTTGGCGGCCAGCGCCTGCCCGAGCTCCACGTCGATGCCCTTGCCCGCGTCGGAATAGGGCGGGAAGTTGTTGTACACGGCCACCTTCAGCCGCCCGCGTTTCTGGATGGCGTCCATCTGTTCGTCGGCGTGGGCCGGCAGATGGCAGGTGAGCGACAGGGCGGCGAGCGCCAGCAGAATGTGGCGGCGGGTGGGGCGGATCATGATTTGTCTCCGGAGGGGCGAATCGGGGTTGGTGTTGTTTGAGCGGATTCTAGGCGCCGGCCGGGGGCGCGGATACGCCTGACAGGGCCGCGGGCAGATTCGACGGGCACGTCGGGCAATTTGCCCGGGGCGCAGGCCCCCGCGACCGCAGCGCCCGCCTCCATGCCTGGCGGCGCCGGGTTGCGGATTTGTTGCCGACGTATGACTTTCGGGTGATGGCGAAAGCATTGCCGTGCTGTAACATCGCGGTTCCTTGCGATGACGTTTGCGCACTGCATTGTCATCGACTTCCGCTCTCATTGACGCCCAGGAGCCCCACCCATGACCCAGAACCTCGTCTCCATCGAATTCGACGCGGCCGCCCTCGATGCCATCGACAGCGCCCTCGCGGTGCTCGAAGCCAAGCTCGACAACCTCATCACCCTCTCGGCCGAACAGCGCCGCAAGGTCATCAAGATGGGCGACAAATCCGAGGCCTTCTGCCGCCAGACCGAGCTGGTGCTGCGCCAGAACCCGGGCATCGTTCCCGGCAACTTCGACCTCCACGGCTTCCAGCAGGACATCATTGCCCTCGACGCCCTGCGTCCCCGCCTGCAACGCCTGCGCAGCCTTACCGACCGGGCCGACGACACCGAGGTCGCGCTCGGCAGCGACATCATCAGCGTTGCCCTCGACGGCTACGCCCTGGCCAAGGTCGGCGGCCAGGGCACCGCCCTCGATTCCCTGAGGGAGTCCATGCAGACCCGCCTCTCCCGCAAGCCGCGCAACCCCGGCAAGCCGGCGGCCTGACCGTCTCCCTCTCCAGCCGGCCAGGCCCCACCGGGGCCGGCCCGGCCTGTCCCGATTCCCGTCCCGCCACGCAGCCCTGCATCCGCTGCGACCACGCCCTTTCCCCCCGCGTTCACCTGCTGCCGAGCACCCCGGATGCGCTCGCGAGCAGCTTTGCGCCTGTCCCCAGCAGCGCAAAGCTGCTCGCGAGGATGCCAGCGGTGCTGGGGAGCAGAATCGCACTGCTCCCGAGCAGCACCGTGCTGCTCATGAGCAGCAGCCCGCTCGTGGCGAGCAGCTCGGCAGCCCTCGCGAGGAGCTCGGAGGTGCTCCGGAGCAGCAAAAAGCTGCTCGCGAGCAGCTCGGAGCTCGTCGCGAGGAGCGTGGTGGTCCGTGGGCGCGGCATCGCCGGCCGGACGGGCGCGACGGGCAATGCCGGGGCGGTTGCGGTGCCTGGCCGGAGGCGCAGCAGGGCGCCGGCTGCGGTGTCGGAAGTCACGCGCCACAGGCCGGGGGGAGGGGATTGCGGTGGTCGGGGGGGCTTCGGTCAGTCGCTGACTGTCGTGGCCCGATCCGGATGGCGGACCTTCGCGCGGGGCGGTAGGCTACCCGCCTGCGCACCCCATGCACCGGATCGTCCTGCCGACGCGAGCGGGGGTGGCCTTCAATGCCGCGTTGTTCTGCATCGCACCGAGGCTGGATTGTTATTGAGTCGTTGATTTGTCGTGAAAGAGATTGGCGTGGCCCTGGAAAACTTGAAGCAATGGGTGTTCGGAACGACCATCCAGCCCGCCGTTTCGGAAGCCACGCTATTGAAGGTGATCTTCTGGCCGGACGCCTTCCTGTTGTGCTCGCTGCTGTTTGCCGTCCTTCTGGTCGTCGCGATATTTTTGTTTTCTCGAAAAGTCACGCGGCTCAAGATCAAGTCAAATGCCGCCACCGTGCTGGCGCTCCTTTTCTTCAGGCTGGTCTGTTTTGTGGGATTGGTGGGCACTGCATCGGCTACGGCAAGAATGTTCTTCTTTCTCTTTGGCGAGCGCACCGCGAGCGATGGAAATGAGGCCGCGGTCACGGCTTTCACCATCCTGTTTCTGATTCCGGCAATCCTGTGTTCCGCTCTCGTGCTTGCGTGTGGCATGGCCATGGTTTTCTTGCTTGGTGTGAGGTTGCAGAAATAGCCTTGTGGCGCGAGCGGGTCTTGAACGTCGGGCTGCTTTGCGGGAAACGAGTGCGCGTGCGCTGTTGGTGCGGCCAGCATGAAAGTGCACGAAGCATCCCGGGCGTGCCCGGGATGGAAGGATGGGCCTCGGGTGAGGCTCAGGCCGACTGGCGCAGCGTTTTCGCGGCGGCGACCATGTTGGTCAGCGCGGGAATCACCTCGTCCCACTGGCGAGTCTTCAGGCCGCAGTCCGGGTTGACCCACAGCCGCTCGGCAGGAATGCGCTCCGCCGCTTTCTTCATGAGCTGGACGATGTGCTGCTGGGTTGGAATATTGGGCGAGTGGATGTCATAGACGCCGGGGCCGATCTCGTTGTGGTACTTGAAGCTGTCGAAGGCGTCCAGCAACTCCATGTCCGAGCGCGAGGTTTCGATCGTGATGACGTCGGCGTCCATGTCGGCGATGGACGCGATGATGTCGTTGAATTCCGAGTAGCACATGTGGGTGTGGATCTGGGTCTCGTCGGCCACGCCGTTGGCCGTGATGCGGAAGGACTCGACGGCCCAGTCCAGGTAGGCCTGCCATTGCGACTTGCGTAGCGGAAGGCCCTCGCGCAGGGCGGCCTCGTCGATCTGGATCACGCGGACACCGGCCTGCTCCAGGTCCAGAACCTCCTGGCGGATGGCCAGCGCGAGTTGCCTGCATGACGCAGAGCGGGGCTGGTCGTCGCGCACGAAGGACCAGTTCAGTATCGTCACCGGGCCGGTCAGCATGCCCTTCATGGGCTTCCTGGTGAGCGACTGAGCGTAGGTGATCCACTCCACCGTCATCGCCTTCGGGCGGCTGATGTCACCAAACAGGATTGGCGGCTTGACGCAGCGCGAGCCGTAGGACTGCACCCAGCCAGACTGGCTGAAGGCGTAGCCGTCGAGTTGCTCCCCGAAGTACTCGACCATGTCGTTGCGCTCGGCTTCACCGTGCACCAGCACGTCCAGCTCCAGCCTCTCCTGTTCGCGCACGCTGCGCTCGATCTCGGCGCGCATCGCGCTCTGGTAGGCCTGGTGGTCCAGGCGGCCGGCCTTGAATTCGCTGCGCGCGTGGCGGATCTCGGCGGTCTGCGGGAAGGAGCCGATGGTGGTTGTCGGGTACGCCGGGAGCTTCAGGAATGCCGCCTGTTTGGCTGCACGAACGGCGTAGGGGCTTTTGCGCTGGCCCATCCCGGCATTGATTCGGGCCCCCGCGGCCTGCACCGCCGGGTTGTGCACGCGGGGCGAGGCGCGGCGGGCAGCCAGCGCAGCCTGGTTGGCTGCCAGTGCGTCCTGCACCGCAGCCCGGCCCTCGCGCAGGGCTCGGCCGAGCACCCGCAGTTCGTCGAGTTTCTGCAGCGCGAAGGCCAGCCACGACTTGACCTCGGCATCCAGCTTCTGCTCGCCCGCGAGGTCCACCGGCACATGCAGCAGCGAGCACGACGGTGCGATCCACAGGCGATCGCCCAGCCGCGCGGCCAGCGGTTCGAGCCAGTCGAGCACGGCGGTCAGGTCGGTCTTCCAGATATTGCGACCATTGATGACGCCCAGCGACAGCACCTTGTGCGCCGGCAGCAGGTTGATGAGCGGCTGCACGCCCTCACGGTCGTTGATGGCATCGACGTGCAGGCCGGCGACAGGCAGGTTGGCCGCGAGGTAGGTGTTGTCCTGCAGTTGGCCAAAGTAGGTTGCCACCAGCAGCTTGACCTTGGCGCTCTTGAGCTGGTGGTAAGCCGTGTTGAAGGCATGCCGCCAGTCGGCATCCAGCTCCGTCACGAGGAGCGGCTCATCGATCTGTACCCACTCCACGCCCTGACCGGCCAGCGTGTCCAGCAATTCGGCATAGACCGGAAGAAGGCGTTCCAGCAAGGCAAGCTTGTCCGAGTCGTCCTTGGCCTTGCCGATGGCCAGATAAGTGACCGGGCCGATGATGACCGGCTTGGCCGTCACACCCTGAGCCCTGGCTTCGGCCAGTTGCTCCAGCAGCCGCGAGGCGTCGAGCTTGAACGATGTGGTGGCGGTGAACTCGGGGACGATGTAGTGGTAGTTGGTGTCGAACCATTTGGTCATCTCGCCGGCCGCCACGCCGCCGCAACAGGCCGCGTGATCTTCCGTCCCCTTGGCCGAACGGCCGCGCGCGACGCGGAAGTAGTTGTCCAGAACGTCGCCATCGAAGCCCTGCACGCGCTCGGGCAAGTTGCCCAGCGTGAAACTCATGTCCAGCACCTGATCGTAGAACGCGAAGTCGCCCACGGGGATCAGGTCGAGGTCGGCCTGGTTCTTCCAGTGACGCTGACGCAGTTGCGCGCCCAGGGCCTTGAGTTCGTCGCGAGAGGATTCGCCGCGCCAGTAGGACTCCAGCGCAAACTTCAGTTCACGCTTGGCACCGATGCGGGGAAAACCGAGGTTGTGGATCGTGGTCATGTATCGCCTTCAGAGAACGGAAATGAGGAATGGGCACGATCGTAGGAAGATCCTCAAATGAAGTAAAATGGTCTTATCTCACCCATCCATGAATATGGCTCACTGATCATGCTCGAGCGCATCCATCTCGCCGTTGTCCAGGAGGTCCAGAAGCAAGGCTCGCTGACTGCCGCCGCGGAAGTTCTGCACGTCACGCAGTCAGCGCTCAGCCACAGCATGAAGAAGCTGGAGCAGCAACTGGGAACCGATATCTGGTTGCGCGAAGGTCGCAGCCTGCGACTCACCCAGTCGGGCCAGTACCTGCTGGCGGTAGCGAACCGCGTCCTGCCACAGCTCGACCTTGCTGAAGCGCAGCTGCGTCAGTTCGCGCAGGGCGAGCGCGGCATGCTGCGTATCGGAATGGAGTGCCACCCCTGCTATCAGTGGCTGCTGAAGATCGTCTCGCCCTACCTGGCGGCGTGGCCCGATGTGGATGTGGATGTGAAGCAGAAATTCCAGTTCGGCGGCATCGGCGCGCTGTTTGGCTACGAGATCGACGTGCTGGTCACACCGGACCCGCTGTTCAAGCCCGGGCTGAAGTTCGAGCCCGTCTTCGACTACGAACAGGTGCTGGTCGTCGCGAAGGGCCATCCGCTCGCTGGCGCGGTGCACGTCAAGCCTCAGGAGATCACGAAAGAGGTGCTGATCACCTATCCGGTGGAGATCGAGCGCCTGGACATCTACAACCAGTTCCTGCTCCCCGCAGGCGTCACGCCAAGGCGACACAAGACGATCGAAACCACTGACATCATGCTGCAGATGGTGGCCAGCGGTCGCGGCGTGGCGGCCCTGCCTCGCTGGCTGGTGCAGGAGTACGCGGACAAGCTCGATGTCGTGCCCGTGCGGCTCGGCCCGCGTGGCATTGCCAAGCAGATATTTCTGGGGGCACGCGAGGCAGACACCGCCATCGACTACGTTCGGGCCTTTGTGGCCCTTGCGCGCCAGCCTTCCGCCCCTGCCTTGTGAGGACACCCCCGCCCCGGAAGTAGTCCAAGGTGTCCGTCAGGCAAGCAGAACCGGGTTCAGGTATCTGGTCTTCGAATGGACGTCTCGGCCGACCGGCGATCTGCCGCACAGAACTTGATGCCACCGGAAAAACCAAGCCCGCCGCCGACCAGACAGCAAAAAGGCCAACCTCGGGAGGTTGGCCTTTTTGTGCGCAGATCAACGACCTGCCGGAATCCGATGTGGAGCGGGCGATGGGAATCGAAAACGTCGAGTGGTTCCGATTAGCTGGCGGCGAACTCTCAACAAGCCACTGAAAATAAATAACTTTCCTTGCTTCGGGACCTCGCATTGCGGCTCCCGCCAAGCCCCGCATCTGGATCTAATTGGACCGACTTTGACGCCGCTGCGACCAGAGCGTGACCAGACGGTCCAGCCTGGTATGCCGGTCAGGCGACTTCCGCCATCAGGCTGATACGCTGTGCAGTGGCCCGGACCTCCTTCATCCGGCCGTGGCCCGGTAGGACCTTCTCCGAGACCGTCACCAGACCCGCCCGCGCCAACTCATCCACATCCCGCTTGACCGCGCTGCGATCCCGGTGGAGGCGTTCCGAGATCTGGGTGATCGAGCCGGGCATCTCCTTGATGGCACGAAAGAGGGCGAGCCGCGCGGCAGTGATCAGCTTCACCACATCCGCCGGGTCCTCGAAACTGATCGTGCTCTCCCTGGGCAGCGCCTCACCCCGATCCGCTGCGCGTGCCAGTTGGCGGCCCCGCTGGAAAAAATCGTCTTCAGTCGCCGTTTTGATCGTCAGCTTGCTCATTTGCAATCCCTCAAGATGATCCAGTCCTGCTCGAAGCGTTCTTCGATGTCTTCGAAGCTCACAAAGTCCACAGGTTCCACCACTCCGAAGTAATGGCGGTGGTGGCCGTCATGAGCGTTGTCGTAACCCACGACCCGGCCGTTATCTCCAGCATGCAGATTATGGTTGATGTACGCGAGGTTGTAGCGGGTGACCTTGCCCGTTACCGAATCAACCCAGACCTCCCGGCGCAACTTACCGTTGCCCCGTTTGTCGGAAATCTTGTGGGACTCGTCGATGATCTTCGTATCAGCCATGACTTAATATATCACGGCTGATTGCATTGAAGCGGCTGTGTTCAGACAGTGTCTCCCTCGAAGTAGTCCGAGTCGACCCGCTTGATCTCAAAGCGGCTGACGGGTGAAACCCCGACGTTGTGGTCGACCATCAAGGCGGCCAACTGCTCGCCTCCAATAAGGATGATCTTCGAGGGGATGATCCCCGCGTACTCGTGGGCCTCTCGCGAGAACCCTGACGTGGTGATGAAAACCCCCTTGTTCGCACGCTGTCCCTGAAGGGCGCCAGCGAACTTCTGGATCTCCGGACGTCCGACGGTCCCCTCCCAGCGTTTGGCCTGCACGTAGATCACGTCGAGCCCCAGCTTGTCCTCCTTGATGATCCCGTCGATGCCGCCATCGCCGCTTCGGCCGACCGCCTTGCCCGCATCCTGGCGCGAGCCGCCGTAGCCCATGGCGACCAGTAGATCAATGACCAGGCGCTCGAAGAAGGCCGGCGTGGCGGCTTTCACCTGCTCCAGCACCTCCGCTTCCAAGTTGCTGCGCAGCCGCTGATAGGCCTGCGAGAAAAGCTCCTCTGGCGTGGCTTCGGGCGCCGGCGATGACTGGGCCTGGGAAGGCGAAGCCATTGGTAGGTCAGGCTGCAGCGCGTTATTGCTCTCGCTTCTGCGCGATCTGAACGCCCGGAACTCCTGGTACTTCTCGAGCGTGGAGGTGTCGATCTGGGCTGGGCTGGTTGCGAGAAGCTCGGTGCCCCGCGGTGTGATCCGGAAGTAACCCCGTCGAGTTGCATCGATGAGGCCCGCCTGCTTAAGGTAGGTCTTTGCCCACCCGACGCGGTTGTCAAACATGGGCGCCGTGCCGCTGGGAAGCATCGTGGCGCGCTCTTCATCGGTCAGTTCGAAGCCGGCCGCCAGTTGCTCGACCGCATCGCGGAAACGACGCTCGTTGCCGTCAGCGGCTAGCCTCAAGAACGGAAGCATCAAGGTTTGATAGTCGGGGATGGGCATGATTAATCTAGAAGACGGAAGCGTGTATTATGAATGCAACATCAGCTGTGCGTCGTGGACGGTAGCCTCTGTGGTTCCCTTGGTCGTCGACTCTGAGGGAAAGCGCGACCCGTCACTCGAAAAGGCCGTCTCCGAGCTGTTCCACGCCAAGTCCGCTCCGCCGGTCCTTTCTCGCGAGGCGGCTTTGCCCGTCCTCTCGGACGCCCTTGAGCCGTTGCTCCTGCGCGGCCTGTCCCACAGAGGGGTCGTCCGCGAGGTGCAGCCCTATCAGGCCGAGCTTGTCGGATGGGTCGAGGTCTCTCCAAAATGAAGCCCTCCAAGGAGTGATTCCGATGAGCTCGGGAAACAACGAAATCGATTCGCCGTCCCCAACAGAGAACGAGGTGGCCGAGGCATGCAGGAAAGTGTTTCTTGCCGGCTGCTGGCTTATCAGAAACGGCTTCGGCCGTATGGCTGTTCTTCCCTATGCCACCCCTTCGGGGTGTCACTGGCGCTGCGAGTATCATCCTGTCGGCAGGCCCGACCGCGCCTTCTTCCGCTATTCGACGGGCAGTGGGACGAGATACCTGGCCTCCCATTGCGGCGGATCAATAAGAAAGGATGTCTCGCCAAGAAAACTGGCAGAGTCGATCATGGTTAGCGTCCCCGAGAGCCTGATTGAGGCCTGTTCGGGCGAGGCGTCGGCGGAAACCCTGCGCTGGCTTGATCAGGCGGAGGCCCACGTCGCCTCCGGATACATTCCCGAGGCTTTCCACGAATACACGGAGGATCATTCCCGCTGGATCCTGTTCCGCACCGACGGCGGGAACAACTCGCTCATGGCGCCCCCGCCGGGTTACGTCGTTCCCGGAGAGGAGCTCAACGTGATGTCGGAAGAGTTCTGGAGCGCAGCTGAGAAACGATGGAACTCCATTTCGCGGAGCAAGCAGATCGGCTTGGGCACTGGGGTCCTTTGCGATGACGATTCTTGTTCCGACCTCGCTGAACGGGTGCGGCACGCGTTCGCAGACGTGAGCGGGTTCGAGGCAATACGAGTCCTGCGTGCCACCGTCGCCGCCATCCACGCCCAGGCCCAGAAGACTGACGGCGTGCGAGGCGGTCCGCTCCCGGTCTCGACCGCCCCTCCGGATGATCCGGCGGTGAGACGCGCGGGAAGGCTGCTCTCCATGGTTCACGAGTTGCATAAAACCGGGCGCCAGAGGCTCCGCGTTTGCGCCGGCCACTCCCATGACGGCTCGGAATGGCGCTGCGCCGTGACTTTCTCCGACAATGTCCTTCCGGACGGCTGGACTCCCAGGGAATTCTCGCTTTGCGCGGACTATGCCCCGGAGGACGGCACAGGGTTTTTCGGGTGGAAGGATTCCGCAGGGAAGGACGCTCGCGCGCTGGCAGCGCTGTTCGTCGAAAGATTCCCCGAGATTGCCGCCGCCGCAGTCGGCCGTGACTGGGCCTACGCAGGATGGTTCGCCGAGATGCTCGGACGTGCCGAGCACGGAAGGCTGCCCTCATTCTACGAGGGTGTCGGGATGTCCTTTCCCGACGGGGTCGAGCCTCCTCCTCCGCCTTGCGGGTCAGAGGCGCGTCTGATTGAGAGCGGCACCGGGTTCGACCTGATCTCCAACGAGGATCTTACGCTCGCTGACCTGCCCCCGCGTGGTGCGGGCTACGAGGCATTGTGGCCGTTTTGCCTGACCTATAACGGCCATGCTAACGGGTTGCGCCGGATCGCCGATTGCCGCGCCATCGCTGACGCGGCCGAGAGAAAAGGGCTTGGGCGCTGCTCGATGGACGAACTTCGCGTCACCGCCTTTTACCGTCAGAGACAGGCAAAGCAATACGATCAGGAGCCGCCCCCGGCGTCACTGGTCGAGGCGATTAGCAACGCAGTCGAGGAAATCCGGGATAGGCTTTCCTTGACCGAAAGGAAAGGGCTCTGAAATGGCCAGACCGAAAGCGAAGGAGCAGGGCTTTGGATCCCTCTTCGAGGAAGACTATCTCGTCAGGACCCTCGGGCGCATCGCGCATGACCCCGAGGTCGCGCTAACCGAGCTTGTCGCCAACGCGTGGGACGCCGGCGCATCGCTGGTCGACCTGACGATCCCCGCCGTCGCGAAAGGAGTGCTCGTGGTCAAGGACGACGGGCACGGTATGACGGCCCAGCAGTTCAGGGAGCGCTGGATGACCCTCGGCTACGACCGAGTCCGCCACCAAGGACAGGTCGTCGAGTTCCCCTCCGAGCGCAAGGACTGGCGCCGCAAGGCATACGGCCGCAACGGGGTGGGTCGCCACGGGCTCCTCTGCTTTTCCGACTTGTATGCGGTCGAGACGTGGCGCGACGGCAAGGGGGCCGGGTTCGAGATCGGCACGCACAGCAGGGTCAACCCGTTCAAGATCGAGAAGGAATCCTCGTTCCTCCGGGCGGGGCACGGGACCGCGCTTTCGGTCGTGGTCGACCGCCACCTCCCCGACCCGGACAAGGTCAGGGAGATCCTGTCTGCGCGTTTCCTGCACGATCCGCAGTTCGTGGTCAGGGTCAACGGGCAGTCCGTTTCCCTTGCCGAGCAGACCGGCCTGGTAGAGCGCGGTTTGCTGGACGTCCCGGGCTCCCCGGGGGCCGAGGCGTTCGTCGTCGATTCAACGCGGACGGCGAAATCGACGCTATACCAAGGTGTGGCCTTCTGGCTGAACGGACGCCTGGTTGGGACGCCCGGATGGATCGTCGGGAACGAGATGGTCCTGGACGGCAGGTCGCGGTTCGCCAAGCGCTACGCTGTGGTCATTAAGGTGGCCGACGAGTGGCTGGGGGAGGTCGAGGCAGACTGGGCTCGTTTCAAGGGCGGGCCGCGCACCGAAGCGCTATTCTCGTCCGTCCGCGCATACACGCAGGAGGTATTCAGAAGGCTGTCCGCCGCCATGGTCGAGGAGAGCTCCGAGGACGCCCTCGTGAGGAACCGCGAGCAGTTCAGGCAGCTCCCGCCTCTGAGCCGCATCGAGGTCGCCAGTTTCACCGAGGAGCTGGTGCGCAGCAGCCCGGCCATCCTGCCGGATGTCCTCTCGTCTGCGGTGCAGGCGCTGATCAATCTCGAGAAGTCGCGCGGCGGGGCGGCCCTGCTCGAAAAGCTGACGAGGCTCAACGAGACCGACATCGAGGGGCTCGACAGGCTACTAGGCTAGTGGACCGTGCGCGACGCCCTGTCGGTCCTCGACGAGATCGACCACAGGCTCGCCGTTATCTCCGCCATCGAGAAACTCTGCGGCGACCCGGGGACCGACGAGCTGCACACCCTGCATCCCTTGGTGACGCAGGCCCGATGGCTTTTCGGGCCCGAGTTCGACAGCAGCGAGTATGCGTCCAACATCACCCTGCGCAACGCCGCCGAGAAGGTCTTCGGTCGCAGGGTCTCCATAGAGGCGTTCCTCAACCCGCGGCAGCGTCCGGACATCATGATCTTGGCCGACGCTACCTGCTCGGTCGTCGGCACCGAGGCGTTCGACGGCGGGGAGGCCTCCCTCACGCGCATCCAGAGCGTCCTCATCATCGAGTTGAAGAAGGGTGACTCGACCATCGGCCGCGAGGAGGTCAACCAAGCGACGGGGTACGTCCAGGACTTCCTCGGGAGCGGGGCGCTGGACGGGACGCCCATGTTCCGCGCGTTCGTCGTCGGCCACTCCATAGCCCCCAAGACGATGCGCGACCTTGAGATCAAGGACGAGTCCGTCGTCAGGGGCAGGGTCCAGGCGACGACATACGGGCAGCTCACCAGATCCGCTCATCAAAGGCTTTTCCGCTTGAAGGACAAGATTGACTCGGCTCGGTCACGCCGGACGGGTGGTTGTGGGCGAAGATGAGCGCCGCGGCGTTGTGCTGCAGCGCGAGCTTGATCACCTCCCGGGGATAGACGGAGGCCTGGGTCAAGGTCCCGCGAAAGAGCTCCGTGCAGTCGATCAGGCGGTTCTGCGCATCGAGCAGCAGCACCGCAAAGACCTCATGGGGGAGCGCACCCAAGCGCAGCTGCAGCAGCTTGCGCACGGTTGCCGGGTCGGCGAGGCAATCGCGTTCGGTGAGACTGCGGGACAGCGCCCGGGCCATCAGCTCGACCGCCGCGGCGAGGGTCCGCAGCGGGCCGTAATGGGCGATGCCCTCCTGAAGGGCGGCCGTGCCGGCATCGAAACGGAAGACTTCGGCGAGCGGCTGCTGACTGAGCGTTGCCGCCGCCTCTTCGCCCAGGACGAGGCGCAGCAGGTCAGCGTCCGGCAGATGCCGGATCGGGGTTACGGTCATGGTGATGCTCCTCACAAAAGCGGTGCGAAGAAGTACGAATCCTCGGCGCAGGGCATAGCTGCCGGCGCCGGACCCGCATGGGTCGAGCGAGGGCAAGGCATCGTGGGATTCGTCGCGGAAGGTGGGATGGGCCAGCGCGGGGTGCTGGTCCATGTCTGGTTTTTTGGGCGAGATTTGACGCGTGATGGCCGGTGTTACCGCCGACGGGCGTCGCGCCGCTCGACGTAGCGCTGGGTCTCGGCCCAGGCGAGGTTCTCGGCTTGCTCCCGGCTGAAGTCGCCCATGTGCTCGCGCACGGCTGCGCGCTCCTGGAAGAACTCGTTGGCGTCGTCATCGAGTTCGGCGAGCCATTGGGCAATCTGCGGGCTCAGCGGCGGCTGGTATGTCGGGCCGCTCACGGCTCAATACTCCGAGGGCAGGAGCAGGGTGGTCACCGACCTGTCGCCCTCGGTGATGATCCAGATAACCACATCGGGCGCGATGGCGTAGGCGGAAACGATCCGGTTGCCGTATCGCAGCGCGGCGAGGTTGGTTTGCCAGTCCTGCTGGTCGATGTCCCCGAAGTCAGCTCGCACGTGCCTGGAAATCAGCGTCAAGGGCGAGATCTGGTGCTGCTCAAGGGCCGCGAGGGCGCCGGGCGTCGCGACAACCTGCCCGAGGTCGAACTTCGGCGTGACGCTCGCCGGGGGTGGGCACCCGGCGGGGTCTTCGGTGTGGTGGGCTTGCATATTCGGTCTCCTGAATGCAAAACAGCCGAAGCCCTACAACGGGCTCCGGCTGTAACAAGGTCGGGTAGAAAGGTGGGGTGCTGTCTGCGGTCAGGCAGCCTTGATATCCGGCGCCGGCGCGGCGTAGGCCCGGCAGAAGGTGATCAGGTTCGGATCGATGCCGTCGGCCTTCGGGATAAAGGTCACCGTGCCGGCGTCGCCTTCGGCAAACACCAGCTCGAAGCAGGCATCGTGTTCTTCGAGCACGTCGAAGCGCTCCGGCGTGATGCAGCAGCCGGTCGCCGTCTCGATGGCCTCGCCGCTGTCGCCGGCCTGCACCAGGAAGGCGTGGGCATGGAGCTCCGGATCATAGGGCTCGCCCTGGGCGAAGTCCTCGAATCGCTGGGCGATCAGCGCCCGAATCTCCAGATCCTCGACGAGGTGAAGGTCGCCCGGGTCACGCAGCCGGATCATGGTGCTCGTCCTCGGCTGCGGTGGCTGTGGGATGGGCGTGGACGGCCCGATCCTTCCGGCCCTTCTTACCCTTGTGGACGGCCACCGGCGGGGCGGCGGTGATCGATGCGGAGGTGGGTTCGGCGGCGGTCATGGGGGTCTGGGTCTGCTTGGTGGGAAGCTCAAAAGGTTCGCCCGCCTCGGCGAGCACGGCGGTCTTCCAGGCGGCCCAGTCACCCGTGCGCACGCTCAGGTGCGCCCCCTCGGGGGCCGGCGATAACAGGCCCTCGTGCCGGAGCAAGGCCAGCAGGAAGCCCGGATCGTTCGCCGACTTGCCGCTCGGAAATGCCGGCTTCAGCGTCTTGGCGGGAAACGCCTGATCCTCGGTCAGGTGCGCGAGGGCCGCCTCGATGCGGGCGAAGGGCACGGTGACC